>JBDSIR010000162.1:0-3470 GCA_039917855.1 Gemmatimonadales bacterium | reverse complement strand
TGCAATTCTTTTACTCTCATCAGATATACTCCAAACTCCATTATCAAGAACATCTCCTGAAATGGGAGTCCCGCCTAATAGCATAACATGATCGAGTATGCTATAAGTATTTGCCTGATAATATTTACTGCTAAATGGATGCGTAGGTTCAAAGTTACCTACTTTCCTTAGTACATTAACAAATCCTCTAGTTTCTAACATATACTTAAGATTGCTCGTGTCTATATTTATATTGTAGTCTCCTGCTATAATTTCTTTACCCTTTGTTTCATTCATCAATAGAGATTCTAGTTCAATACTACGCGTCTTAGGATTATCACTGTCCAGATGAATTGACCATATACTAACCTCTAAATCATTAACATGACAGATTAATCTGGTAGCATGATTACCACTTTCTGAAAGAGCATAATCCTTAAAACTCAATGAAGTAAATTTACTATTACGAGCAAAAATGGCAGTTCCGTTTGGTTCCCATGGAGTATCTTCTGTTATCCAATTTTCCCAATAATTAGGTGCGTTATTAGATCTAAATCCTTTAAAATGAGGTAAACCAGCTCTGATAGCTTTGAACTCTATTTCAGTAACCTCTTGTAAACAGACAACATCAGCGTTACTAGATTGGATTGTGTCAATAATTCTATTTCTTCTATAATTACGATCGAGGAGATATGAATCAACATCATAATGTGTGTGGGATGCCCAGCATGGTGCTAAAATGTTAAATACAAGAAGGTTCAAATAAGTGGTCATTTGGGGAACTATAATAATATATACTTGGATTCAAGTATATAATTAGACATGATAGATGTCTACAATTACTGGTCTAGACTCATCGTCCTCAAAACGTAGTGAAGCAATCACATTTGGTTTAAGAATAGAACCTCTAATGTCCATTTGGACTTCTTCTACAGCATCCCAATTAATGAAACGATGGTCATGGGAATATAGAAGAGGATGTGAATATTCCTTAGGAATATATATTTGGACTCTTTCTCCAGGTTTAATTTCTTCCAATTGTGTTTTAATTGTCTCAAATAGTTGAGATTCAGATGGCATGAACTTACGAACAGACATTTCTCTCTTATCTAGGTTATGAATAACTTATTCATATTTCTGGGGATCCTTGCTTTGATTTTTGGAAGATCCTTGGTCGACCCTCATTTGGTTTCTTGAATTGTTGGCGATAACCAGACCATAACATTGATGTGATATAGACAGTAACCCCGACAACAAAAGAAGCGCAGAGAGATGAGGCAATAACACTAGCAATATTAGCAACCATTTATTTATTTGTAATATATCTTTATGAGGTTGCAACTACGACACGATTTACGTTCTGAGCTTGAAAGAGTTGTATCTTACCTAATTCTTGATCACGAGCCGATCTAACCCGAGAATATGACAACGTTACAATAAATAGGAAAACACCTGCAAGTAGACCGGAGATTGCTGATATAATACCGGAAGTATAAGCTGCACGAGAACTTTCGTCTTGTTGGGACATTTCTCCGAGTGCTGCTGCTCCAATTGCTGCTAATATTCCGATAATAAAGGCTGTGATTGCAATTACTACAGTCATGACAAGAATAATTAATTGAGTTATACGGCCTGACGCAAGTTGATCTGCTACAAGTTTGGCACTATCAATATCTCCAACAGTAGGATTAGGATTTAATAGGAGAGCCTCTGAAATTGCTATGGTAGAGAATTCACCTGTAATAAATGCAACTATAAATACTATGATAAGGACAACTAACGATACCCAACCTAAGGCTGCTGCTATTGTGAGATATTGATGAGCAGATCTTGTTAAAGGATCGGTGTTATAGAAGCTTGATGCAAAGGCTTCAGATGCAGCTACAGTTGATGTTAAGCTTGTGACGAGTAGGAGGATAATCGAGATTATAACCATTAGAACAAATAATACCGTTGAGGACATTGATTTAAGAAGCATCAGCAAAATTAATCACAAAAGTATCGATCTCTATATTTCACAAAATGCTTACTCCCATCACCTTATTGAGTCTAATTACCCTAACATTTGCTTGCACATCTGATTTGGTCACTATATCTCAATATGACTCTTTGGATTTTGAAGGGTATGTTGATGTAATTTTTCCTTATGTATTTCCTCCAGATATGAAATATATTAACTCAACTCTAACTATACAAGTACTTAATTTATTAAATGATACATTCTATGTATATATTCTTGGGGCAGCAGAGGATGGAGTTATGGTGAAAGGTTTTTGGGACTATCATACAACTCAATCCCATAAGGTGAGAGTAATTTCCATGTTCCCTAGTAGTGTTTACTTAACTTCAACAGGACTATTTCAACAATGTATTGAGGTGCCAGAAATACAACAGAATCATGTGCCCTGGGTAGTTAACATAATGCTTATCGTGTTTTATTGTTTGATAGTAGGTGTGCAATTTGGCTGTCCAAAAACTAATCGAAAGTAACTCTCTCTACAACCCAATTAAATGTTGCTTATCTTACTAATCGGGATCATACTCTCTTGCATACCTTCAATTCTTATCCCCTTGTTTTCGTCTTTTATTAATTAATAAACTATCCCATTGTACTTGAAGAAAATACAATGATAATAAAAAAGAATTGATTATTTTTTTCGATAGCTAATTTACTCTCTCAGAGGACTATAGACACTGTTGTTCACTACATACAATGCAAGCAGAGTATTACAAGAACTCCCTCGCTGTTTTTGGCAACACCAAGCCTTGGAAGGAGAACATCAAGCAACTTGGAGGCTCATTCAATGGAAATCTTGCAGGACGTCCTGGGTGGGTATTCAAGAAGGAACTCGAGCCTATAGTGATGCAATTCATTGCAAATGCTAACGCTGGATACATTCAACCAATTGCACCTGCTGCTCCGACACCTGTCGCACAACCTCAGATGGTTCCTTTTGGTCAAGTTGCGCCTGCTCTCACTCCTCAAGATGCTATGGCTCGACTGACAATGCAGCAACCTCAGATGCCTGTCACGATGCCTCAGGTCCCTACTCCTCAGCAACCTCAGATGCCTGTTATGATGCCACAAGTCCCTACTCCTCAACCTGCTCGACTGCTAACACCCCTGCCTCAATTAGTGAAGTTTCCCAATGTTTTTGTTGCAGCTGATGGAGTGGTTTATCAGATGATCATGTATGTTGTCCCTGTTCCTCAGGTAGGGCAGACTGTTACTCTCTCAATGGGAACAGGAGATGCTAGAGTCGGGGCTGTGTACAAGGTTGAGGAGATTTTGTCCAGTCTTGAACAAATTGATGACATCTTGATCAAGCGAGAAGCTGTCGAGGAAGGTGAGGAAGATCAAGTATCTCGTGCTGTAATCATGGCTGGGAAGTGGCAAATCCCTGGTCTGGGAGCCGAGCACTCTCTAACATTCAGTGCACCACAATAAAAAACTTAATAAAAAAACATGCATAACAACTATGCACGTTTTG
>JBDSIR010000161.1:0-7030 GCA_039917855.1 Gemmatimonadales bacterium | reverse complement strand
CTTCCAGCACCCGCCGCGCCTCCTTGGCCTTCTCCTCGTCCGCCGCTTCCCGGGCCAGCGCGATCGCCGCCTCGACCTGCTTGCGCGCCTCCATCAGGAGTTCGCGCGCTTCCTTCTTGGCGTCCCGCTCGAAGTGCTTCGACCGGAGGGCCAGGTCAGCGCTGAGGGTCTCCTGCTGATGCTGCTGCAGAGAGAGTCGGGCCTCGAGATTCTCGAGATCGATCCTGAGCGTCTCGAGCGCCTCTTCTCGCTGGACCACCTGCAGCTGCTTCCGCTCGAGTTCCGCCAGCAGGGCATCGAGCCGCCGGTCCTCGTCGGGCACCAGCGTCTCCGCCTCGGTGAGGACCGTGCCGTCGAGTCCCAGCCGCCGCGCGATGGCGAGGCCGTAGCTCCGTCCCGGCACCCCTTTCTGGAACCTGAAGGTCGGGGCGAGCGTGGCGACGTCGAACTCGAGCGAACCATTCACCACGCCGGGCGCCTGGGTCGCCAGGTCCTTGAGCGCCCCCATGTGCGTCGTCGCGAGCGTGATCGCGCCTCGGCGCGTGAGCGTCAGGAGTACCGCCGCGGCGAGCGCCGATCCTTCGGCCGGATCGGTGCCGCTCCCGACCTCATCGAGGAGGACGAGGGTACGGTCGTCGGCCTGGGTCAGGATGTCGCGGAGCGTGGCGACGTGGGCGCTGAAGGTGGACAGGTCGGCTTGGAGCGACTGGTGGTCGCCGATGTCGGCGAAGATCCGCTCGAAGATCGGGATCGCGGTGCCGTCCCCCACCGGCGGCACGATGCCGCAGGCCGCCATCGCCGACACGAGGCCGGTGGCCTTGAGGAGGACGGTCTTTCCGCCGGTGTTGGGGCCGCTCACCAGGAGGGTGCGTTCGACGCCGTCCAGCGTCAGGTCGAACGAGACCACCACGATGTTCCGCGCGAGCAGCACCGGGTGCCGGCAGCGCACCAGGCGGAGCGGCGCCGGGGCGAGTGCCACCGCGGGCACATGCGCGTCGACCCGCGCGGCGTAGCGGGCGCGTGCCAGCAGATCGTCGGCCGCGATGCACATCCGGAACCCGGCCGCGAGCGGCTCGTGGTGGGCGCGGAGCGCTTCGGTGATCTCCCGGAGCACCCGCTGGGTGATCCGCTCCTCGGCGAGCTCCGCCTCGCGCATCGCGTTGCCGAGCTCGATCGCGGCGGTCGGCTCGATAAAGAGGGTACCGCCGCTCGCCGATTCGTCGTGCACGATGCCGTCAGGACGCTTCCGTTCGTCGCGCCGGACGGGGATGACGTAGCGTCCGTTCCGGAGCGTGACCGAGCCTTCGGAGTCGGGACCCACCGCCCGGAGGATCCCTTCGAGCCGCTTGACCAGCCGCTGGCGCGACGCTCCCACCTCTCGGCGCGCGGCCCCGAGCTCGGGATCGGCGGTGTCGAGGAGCTGGCCTTCGCCATCGAGGCTCGTCTCGAGCCGGCGGTCGATCGTGGCGGGAGGGAGTTCCACCAGCAGCGCCGCGGCGCGCGGGGCGTCGAGCGCCACCCGCTTGAGCTCACTGGAGGTGCGTCGGGCGGCCGAGATCACCTGGCGGAGCGTCACGAGGGCGCGCCCGTCGAGCACGCTCCCCGTGATGCGGAGCCGCGACAGCTGGTCCGCCGCCTCGGGCACCGGCTCCACGCTCGGTGCGGTCCCCGCCCGTTCGAGCACCAGCACCTCGCCGACCGCGGCGAGCTCCTCACGAATGAGCCCGATGTCGGTGACGGGACGCCGCGCCCGCACGCTCGCCGCGCCCAGCGGTCCCGCCGCGCAGGTGGCGACGGCGTCGAGCGCGTCGGCGAAATCGATGATATCAAGCGGGGTGCCAGCGCCCGTGGGCACCGACACCCCGCGGGAAGCGGAGAGCATGTCAGCCTGGCTCCGCGTCATCCCGCCTGCAGAGCTTCCCGGGCCAGCTCGTTGATGAGCTTCCCGTCGGCCCGCCCCTTGAACTGCGGCAGGAGCACCTTCATCACGGCCCCGATCTCCCGGGCGCCGCCCGCCACCGCGGCCTTGGCCGCCGCGCGGATCTCGGCGGGATCGATCGCGGCGGGGAGGAACTCCTCGATCACCTTGGTCTGCGCCTTCTCGCGCTCGGCCAGCTCGGTGCGCCCCCCTTTCTCGAACTGCTCGACGGAATCGGCGCGCGACTTCACGCCCTTCCGGAACACCTCGATCACGTCGGCGTCCGCGATCGGATGATCGATCTTGAGCCCGTGGTCTTTCACCTGGGCGACCAGGGTCGAAAGCACCAAGGTGCGCTCCTTGTCCTGCGCCTTGCGGGCAGTGACGAGCGCACCTTGCAGACGAGTGAAGAGATCGGACACGCGGAAGCCGTAACTGAAAGTAGGAGCCGAAGTTAACGGCGTGGGAGTGGGGCTACAACCTCACCCCCCAACCCCCTCTCCCTGGCGCGCCCTCTCCCCCCGGCCCCCTCTCCCTGTCGCGCCCTCTCCCCCCGGCCCCCTCTCCCTGTCGGGAGAGGGGGAGGGCTGGGGAGGGGGCTCACCCCGGCGGCCACTTCATCGGCCGGCCACCCAGCAGGTGCACGTGCAGATGATGCACCGTCTGCCCGCCGTCGGTGCCGGTGTTGGACACGATCCGGTACCCCCGATTGTCCAGCCCCTTGTCGGTCGCGACCTGGGTCGCGATGTGGACGAGGTGACCGATCACCTGCTCGCTGGCATCGCGCGCCGCGGGAAAATGACTCCGCGGCACCACCAGGACGTGGATCGGGGCCTGGGGTGCGACATCTTCGAAGGCGATGGCGTCGTTGGTCTCGCGCACGATCTTCGCGGGGATCTGGCCGGCGACGATCTTGCAGAAAAGGCAGTCGTTCATGTGGCGGTCCTCCGACGAGCGATGCCGGCCCAGGCGGCCGCGGCGAGCGCCGCAGTCTCGAACCGGAGCACGTTACGTCCCAGGGTGGCGCGCCGGAAGCCGGCCCGCGCCGCGGCCACCACCTCTTCCGGTGTCAGCCCGCCTTCCGGCCCCACCAGGATGGTCACCGGGTCGGCCGGCTCGACGGCGGCGGGGAGGACCTCCCCCTCACGGTCGAGCACAAAACAGTGTCCCAACCGCTTTTCCGTGAGAAACCGTTCGATCCCGACCGGCGGAGCGACCCGCGGCGCCCACGCCCCTTCGCTCTGCTTCAGCGCCTCGACGGCGCGCTTCCGGATCCGCTCGAGATGGGCGTCCCGCACTCGGCTCGCCACGCTGTGGGTCCGCTGGGTCTCGACCGGCACGATCTCGGTGACGCCCAGCTCGGTCGCCTTTTCGGCGAGCCAGAGGAAGCGGTCCTTGTCCCCCGCCCCGACCGCGACCACCAGCTCCGGTGGCGGGGCCTCCCGCTCGATCCGTTCGAGGGTGACGTGGGCCCCGTGGTCGGAGAGAACGACGGTGCCGTACCCCACCACCCCCTCGCCGTCCACGATGCGGATCACTTCCCGTTCGCCGCCGCGACGCACGCGCAGGTGATGCGCCTCGGTCGCGTCGAGGGAGACGCACGCCCCCTGCTTGAGGGTGCCGGGCGACGCGAGGAGGGTGATCATTTCACTCGCACCGCGCACGACCACCACCCGGCGTCGCGCACTTCGTCCATCACCGCCATCCCCGCCTGCTCCAGCTCCGGCTTGAAGAGTACCTCCTCAGTCTCCTCCATCCCGGCGAAGATCGCGATCCCGCGGCTCGCGAGTGCACCCTTGATCGCGGGGATCAGTACGACGTTCACGTTCCGGAGGATGTTGGAGACGATGATGTCGGCGGGCGCGCCGAGGAGCGCGAGCTCGCCGGCGTCCCCTTCGAGGATCACCACCCGCTCCCCCACCCCGTTCCGCTCCACGTTCCGCTCCGCCACCACGTTCGCTTCCTCATCGAATTCGATGCCGACGGCGCGCGCCGCGCCCAGTTTGGCGGCCGCGATGGCCAGGATGCCGCTGCCCGAACCGAGGTCGATGATGCGGGCCGCCTGCTGGGGCTGGCGCGAGGCGTGCCGCGCCATCGCCCGGTCGAGCAGCAGCAGGGCGCCGCGGGTGCTGCCGTGCTCGCCGCTCCCGAACGCCGTTTCGGGATCGACGACCACCACCACCTCACCCGCCCCGGCCGTCACCGCGACCCACGACGGCGTCACGACCACGCGACCGACGGTGCGGGGGCCGAGTCCCTTCTTCCACTCCGTCGTCCAATCGGTGTCGGGAAGTTCACGGATGATGGCCGGAGGTGCGTCGTGCGTGGTGCGTCGTGCATCAAGGGTGCGTCGGATCTCCTCGGCCTTCGCTTCGGTCTCCGCCCAGGCCACCAGCGTCCCGTCCTCGAGTTCCTCGATGGCCTGACCGGTCTGCTCCACCAGCAGCGCCGCGAGAGCGTCGCGCTCCTCTTCGGGCACGGACATCGGCACGGCCACATCGATCGCGTAGCCGTTCATGCGCCCAGCGCCTCGCGCAGACGGTCCCAGAGACCGTGCGTGGTCTTCTTCGGTGCCTCGCCCTCGAGCTTGGCGATCTCGCCGAACAGCCGCAGCTGCTCGGCCGAGAGCCCCTCCGGCGTCCAGACCGCGGTGCGGACGAGGAGGCTCCCCTTCACTTCGCTGCCGAGCTTCGGGAGCCCCTTCGACCTCACCCGGAAGACCGTCCCGGCCTGGGTACCGGCGGGGACCTTCACCTTCTCGTCGCCGTACGGGCTGGGGATCGTGAAGACGCCGCCCAGCGCCGCCTGCGAGAACGACAGTGCGAGATCGTACACCAGGTCGTCCCCCTGCCGAGTCCACCGTTCGTCATCCTTTACTTCGAGCATCACAAGGAGATCCCCAGGAGGGCCGCCGCGCGGACCGGCCGCGCCCTGCCCCCGGAGCGTCAGGTAGTTGGACGACGAGACCCCCGTGGGGATCTCGACCGTGACGGCCTTCTCCACCTTGACCCGCCCATCGCCGCCGCACTTCTCGCACGGGTCCTTCACCACCGTCCCTTCGCCGCCGCAGGTCGGACAGGGCGACACCGAAACGAACTGCCCGAACATGCTCTGGGCGCTGCGCTGCACCTCGCCCATCCCGCGGCAGGTGGTGCAGGTCACCGGCGAGGTCCCCTTCTTCGCGCCACTCCCGCTGCACCCATCACAGGTGGCCTGCGTCCGGATCTTCAAGTTCCGCTTCGCTCCGGTCGCCACCTCGGCCATCGAAAGCGTCACCTCGACGCGGAGGTCCTGGCCCCGGCGTGCTTCACCCCGGGCACGCTGGCCGCCGCCGAAGATCGAGTCGAAGCCCCCGCCGCCGCCGAAGTCGCGCATGAAAATCTGCAGCGCCTCGGCCAGGTCGACGTGGTGGAACCCTTGCGGACCACCGCCGCGCCCGCCGCGGGTGAAGGCGGCATCGCCGTAGCGGTCGTAGGCGGCGCGCTTCTGCGGATCGCGCAGCACCTCGTAGGCCTCGGTGACCTCCTTGAAGCGCTCCTCGGCGTCGTGCCCCTTGTTGCGATCGGGGTGGAGCTCCATCGCCAGCTTCCGATACGCCTTCTTGACGTCGTTCTCGGAAGCGTCACGGGGCACGCTCAACAACTTGTAGTAATCGCTCACTCCAGCAGTCCCTCCACCAGACGGCTCGTGTGCTGCACGAGACCGATGATCTTGTCGTAGGGCATCCGGGTGGGACCGAGGACGCCGATGACGCCCGCGAGGTCCCCCGCCCGATAGCTCGATGTGACGAGGGTGAAGCCCGCCAGGCGCGGGTCGTCGTGTTCACCCCCGATGGTGATGCTGAGTCCGTGCGCCCGCCGGGTCTCGAGCGCATCGCGGAGCACGTCGCGCTTGTCGGTGAGGGTCAGCAGCTCGCGCATCCGGGGCGCGGTGCCGAACTCCGGCTGTTCCGCGAGCCCCGAAGCGTTGCCGAGCACCACCGCGGCCTGCGACGGCTCGGAGATCGAAAAGATCTCATCTCCCTCTTCGAGGAAGATGTTGAGCAGCTCCCGCTGGTTCGGCTCGTGCGCCGCGTCGCGCAACCGTTCCACCAGGGTCGCCCGGATCTCGCGGAGCGTGTGACCCGCGAGCCGTTCGTTGAGGATCCTGGCCACCTGCTCCGCCGCCCCCGGCGCGAGGTGCGCCCGCGCCTGGACGAAGATCGTCCGCACGGCGCCACTCCGCAGGTGGAACACCAGGAGCAGGCGATCCGCACCGACCTGGGAGAGGTCGAGCCGGTCGAGCACCACTTCTTCGAGCGCCGGCGCCACCGCAACGCCGAGCTCCTGCGTCAGCACGCCGAGGACCTGGGCCGCGCGGCGGAGGAGTTCCTCGACGGCGGTGCGGTGTACCGGCAACTCGGCAGCCAGGACGTTCCGCTCCCCGAGGCTCACCTTGCCGGCGGGACGAAGTTGCAGGAGGTGGTCGACGTAGAGGCGATAGGCGAGGTCGGTCGGGATCCGGCCGGCGCTGGTGTGCGGATGGAAGAGATACCCCTTGGTCTCGAGCTCGCTCATCGTCGAGCGGATCGTGGCCGGGGAGACGCCGAGGCCGTACCCCTTGGCGATCTTCTGGCTCCCGGCGGGCTCCGCGGTCGCCACATATTCCTCGATCACGGCTTCGAGGACCTGGAGCTCGCGCGAGGAGAGGTCGGGGGACGGGGACATGACAGAAAGATAGGCGGGTAGGCGGGTAGGCGGGTGACCGCGGAAAAACTGGAGTACAAACGGAACCTTCCCGAGGAGCGGAGCGACGAGGGACCTTGCCGGCGTCGACCGGACTCGTCGTCGAGCTCAATTGATGCCAGCCAGGTCCCTCGCTCTGCTCGGGACGGTTCCATGGTGTAGCCCGGCTACCGGCATCACCTCTCCCCCCAACCCCCTCTCGTTTCCGCCTCTCCCCCCAACCCCCTCTCCGCAAAGCGGAGAGGGGGAGCACGCCCCAACGCTCCACCCGCGCAGCGGCGGAATTCAACCTCGCCTCACCGTAGCTCGCCCGTCCCGGCCGAGGAAGCAGTGATCTGTAGGCACAGCGCAATGTCATAAGCGATGTCTGTCCGATCCGCTCGCACCG
>JBDSIR010000160.1:0-18777 GCA_039917855.1 Gemmatimonadales bacterium | reverse complement strand
CGAACCCCTTCGTCGACGCCACCTTCGTCAACGCCGCCGTCAACGTCGTCTTGCCGTGGTCGACGTGCCCGATCGACCCGACATTCACGTGCGGCTTGGTCCGCTCGAACTTCGCCTTGGCCATGGTCGTATTCCTCTGGTCGCTTACTTCTTGCCGTTGCCGGCCTTGGAGATGATCTCCTCGGCCACGTTCTTGGGAACTTCTTCGTAGTGATCGAACTGCATCGAGTACACCGCGCGCCCCTGGGTCTGCGACCGGAGCGCCGTGGAATAGCCGAACATCTCCGCCAGCGGCACGTCGGCCGCCACCACCTGCGATTCGGCGCGCTGAGTCATGCCGCCGATCTTGCCGCGGCGGGCGGACAGGTCGCCCACCACGTTGCCGAGGAAGTCGGCCGGAGTCACCACTTCGACGCCCATGATCGGCTCGAGCAGGATCGGCTTGGCGCTGCGGGCGGCCTCCTTGAAGGCCATCGACCCCGCGATCTTGAACGCCATTTCGGAGCTGTCCACGTCGTGGTAGCTGCCGAAGATCAGCTCGACCTTGATGTCCACCACCGGGTAGCCGGCCAGGATGCCGTTGTCGAGCGCCTCGCGGATGCCGGCTTCGACCGGCTTGATGAACTCACGCGGGATGACGCCGCCGACGATCTTGTCTTCGAACACGAAGCCCGATCCCGGCGCCCCCGGCTCGAGGTTGATGACGACGTGGCCGTACTGACCCTTGCCGCCCGACTGCCGGATGAACTTCCCTTCGACATCCTCGACCCGCTTGCGGACGGTCTCGCGGAAGGCCACCTGCGGACGGCCGACGTTGGCTTCGACCTTGAACTCCCGCTTCATGCGGTCGACGATGATCTCGAGATGGAGCTCCCCCATCCCGGCGATGATGGTCTGGCTCGTTTCCGGGTCGGTCCGCACCCGGAATGTCGGATCCTCCTCCGCGAGCTTCTGGAGCGCGACGCCCATCTTGTCCTGGTCGGCCTTGGTCTTCGGCTCCACGGCCACGTCGATGACGGGGTTCGGGAAGCGCATGGCCTCGAGGATGATCGGGTGCTCGTCAGTGCAGAGCGTGTCGCCGGTGCGCGTATCCTTCAGGCCGATGGCGGCGGCGATATCGCCGGCGAGGACTTCGGGGATCTCCTCGCGCTTGTTGGCGTGCATCTGGAGCAGCCGACCCACCCGCTCGCGCTTGTCCTTGGTCGAGTTGTAGACGTAGGACCCGCTGGTCAGGACCCCCGAGTACACCCGGAAATAGGTGAGCCGGCCCACGTACGGGTCGGTGGCCACCTTGAACGCCAGGGCCGCGAAGTGCTCGTCGTCGGCGGTGCGGCGCTCTTCGAACGTCTCGTCGTGCTGGGGGAGGTGCCCCTTCACGTTGGCGATGTCCACCGGTGCCGGCAGGTAGTCGATCACGGCGTCGAGCAGCGCCTGCACGCCCTTGTTCTTGAACGACGCACCCACCAGCACCGGAACGAACGCCCCCTTGATGGTGGCCTTCCGGATGGCGCGCTGGATCTCCTCGAACGACAGCTCCGCGCCCGTCAGGTACTTCTCCATCAGCACGTCGTCGTGCTCGACCGCGGCCTCGATGGCATCGTGCCGGAACTGCTCGACCCGTTCCCGGTACGCGTCGGCCACCGGCATCTCGGTGAACGACTTGCCCAGCGTCGCGTCGTCGAACACGATCTCGACCCGGCGCAGGACGTCGATGTGGCCGGTGAAGGTCTCGCCCGCGCCCACCGGGATCTGCAGCGGGAACGACTTCTTGGTCAGCCGGTCGCGCACCATCGCGAGGCAGCGATCGAAATTGGCACCCACCCGGTCCATCTTGTTGGCGAAGACGATCCGCGGCACGCCGTACCGGTCGCCCTGACGCCACACCGTCTCGGTCTGCGGCTCCACGCCGGCCACCGAGTCGAGCAGGGTCACCGCGCCGTCGAGCACCCGGAGGCTCCGCTCCACTTCGACCGTGAAGTCGACGTGCCCGGGGGTGTCGATGATGTTGATCCGGTGCTCGACCCCATTGCGCATCCAGAAGCAGGTGGTCGCGGCCGACGTGATCGTGATCCCGCGCTCCTGTTCCTGCTCCATCCAGTCCATCGTCGCGGCACCCTCGTGCACTTCACCGATCTTGTAGTTCTTGCCGGTGTAGTACAGGATGCGCTCGGTCGTGGTCGTCTTCCCGGCATCGATGTGGGCCATGATGCCGATATTACGATAGTTCGCGAGCGGAGTGTGACGAGCCATGATCTCTCTTCTTAATGTAGGTCGGACGTCCCGTCCGACACATGGGCCGGGCGTCCTGCCCGACCGCGCTTATCAACCAAAAAGCGGGGCGACCAGACCCGGGAGATCCCGGCGGTTTCGCTCCGCGCACAGTGGGATCCGAGGATCCGCACCGGTCCGAGGCCGAAGGCCCTGGACTCGCGTTTTAGCGGACCAGAGGTGGCGCCCCATCACCGGCGCGTCACGTGATCCGTATTTTTAGCCCGCGATGAAATCGCGGGCTTACTATCCGTCCTCGTGGGCCCGCCATTTGATGGCGGGCCGGCGGGCCCTCAGCCTACCAGCGGTAGTGCGCGAAGGCCCTGTTGGCCTCGGCCATCCGGTGGGTGTCGTCCTTCTTCTTGATCGTGTTCCCCTCGCCCTTGCTCGCCGAGATCAACTCGGCCGCCAGGCGCTCGGACATGGTCTTTTCCGACCGGGCCCGCGAGAACTCCAGGATCCAGCGCATCGCCAGCGCGGTACGGCGCTCGGGACGCACTTCGACCGGGACCTGCAGCGAGGCGCCACCGACGCGGCGGCTCTTCACTTCGAGGGCCGGCTTCGCGTTGTTGACCGCCGCCTTGAACACCGTCACGCCCGGCTGCCCGGTCTTCTCCTCGATGATGTCCATCGCGGAATAGAAGATGCGTTCGGCCGTGGACTTCTTCCCTTCGGTCATCAAGTTGTTGACGAACTTGGTGACGGTCTGGCTATCGTAGCGCGGATCGGGCGGCACCGGCCGCTTGACCGACTTGTTGCGACGGCTCATCTACTTCTTGCCTCCCTTGGCGGCCGCGGCGGCCTTGGGCCGCTTCGCGCCGTACTTCGACCGGCTCTGCTTGCGGTCGTTCACGCCGGCCGAGTCGAGCGAACCACGAACGATGTGATACCGCACGCCCGGAAGATCCTTCACGCGGCCGCCGCGGATCAGCACGATCGAATGCTCCTGCAGGTTGTGCCCCTCGCCCGGGATGTAGGCCGTGACCTCGAACCCGTTGGTGAGCCGGACACGCGCGACCTTGCGGAGTGCCGAGTTCGGCTTCTTCGGCGTGGTGGTATACACCCGAGTGCACACGCCACGCTTCAGCGGATTGTTCTCGAGCGCCGGCGACTTGTTCTTCGCGGCGACGACCCGACGGCCGTGACGGACGAGCTGGTTGATGGTCGGCATAACCCCTATACGTTACCGGTCAAACGCCGCCTAAAGTGCGGCAGACGCTAAACATAGACGGGGTCAGGGCGAGGGTCAAGGGAGTGGGTTAACCGTTCTAAATGCGCGGCCCCGGCAGCCCCATCATCAGCCCAAGGACGCCCTACGCACGGACGGCATTCGGGGTGAAGAGCGACGTGCAATTAATTGCAGTTAAGACCACCATTCCTCTATATCGGCGCACTGGGCCGCTGTTGCTCTACATGGCTCCGGCCGCAGGCCGCTCCTATCCCCGCCCCGCTGTCATCCTGAGGGCGCGTCAGCGCCCGAAGGATCTCCGGGCTGCGAAGCCGAGATCCGCTGTCCCTTACCGCGACGCGCCGGCCGGCTGGAAATAGCGGGTCCGGACCGAGCGCGGACGGCCGGTCTTGCGCGGGTGGCCTCGACGTCATACGTTGTCATACATGGCTGCCGTCACCATCCGTCTCGACAAGGAGCTCCAGCGCCAGCTTGACCGGCTGAGCCGGGAGCTGGGGCAGACGCGTTCGGAGGTGGTCAGGGATGCCCTCCGCCGACAACTCGCGCTGCTCCAGTTCGAGGGAGTGCGACGGCGGATGATGCCGTTCGCCGAGGCGCGGGGATATCTCACGGACGAGGACGTCTTCCGCGACGTCTCGTGAAGGTCTTTTTCGACACCAATGTGCTGGTGAGTGCCTTCACCACCCGCGGCCTGAGCGCCGATGTGGTGCGCTTGGCGTTGGTGGAGCACGAGGTGTTGACCGGTGAAGTGAATCTGGTGGAACTGGAGCGGGTGCTCCGAACGCGGATGGGGGCCCCAGCGAGCACCATCCGTACCGTACTGGGGCTCCTGCGCGAGCAGACGATCATCCCGCGACCGACCGCACCCTCTCCCCTTCCCATCCGCGATCCCGATGATGCCTGGGTGCTTGCCTCAGCGGTCGCGGGCGGCGCGAATGTGCTCGTGACGGGGGACAAGGATCTCCTGAGTCTCGGAGGGACAGCGCCGTTGCCGATCCTGGACCCCCGGGGGTTCTGGGAGATGGTGCGGCGCCAGGGGTAGCGTAGTGAGAGGACCGGCCGCAGGCCGCTGCCATCCCCCGCCCCGCTGTCATCCTGAGGGCGCGTCAGCGCCCGAAGGATCTCCGGACAGCCTTGCCGGGATCCGCTGTCCTTGCCACGATCCGCTTTCCCGCCCGTCGACTGCCGTCGCACTGGCACCACGGCCCTCCCGCATCCCGACAAGGAGCATCCCGGCAACGAGCATCCCGGCAAGGCGCATCTCGGCAAGGAGAGCGGAGATCCTTCGTGGGCTGAAGCCCACTCAGGATGACAGATCGCGTAGAACGTGAAGCCGCTCCGCGGGATGACACCCAGTACGGAGCTCCGCTCGGGGATTACACAGGCGTTTGCCTGGGTTCGAGGGCTGCCATAGTGCAGCCCCCGCGCGGCTTATGCTGCCGTGCGGTGATGCGTAGGGCGGGTGACGGCTGGGGGTGGCGCCCGAGCCTTGACGCCTGCTTGACGAGCCGAGGTCATCTTCCGGGCACATCCCCACTCGGAGTCAGGTATGCGCATCAATGCACTCGCTTTCGCGGCCCTTGCACTCGGGGGATGTACGCCCGCTGTCTGGCAACCCATCCTCCTCCCCGCGCCGACGGATACCACCTGGGTCGCACCCCCTGGGAAGGTGCGCCTCCTCAGCGACAGGGGCACCCTGACGGGCGACGGAATAACCTTGATCCGGGACACCTTCTGGGTCGCGCGGATGGGGGAGCCCTACACCCCGCTCCCCCGTCAGGACGCGAGGGCGGCCCAAGGTCTGAGCAAAGGCAACCGGACGGGGTTGATCGTGGTCGCTGCGGTCGCCGGGATCGTAATGTTCGCGATCATAGTCAAAGGCATCGAAGGCTGGAACGACTGGTACATCGACGACTGGAACATCAACGACTTGAAGTTCGCATGCACACCCCCTGACACGTGCTGACCTCAGGGCAGAAGGACCGGCGCGCTGGTCGCGGGCTGTCGCTTGACGCTCGCTTGACGAGGTCGAGACACCTTCCCGGCCGTGGATCCTCCGTTCACCTCGACCCTCATTCCACGGAGCACCAAATGCGGACATTCAGCGTCGCCCTCCTGTTCCTCCTCACCGCCTGCTCCACTTGGCGGCCCGTCACCTTGCCAACGCCGCAGGACTCGGCTTGGACAGCCTCGGGGCGGCTCCGCCTCACCGTCCCCGGCGGCGGGCGCACCAGGGGAAGCATGGCGCGACTGACCGGCGACACCGTGCAGCTCGTGGTCGGCGGCGACGCCGTGGTCGCCTCGGTCCCGCGACAGCACCCGATGACACTTGAGCGGCGCACGTTCAGTGGTGGCAACACCGCGGGCCTCCTCCTTCTCGTTGTCGCCGGGGTGTACATCGCGCTCGGCCTCGCCATCGCCTCCACGTTCTGACGGGCGCAGGCAGCGGATTCCGGTGGGAACGCTCCCATCTCCCACCCCGCGGTCATCCTGAGCGGGGCCCTGAACGAAGCGAAGGAAGTGCCCGAAGGATCTCCGGGCGGCCTCGCGGAGATCCGCTGTCCGCCCGATTGAACGCAGGCGGATCAGGACCACGGCCTGATCAGATCTCGGCAAGGACAGCGGAGATCCTTCGGGAGCTGAAGCTCCCTCAGGATGACAGGGCGCTGGTAAGCACACGCCGAGGCGCGGCAAGCCGCGCCACAACGGACGGTCCGACGCGCCCACGGCGCAGTGAACCGCGCGGCAACGACAAGAAGGAGCCCACCGCAGTGGACCCCTTCGTAATTTCAGCACAGCAAGCTGCGCCACTACGATCGCGCTTTCACCGGGCGGCCGGGCGAAGGCGCCCGGCCCTATTTCGTTATTCGTCGTCCACCACCAGCACCGGGACCACCGGCACGGCCACGGGCGTTTCGGCCCCCGGCTCGGCCGGCGGCGGGGGTTCGTACCCCGCCGGCGGGTCGATCTCGATCTCGGCGTACCGGTACAGACCGGTGCCGGCCGGGATGAGATGGCCGATGATGATGTTCTCCTTGAGCCCCAACAGGTCGTCCTTGAGCCCGCGGATCGCCGCATCGGTGAGGACGCGGGTGGTCTCCTGGAACGAGGCCGCCGAGATGAAGGACTGCGTCGTCAGCGAGGCCTTGGTGATGCCGAGCAGCACCGGCTCCGAGGTGGCAGCGGTGAACTTCTTCTTCATCACCCGCTCGTTCTCGTCCCGGAACACCAGGCGGTCGACCGTCTCACCTTCGAGGAAGTCGGTATCGCCCGGATCGGTGATGCGCACCTTCTGCAGCATCTGCCGGACGATCGAGCCGATGTGCTTGTCGCTGATGCGCACACCCTGCAGGCGGTACACCTCCTGCACCTCGTTCAGCAGGTATTCCTGCACCGCGCGCGGGCCCTTGATCCGCAGGATGTCGTGCGGATTGACCGGCCCTTCGGTCAGGCGGTCGCCGGCGCGCACCTTGTCGCCTTCGTGCACCCGGAGGTGCTTGCCCGCCTGCACCTCGTACAGCTGCGCCTCGCCCTCCTCGGGGTAAACGTAGATCTCGCGCTTGCCGCGCTTGATCTCGCCGAACTTCACCACGCCATCCACCTCGGCGATGGTCGAGGGATCCTTCGGCCGCCGTGCCTCGAAGAGCTCCGCCACGCGCGGCAGACCGCCCGTGATGTCGCGCGTCTTGTACGCCTGCCGCGGGATCTTGGTGACCGTGACGCCCTTCTTGATCGTCACCGGCGACGACAGCCACACGGTCTTGTCCTTGGCCTCCTTCTTGGACTTGTTCGGCCAGGCCACGTTCACCGGGACCTCATCGACATTGAACTTCGGCGACCAGGGGTTGGCCTCGTCGGGGATGTCCATCGCGCGGCTGACCAGGTCGGTCGGTGATCCGAAGATGATGCGGCTCCCCTCGGCCAGCGTGTACTCCTGCGGATCCTTCCGGTTCGGGGCGTAGACCAGCACCGAAGGGTGCAGCTCCCGCTCCGGATCGGCGCCAACCACGAGGGACCGGAGGCCGGTCGATTCGTCGAGCTCTTCCCGGAGCGTCACGCCGGGGACCAGGTCCTTCCAGCGCATCTCCCCGTCGATCTTGAGGATGCTGGGATCGTTGTACGGGTCCCAGGTATACAGGATCGAGTTCCGGCCCTGGGCGGCGTCGCCCTCCTTGATCTGGATGAGCGCGCCTTCGGGCACGGGGTAGCGGTTGATGAGCCGCTTGTGATCCTTCGGATCGACGACGAGGATGCCTTCCTTCTCCTCTTCGCCGGCCGACTCGTCCTCGCGAGTGAGCGCGATGCGGATCGTCCCCTTCAGACCATCTTCGTACTCGACCGGCACATCGGCCCACTCGAGCCCCTTGGTGTACACCACGTGGCCGTCCGCGCGGGCGCGCCGCTCGGCGTCCTCGGCGATGCGGCTGGAGGTACCACCGATATGGAACGTCCGGAGCGTCAACTGGGTGCCCGGCTCGCCGATCGACTGCGCCGCCAGGATGCCGACCGCCTCGCCCATATCCACCATTTCCATGGTGGCCAGGTTCCGGCCATAGCACATCCGGCAGACGCCGCGACGGGACTCGCAGGTGAGGACCGAGCGGATCTTGACCTTGTCGATCCCCGAGTCATCCACCGCGTTGGCCACTTCCTCGTCGATGAGCCGGCCGGCGGGCACCAGCAGCTTGGGATCGCCGTATTCGTCGATCACGTTCGGATCGAACACGTCCTCGGCGGCCACGGTGCCCAGCACGCGCTCCTTCAAGGGCTCGATGACGTCCTCCCCTTCCTTCAGCGCGCTCATTTCCAGGCCGAGCGTGGTGCCGCAGTCCTCTTCGGTGATCGTGACGTCCTGGGCCACGTCCACCAGCCGGCGGGTCAGGTAGCCGGCATCGGCGGTCTTGAGCGCCGTGTCGGCCAGGCCCTTCCGGGCGCCGTGGGTCGAGATGAAGTACTCGAGCGCCGAGAGACCCTCGCGGAAGTTCGACTTGATCGGGCTCTCGATGATCTCGCCGATGCCGCCGGTCAGCTTCTTCTGCGGCTTGGCCATCAGGCCGCGCATGCCGGCCAGCTGACGGATCTGGTCGCGGCTGCCTCGGGATCCGGAGTCGAACATCATGAATACCGGGTTGAACCCGCCCCGGCTGTCGCGCATGAAGTTGACCATCGCCTCGGCCACGTCGTTGTTGGCGTGGGTCCAGGCGTCGATGACCTTGTTGTACCGCTCACCGAACGTGATCTGGCCGGTGTTGTATGCCTTCTGGAACCGGGCGACACGCTTCTCGGCCTCGCCGATGATCGACGCCTTCTCGGCCGGGATCTCGAGATCCTCGATGCCGATCGAGATGCCGCCCATCGTGGCGTAGCGGAACCCGAACTCCTTGAGCCGGTCGAGGAAGATGACCGTGTCGCCCAACCCGGCCCGGCGGTACCCCTCGAGCACCAGCCCGGAGAGCTCCTTCTTCTTCATCAGGACGTCGCGGAAGCCCAGCTCGGCCACGAGCTTGCGCGGCAGGATGCTGTTGAACAGCACCCGTCCCGCGGTGGTCCGGACCCAGCGGGGCGCCGGCTCGATCGCTTCCTTCGGCGGCACATACCAGAAGTGGATCGCGTCCTGGTGCTTGATGACGCTGTGCACCAGCGCCATCTCGATCTCGGCCAGCGAGCCGTACCAGCGGGCGTCCTTCCAGAGCGCCTCGACCTTCGAGACGTCCTTGCCCGCCTTGCGGATGCTGTCCTCGAACCCGCGCGGGAGCTTGGTCAGGAAGTAGCTGCCGAGCACCATGTCCTGGCTCGGCTCGGCCACCGGACGGCCATCCGAGGGCTTCAGGATGTTGTTGCTCGAGATCATCAGCACCCGCGCCTCGAGCTGCGCCTCGAACGAGAGCGGCACGTGCACGGCCATCTGGTCGCCGTCGAAGTCGGCGTTGAACGCCGCGCAGACGAGCGGATGGATCCGGATGGCCTTGCCCTCGACCAGCACCGGCTCGAACGCCTGGATGCCCAGGCGGTGGAGCGTCGGCGCACGGTTGAGGAGGACCGGATGGTCCTGGATGATCTCCTCGAGGATCTCGAAGACCTCGGTGCTCTCGCGCTCCACGATCTTCTTGGCGCGCTTGACGGTCTCGGCGATCCCCTTCTCCACCAGCTTATGGATGATGAACGGCTTGAACAGTTCGACCGCCATCGTCTTGGGGAGGCCGCACTGGTGCAGGCGGAGCTCCGGACCCACGACGATGACCGAACGGCCCGAGTAGTCCACCCGCTTGCCGAGCAGGTTCTGGCGGAACCGGCCCTGCTTGCCCTTCAGCATGTCGCTGAGCGACTTGAGCGGACGCTTGCCGCGGCCGCGGATCGCCTTGGAGCGGCGACCGTTGTCGAACAGCGCGTCGACCGCCTCCTGCAGCATCCGCTTCTCGTTCCGGAGGATGACCTCCGGCGCGCGGTGCTGGATGAGCTTCTGGAGCCGGTTGTTCCGGTTGATGACGCGCCGGTACAGATCGTTCAGGTCGGACGTGGCGAAGCGCCCGCCGTCGAGCGGCACCAGCGGCCGCAGATCGGGCGGGATGACCGGGATCACGTCCAGGATCATCCACTCCGGCTTGTTCGGCAGATCGCCGGCGTCGCCCGAGGTCAGGAATGCGTCGACGATCTTGAGCCGCTTGAGCAGCTGCTTCTTCCGGTGCTGGCTGGTCTCGGTGCTCACCCGCGCACGAAGCTGCTCGGCCAGCGGCTTGATGTCGATCCGCTGGAGCAGCTTCCGCACCGCCGGGGCGCCGATGTCGGCCTCGAACTTCGAGTCGCCATCGGCGCGGGCCTTCTGCTTGAGCTCGAGGAACTCGTCCTCGTCGAGCAGCTGATTGTGCTCGACCTCCTGTTCGCCCGGCTCGATGACCACGTAGGACGAGTAGTAGATCACCCGTTCGAGGTCGCGGAGCGTCAGGTCCAGCAGGTTGCCCATCGGGCTGGGCAGCGTCTTGAAGAACCAGATGTGCGCCACCGGCACGCTGAGCTCGATGTGGCCCATGCGCTCGCGCCGGACCTTGCTCAGCGTCACTTCCACGCCGCAGCGGTCGCAGATGACCCCGCGGTAGCGGATGCGCTTGTACTTGCCGCAATGGCACTCCCAGTCCTTCACCGGACCGAAGATGCGCTCGCAGAAGAGCCCATCCTTCTCCGGCTTGAACGACCGGTAGTTGATGGTCTCGGGCTTGGTCACCTCGCCCCAGGACCACCACGTCCGCTGGCCCTGAAGTTCCAGGCGCTCGCGTTCCTTGGGATCACGCGGGCCCCGGATCTCCTCGGGCGCGGCGATACGGATGCTGATGAAGTCGAAGCTCGAGCTCTTCGGCTCGCGCCCGCTGCGGAAATCGATCACGATATCCCCCTTACTCGTCGCCCTCGGCAGTGGTGCCGAGAGTGACCTTGAGACCGAGCGCCTGGAGCTCCTTCACGAGTACGTTGAACGACTCGGGAATGCCCGGTTCTGGCAGGTTCTGCCCCTTCACGATCGCCTCGTAGACGCGGCTGCGTCCCGCAACATCGTCCGACTTGACGGTCAGCATCTCCTGCAGCGTGTGTGCCGCGCCGTACGCCTCGAGCGCCCACACTTCCATTTCACCGAAGCGCTGGCCGCCGAACTGCGCCTTGCCGGCGAGCGGCTGCTGCGTCACCAGCGAGTACGGCCCGATGCTGCGGGCGTGGATCTTGTCGTCGACCAGGTGGCTGAGCTTCAGCATGTAGATGGCACCCACGGTCACGTCGCCCGCGAACTCGGTGCCGCTCCGCCCGTCGCGGAGCCGCACCTTGCCGGCCGGAGTGTGTCCCGCCGCCTTGAGCAGCTCGCACGCCGCCGCATCGACACCGGCGCCGTCGACCTTGCCGCTGAGCAGCGCCGCGAGGGCGGGCAGTCCCAGCGCCTCGAGGTGCTCGGCCGGCGTCCGCTCCGCGGCCTTCTCGAGTTCCTTCACGACGGCCTTGGCGGTCTTGCCGATCTGCTCCGCCTTGGCCTGATGGTACGCCACCTCGAGCCGCTTCTGGTCGCGCTCGCGCGCGGCCAGCTCCTGCGCGGCCTCGGTCAGGAACGCCTGGATGCCGTTGAACAGCCCCCTTGTGCTGGCACCCACGCTCTTCTCGCTCAGAGCCGAGAGGCTGGCCTGGTTGAGCAGCACGTGCTTCTCACCATGCACCTGCTTCAGGTCGCGGCACAGGGCCACGACGCCGGCGGTGTCGGGTTCCGGCGCGCGGGCCTGGAGGTCGAGCGTCTTCGCCGCGGTCACCAGCCCCGACAGCTTCAGCAGCACGCCGATCTCGTCCTCGTCGGCCCCGCGGAAGACCGGGGTCTTCGCCTTGAAGCCGAGGATCTTCGCGGCCCATCCGAGGTGGGTCTCGAGGATCTGCCCCACGTTCATCCGGCTCGGCACGCCGAGGGGATTGAGCACGATGTCGACCGGAGTGCCGTTCGGGAGGAACGGCATGTCCTCTTCCGGCACGATGCGGGCGACGATGCCCTTGTTGCCGTGGCGGCCGGCCATCTTGTCGCCCACCGAGACCTTCCGCTTCTCGGCGATGTACACCTTCACCAGCTGGATGACGCCCGGGGGCAGCTCGTCCGGCTGCAGGATCTTGTCGATCTGGTCCTCGGCCTTTTCCTCGACCTTGGCCTTTTCACGGGCCGCGGCGTCGGTGGCGAGGCGGATCCGCTCCTGGACCGTCTTCCCCGTGACCCGAAGGGTCTTGAGGTCGACCTCCTGGAAGTCGATCTCGGCGATCACGGCCTTGGCGAGCCTGGTGCCGGCCGGGAGGAATTCCTCCACCGTGCCGTTCTTGAGCATCAGCGCCACTTCCTGCCCGTCGAGCAGGTGGCCGAGCTCCTCCCAAAGGACCGTGTTGATGCGGGCCTTCTCGTCGGCCTCGATGCGGCGCACCTCCCCGATCCGCTCCCCGCGGTCCTTCTCGACCACGGAGTCCTCGACCCGGCTGAAGATCTTGACGTCGATGACGACGCCCTTCATGCCCGGCGGGACCTTGAGCGAGGAGTCCTTCACGTCCTTGGCCTTTTCGCCGAAGATGGCCGTGAGGAGCTTCTCTTCGGGCGACAGCTCAGTCTCGCCCTTGGGGGTGATCTTGCCGACCAGGATGTCGCCCGGCTTCACGTGCGCGCCGATGCGCACGATGCCGCGCTCGTCGAGGTCCACGAGCGACTCGTCGGAGACGTTCGGGATCTCGCGCGTGATCTCCTCCTGGCCGCGCTTGGTGTCGCGGACGTGGAGTTCGAGCTCCTGGATGTGGATCGACGAGTAGACGTCGTCCTTCACCAGGCACTCCGAGAGCACGATGGCGTCCTCGAAGTTGTGGCCGTACCAGGGCATGAACGCCACCAGCACGTTGCTGCCGAGCGCCAGCTCACCATGTTCGGTGGCCGCGCCGTCGGCGATGACCTCGCCCTGGGCGACCTTCTGGCCGAGCTGCACCAGGGGCCGCTGGTTGATGGCGGTGTCCTGGTTGGTGCGCCAGAACTTCTTGACGCGGTACCGGTCGTACTGGCCCAGCCGCGCGAGGGGCTGGTCGGCCTTGGCGGCCGCGGGCAGCCCGGCGTCGACGATGATCTCGTCGGCGGTGACGCGGATGATGGTGCCGGCCCGGCGGGCGGCGATGACGGCCCCCGAGTCGACGGCCAGCTTGTGCTCCAGCCCGGTGCCCACGAGCGGCGCCTGGGGGAAGAGCAGCGGCACCGACTGACGCTGCATGTTGCTGCCCATCAGCGCGCGGTTGGCGTCGTCATGCTCGAGGAACGGGATCAGCGCCGCGGCGATGGAGACCAGCTGCTCTGGCGCCACGTCGGCGAAATCGATCCGCTCCGGCGCCACGAGGGGGTAGTCGTCGCCGCGGCGGCAGAGCACCAGCTCATCGACGAACTTCCCCTTGGCGTCGGTCTTGGCCGTGGCCTGGGCCACCGCCACGTTCTCTTCTTCCGAGGCCGAGAGCCAGCGGATGTCGTCGGTGACGCGGCCGTCGCGCACGATCCGGTACGGCGTCTCGATGAAGCCGAGATCGTTGATCCGCGCGAACGTGGCGAGGCTGGTGATCAGGCCGATGTTCGGGCCTTCCGGCGTCTCGATGGGACACATCCGGCCGTACTGCGAGTAATGCACGTCACGGACCTCGAAGCCGGCGCGCTCGCGCGTCAGGCCGCCCGGCCCGAGGGCGCTGAGGCGGCGCTTGTTGGTCAGCTCCGCCAGCGGGTTGGTCTGGTCCATGAACTGCGACAGCTGGCTCGATCCGAAGAAGGCCTGGATGACGGCCGACACGGTCCGGGCGTTGACCAGGTCGTCGAGCGAGATCTTATCCGGGTCGGAGTTGATGCTCATCCGCTCCTTGACCAGGCGCGCCATGCGCGACAGGCCGACGGAGAACTGGTTGGCGATGAGCTCGCCGACCGAGCGGATGCGCCGGTTGCCGAGGTGGTCGATGTCGTCGGTCTGGCCGCGCCCGTCGTGGAGCTCGATCAGGTAGCGGACGATGGCGATGAAATCCTCTTCGGTCAGGACCGTATGGTTCAGGTCGGTCTTGAGCTTGAGGCGCTGATTGATCTTGTAGCGCCCCACGCGCCCGAGGTCGTAGCGCTTCGGGTTGAAGAACAGCCGGTCGAGCGCCTGCCGGGCGGTCTCGAGGTCGGGGGCTTCGCCGGGGCGGAGCAGGCTGTAGATCTGCGCCAGGGCCTCGGCCTCGGTCTTGGTGGGGTCCTTGAGCAGGGTGTTCTTGATCAGCGGCGACTCGCCGCGCTGGCCCGGGAGGAACACCTCCACGGCCTGCACGCCGGCCTTCAGGAGCCTGGCCCGGAGGATCTCGGTGAGCTCCTCCCCCGCGTCCGCGACCACCTCGCCATCGGCGTCGGCGGCGGGGAACGCCAACACGTGGCGGGCCCGCTCGCGGGTGGTGGTGGGCTGCTCGTCATCACGCAGGTCGAGCCGGGTGTAGGCGGCGAAGACCTTGATCTTCTTCACGCCGGTGTGGCGCATGGCGGCGAGGCGCTCGGGCGAGAGCTCCTCCCCGGTCTTGCCCAGCGGCTCGCCCTGCTTGTCCTCGGGGTTCGGCACGTCGGCGGCGAGGAGCGTGCCCGCAAGCTCGCGGCGCTCCTGACGGCCCTCGCCCCCCTTCACGGCGATGTCGAGCTCCTTCACGCCATAGAACAGGCGGAGGATGTCGGCATTACCGCTGTGCCCGAAGGCGCGGAGCAGCGCGGTGGCCGGGAACTTCTTCTTCTTGTCGATATGGACGTAGATCACGTCGTGGATGTCGATCGTGAACTCGACCCACGAGCCGCGGAACGGGATGATCCGCGCCGAGAAGAGGCGCTGGCCGTTGGGGTGGGTGTCCTCTTCGAACACCACGCCGGGCGACCGGTGCAGCTGGCTGACCACGACGCGCTCGGCGCCGTTGATGACGAACGTGCCGAGCGGGGTCATGATCGGCAGTTCGCCGAGGTAGACCTCCTTCTCGATCGCGTCCTTCATCCGGCGCACGCCTTCGACCTCCTCGGTGATGATCAGGCGGAGTTTCGCCTTGAGGGCCGTGGCGTACGTCATGTCGCGCTCGATGCACTCTTCGACCGTGTATTTCGGTTCGCCGAGGGAGTACGCGACGTACTCGAGGCTGTACTTGTTGTTGACGTCGGCGATCGGGAACAGGTCCCGGAAGACGCGCTCGAGCGAGACGTCCTGGCGGTGACCCGCCACGTCGTCCGGCACCAGCAGCGACTTGAACGCTTCGGTCTGGATGTCGAGGAGGTGAGGCATCGCCATCGCCCCCTCGCGCTTCGAAAATGAAATGACCGGCAACAGATCAGCCATGATCAGCACCCACGTGCAATACGAAAGGCCCCGGCGCGGAGGCCCCTTCCGAATGGAGGGGGCCTGCGCGGGGCGTCGACATCAGTTGGTCAGAAACTCGCAGTGGTGCGCATCGGGCCTCGCTGTAGGTAGGTGAAGGCTGGACCCTTCGCCGACCGGGAAGATCCCGGCCGGCTCAGGACAGCGCTTCGCACTACCTCAGTTCGACCGTCGCGCCCTGGTCTTCGAGCTTCTTCTTCATCTCTTCGGCATCGGCCTTGGATACGCCTTCCTTGACGTTCCCGCCGTTGTCCACCAGATCCTTGGCCTCCTTGAGGCCGAGGCTGGTGAGCTCACGGACGACCTTGATCACCTGGATCTTCTTGGCGCCACCTTCCTTGATGGCGACGGTGAACTCGGTCTTCTCCTCGGCGGCCGGAGCTGCAGCCGCGGCCGGGCCGGTCGCCGCGGCCATCACGGTCACGTTGAACTTGACCTTGAAGGCCTCGATCAGGTCGGCGAGTTCCACGACGGTCTTGCCGCCGATGGCCTCGAGGATCTCTTCGTTGCTAAGCGTCTTCGTGGACATCTGTCTCTCTCCCTGCGGTGATCAGGACGCGGCCTGTTGGTCCCGCTCTGTGCGGAGTGCCTCGAGGGCGCCAACGACCTGGTAAAGGATGCTGTTGAGGGCACCGGCGAACATGCCGAGAAGCGCCTCGCGGGACGGGATCTCGCCGAGCCGCTTCACGTAGGCCGGCTCGACGATCTTGCCTTCGAGCAACCCCGACTTGACGGACGGCTTCTGGAACTCCTTGGCGAACTCGCCGACGACCTTGGCCGCCGGCAGCGGATCCGCGCCCGCGAGGACGAGGCCCACCTGGCCCTTGAACGCTTCGGGAAGGGTCGGCAGACCATTCGCCTCGAGCGCCCGCTGGGCGAGCGTGTTCTTGACCACCACATACCGGGCACCGGCCGCCCGGAGGCGACGACGGAGCTCGGTCATCCGGAGCACGTTCAGCCCCTGGAAGTCGGTCACGTACACGTTCGGAGAACCCTTGAGCAGGGCGGCGAGGCTCTCCACCGTTGCCTGACGTTCGGTCTTGCTCATCGATACCCCGCCAGGTCGAGCTTGATGCCAGGCCCCATGGTGCTCGAGACCGTGGCGCCCTTCAGGTACGTCCCCTTGGCCGACGACGGCTTGGCCCGCGCGATCGCCTCGAGGAAGGCCGTCAGGTTCCCGGCGATCTGTTCCGCCGTGAACTGGACCTTGCCCACCGGGGCGTGCACGTTGCCGGTCTTGTCGACTCGGTATTCGATCTTGCCGGCCTTGATCTCCTTGACCGCCTTGGCCACATCCATCGTGACCGTGCCGGCCTTCGGATTCGGCATCAGGCCGCGCGGACCGAGCACCCGGCCGAGCTGGCCGAGCTGGCCCATCACGTCGGGCGTCGCCACGATCACGTCGCAGTCGAGCCAGCCGTCCTTGAGCTTCTGGATGTATTCGATGCCCACGAAGTCCGCGCCGGCCGCCTCGGCATCCTTCGCCTTGTCGCCCTGCGCCAGGACCAGCACGCGCACCGACTTGCCGGTGCCATGCGGGAGCGCCACGGTGCCCCGGACGATCTGATCGGCGTGCCGGGGATCGACTCCCAGCCGCACCACCACGTCCACGGTCTCGTTGAACTTCGCGAACGCCGACTCCTTCAATAGCTTCGCCGCTTCGTCCACGGGATACTCACGCGTCCGATCGACCTTGGTCGCGGCCGCACGGAACCGCTTGCCCTGGGTCTTCATCAGTCGGCGACCTCCAGCCCCATCGACCGTGCGGTGCCGGCGATCATGTTCATCGCCCCCGCCAGGTCCGCGGCATTGAGGTCCTGCATCTTGAGCTCGGCGATCTTCTTGAGCTGCGCCCGCGTCACCTTGCCGACCTTGATCCGGTTGGGCTGGCCGCTCCCCTTCTCGATGCCCGCCTCCTTGATGAGGAGGTTGGCCGCGGGAGGCGTCTTGGTGATGAACGTGAACGTGCGATCGGCGTAGATCGTCACGACCACCGGGATCACCATCCCCGACTGGCTCTGGGTGCGGGCGTTGAACTGCTTGCAGAACTCCATGATGTTCACGCCGTGCGGACCCAGGGCCGTGCCGACCGGAGGCGCCGGATTCGCGGCCCCTGCGGGACACTGCAATTTGACCATCGCTGCGATCTTCTTGGCCATGCGCTGCCCTTCCTTTCGATTGTTGTGGCGCCGATATCGGCGCAGCAACGGGATCTGCCGCGATCACCCGCGCGGTCGCGGGGCGGGCGTAAGCCCGCGATTTATCGCGGGCTAATGCCCGCGAAGCTGCAGGTAGTCGAGCTCGACCGTCGTCGGACGCCCGAACAACGACACCTTCACCTTGACCTTGCCCTTGTCGGACAGGATCTCCTCCACCGTACCCGAGAAGTCCGCGAACGGACCCTCGGTGATCTCCACCGCCTGACCCACCAGGAAGGGGATCTCCTCCTTCGACTCGGCCGACGGGACCTCTTCCACCACGCCCAGCAACCGGTTCACCTCGTCCTGGCGGAGGGGCGAGGGATACTTCCCCTGCGCCACGAACTTGATCACGCCCTGGATCGAGTTGATCACGTGGAGCGCTTCCTGCCCCATCTGCATGTCCACCAGGACATAGCCGGGGTAGAGCTTCCGCTCGACGTTGACCTTCTTGCCGGCCTTGATCTCGACCACTTCCTGCACCGGGACCAGCGCCTGGCGGATGAGCTTCTGCCCCTCCGGCCGGGGGTCCTCGGTGATCCGCTGGGCGATCAACCCTCGGACCTTGTTCTCGTGCCCCGCGGTGGTCTGGATCGCGTACCAGCGGTATTCCACGGCGCCGCTCAACGCGTCAACCGCGCGACGCCGTCCACCAGGATCAGCGACAACAGCTTGTCGAGCCAGCCGATGGCAAGACCCAGCACCACGGCGAGCACCACGATCGAGATCGTGGCCCGCTTGAGCTCCGGGGTCGTCGGCCAGGTGATCTTGTGCATCTCGGCGTAGGCCTCACGGACGAAGTCCACGCTGGCACGCACCGACCGCATCACCTTGCCGCCGCCCGTCGTCTGGACGGCGTCCACGTTACTTGGACTCCTTGTGTCCCTGATGCTTGTCGCACCGGGGGCAGTACTTCTTCCATTCCACGCGCTCCGGGTGCAGTCGCCGGTTCTTCGTGGTGAAGTAGTTCCGGTTCTTGCACTCGGAACACTCCATGATGACTTTTTCGCGCGGCATAGTCGCTTACTCCCTCAAGCCTGCTGTCGTGGGTCGCGGGTCGCAGGTCGCAAGTCGCGGGACTTGAGACTTGCGACCGGTGACGCTCTTACGCCAAGATCTTGGTGACCACGCCGGCGCCGACCGTCCGGCCGCCCTCGCGGATCGCGAACCGCAGCCCCTCTTCGGCCGCGATCGGCGTGATCAGCTCGATCGTCATCTGCACGTTGTCCCC
>JBDSIR010000159.1:0-8664 GCA_039917855.1 Gemmatimonadales bacterium | reverse complement strand
GCGGTCAGGCGGGTAGGCGGACGGGCGGATGGGCGGGTAGGAGGGAAGTCAATGAGTCGAAAGCACGTGTACCGAACTGTCATCCCGAGCAGAGCGAGGGATCTACCTAGCAAAGACCGGCGCTCGTCCTCACGCGTCGGTCAATGTCGGCTAGATCCCTCGCTCCGCTCGGGATGACACCTTGCTGGTTCGCCTTTCCATGCAAGCTTGCCCGTCCGCCCCTTCCTCGCGGCCGAGTCGCGCTACGCGCTCCTGTGGGCCGCTTCGGTCGCCGCCCGTCCGCCCGTCCGCCCGACCGCCCCTTCCTCGCGGCCGAGTCGCGCTACGCGCTCCTGTGGGCCGCTTCGGTCGCCGCCTGCCCATCCGCCTACCTCTTCTTCCACGCCGCCACATTCCGCCGGATCTGTGCCGCGTGTACCTCCAGGTGTTCGGCGTAGATCTGCAGCCATTGTTCGGCCGAGTAGGTGCCCACTTCCGTGTGGCGCCCGACGCTGGCCCATTCGTCCTCGGTCATCGCTTCGAGGAGGGGGACGGTATTGGCGCGCACCGCTTCGATGGTGACGAGGGCGGTGCCGAGGGGGCGGGCGTGGTAGCCGAGTCGCTGGGCCCAGCGGTCCTGGTCATAGCCCTGGATGACAGGTTCGGACTCGGCCACGAGGGTGCGGATGCGGCCGTGGGAATTGGTCTCGCTGTCGGCGCAGTGGACGATCACCTCGTGGGCCGACCACTTGCCGGGGGCGGGGCGCCACTGGAGTGCTTCTTCCGGGACTTCGGCCAGGGCGGCGCGGAGGAGGTCGGGGCCGGCGGCGTAGCGGGTGATGAAGGTACGGCGTTCGGCTGGGTTCACGGGTCGCTCCAGGGTGGATCCTGGCTCAATTTAGCCTCGTGCTCTCCGTGTCTCCCATATAGCCGACAATATCACTCGGCATTAGGTCCGGCCCGAATTTTCCCTGGCAGGTTTCATTGACCGCCCCCCTTTCCGGGGCTATTTTCACGCGCCTTTCCCTCCGCCTTCCGGCTGCGGCCCCCCGACACGGGACATGAGGTCGATGAACGTTCTGAGGTCTGCCCTGCGCCGCCCGACCCGCCTGGTGCGCGTCGCCCTGCCGGTGCTCCTGCTGCTCGCTTTCGCCGCCTGTACGGGCGACAGCGCCACCTATCCGCAGTCGACCCTGATCCCCAAGGGTGACTTCGCGGAGATGGTGGACCAGCTCTTCATGACCACCGTCTGGTGGGCCCTCGCGGTCTTCATCCTGGTCGAAGGCGTGCTGGTCTTCGCCATCTGGAAGTTCCGCGGCCGTCCCGAGGACGCCGAACCGGCGCAGATCCACGGGAACACGACGCTGGAGATCGTCTGGACGATCATCCCGGCTGCGATCCTGGCGTTCATCGCGGTGCCGACGGTGCGGACGATCTGGCGCACCAGCGAGGTCCCCGGGCGCGATGCGTTGGTGGTCGAGGTCATCGGCCACCAGTGGTGGTTCGAGTTCCGGTATCCCGAGTACGGCATCGTGACGGCCAACGAGCTGCGCGTGCCACTGGGGCGGACGGTCGACCTCCGGCTCACGACCAAGGATGTGATCCACTCGTTCTGGGTGCCGCAGTTCGCCGGCAAGCGGGACATGATCGCCCGCCACACCAATCATTTCTGGTTCTCTGCGGCCGACACCGGCGTCTACTCCGGGCAGTGCGCCGAATTCTGCGGCCTCCAGCACGCCCGCATGGGATTCCACGTGGTGTCGTCGGACAGCGCGGGGTTCGTGGCGTGGGTGGCGGGGCAGAAGGGTGCCTCCCCGGACTCGGCGATGGCCGGGGACTCAGTCTATCAGGCGGGGAAGTCCGCCTTCCTGGCGGCCGGCTGCATCGGCTGCCATGCGATGGCCGGACAGCCTACCGAACGCCTGGTGGATCTGCAGGGCCCGAACCTGTCGCACGTCGGGAGCCGCCACCACCTGGTGGCCGGGATGCTGAAGAACACTGACGAGGAACTCGCGCGCTGGCTCCGCGACCCGAACGCCGTGAAGGAAGGGTCGCTGATGAAGCTGCCGCGTCCGCTCACCGAGGGCGAGATCACCGCCCTGGTGCACTACCTCCGCGCGCACCGTTGACCCGGGGAACCTGACGATGAGCACTGCCCACGAGGCGACCGGGATCAAGAGTTGGCTCACCACGGTCGACCACAAGCGCATCGGCATCCTGTACGGTGCCTCCGCGCTCCTCTTCTTCCTCATCGGCGGCTGCGAAGCGCTGCTGATCCGCTGGCAGCTCCACGCCCCGGATCAGAAGTTCCTGTCGCCGGAGATGTACAATCAGCTGTTCACGATGCACGGCACCTCGATGATCTTCCTCGGGATCATGCCGCTGTCGGCAATGTTCTTCAATTACATCATCCCGCTCCAGATCGGCGCCCGCGACGTCGCGTTCCCGCGCCTCAATGCCTTCAGCTACTGGACCTTCCTGCTGGGCGGGCTGCTGCTCAATGTGAGCTTCCTGTTCAACGCGGCGCCCAACGCCGGGTGGTTCGGGTACGCCAACCTGACCTCGTCGCAGTACTCGCCGGGTCTCAATACCGACTTCTGGGTGGCGGGCCTGCAGATCCTGGGCATCGCGTCGCTGGCGGCGGGGGTCAACTTCACCGTCACCATCCTGAACCTGCGCGCCCCGGGGATGACGATGCTCCGGCTCCCGATGTTCAGCTGGATGAGCCTGATCACCCAGGTGCTGGTGCTGCTCTCGTTCCCGGTCATCACCGTGGCGCTGGTGATGCTGATGTACGACCGCTTCTTCGGGAGCTCGTTCTTCGTTCCCGGCGGCGGCGGCGACCCGCTCCTCTGGCAGCACCTCTTCTGGGTGTTCGGTCACCCCGAGGTGTACATCCTGATCCTGCCGGCCTTCGGCATCATCAGCGAGGTGCTGCCGGTATTCAGCCGGAAGCCGCTGTTCGGCTATACCGCGATGGTGTTCTCGGGGTGTTTCATCGCCTTCCTCGGGTTCGGGGTCTGGAGCCACCACATGTTCGCGGTGGGGATGGGGCCGGTGGCCGACACGGTGTTCTCGCTGATGACGATGCTCATCGCGATCCCCACCGGGGTGAAGGTGTTCAACTGGATCGGCACGGTCTGGGGCGGCAATCTCCAGTTGAAGACTTCGATGTACTTCGCGCTCGGTTTCATCGCGATGTTCATCATCGGCGGGCTCTCCGGGGTGATGCATTCCGTGGCGCCGGCCGACCTGCAGCAGACCGACAGCTATTTCGTGGTGGCCCACTTCCACTACGTGATGTTCGGTGGATCGGTGTTCGCGATCGTGTCCGGCGCCTACTTCTGGTGGCCCAAGATGTTCGGCCGGATGCTCGATGAGACGCTGGGCAAGGTGCATTTCTGGCTGATGATGATCGGCTTCAACCTGACCTTCTTCCCGATGCACTTCCTCGGGTTGAACGGCATGCCTCGGCGCGTCTACACCTACACGGACGGCATGGGGTTCAACCTGGACAACCTGCTGGCGACGATCGGCGCCTTCACCATCGCCACCTCGTTCGCGGTGTTCGTCTGGAACATCGTCAAGACCTGGCGCGCCCCGGCCAACGCCCCGGCCGACCCGTGGAACGGCGCCACGCTCGAGTGGTCCATCTCTTCGCCGCCGCAACACTTCAACTTCGCCGAGGTGCCCACGGTCGATGCGCGTGACGCCTGGTGGCACGCCAAGCGCAAGATGGGCGGCACCGCTCCCGAGCCGAAGCGCGTGGCCGAGGACGCGGTACACATGCCGAATCCGTCGTGGTGGCCGCTCATCACCGCGGTCGGCATCATCATCTTCTTCGTCGGCCTCCTGCTCGGAGTCGTCGTCCCGGTCATGCTCCTCGGTGGCGCAGTCGTCATCGGGGGCATCTACGGGTGGGCGTTCGAGCCGGCCTTCTCCTGAGGATCTAGAACGTGGCCCACGACGCTGCACTGCATCCCCCGACCTCGACGGGGCTCGATAATCGGAAGCTCGCGATCTGGACCTTCATCGGATCCGAGTGCCTCTTCTTCGCCACCCTGATCTCCACCTATGTGGTGTACAAGGGCCAGAGTCTCCGCGGCCCCTACCCCCATGAGGCGTGGACCGACCCGGCCACCGGCCGGGTGGTCGAGCGGATGTTCGAGATCCCGCTGGTCACCTTCGGCACCGCTGTGCTCCTGTTCAGCTCGTTCTTCGTGGTGCTGGCCCTGAACGGCCTGCAGCGCGGCAAGCAGAAGCAGTTCGTGGGCTGGCTGGCGGCCACGGTGGTCTGCGGTCTCTTCTTCATCGGCATGCAGGTGTACGAGTTCACCCACTTCGTGCACAAGGGGCTGGGCTTCACCACCAACCTCTTCGGGTCGAGCTTCTACACCCTGACCGGATTCCACGGCACCCACGTGACCCTCGGCGTCATCTGGCTGGCGACGCTCCTGTACCTGGGGCTCCGCGGCAAGATGGGTCCGGAGAAGGCGCTCAACCTCGAGATCGCCGCCCTGTACTGGCACTTCGTCGACGTGGTATGGATCGTGATCTTTCCCGTCGTCTACCTGATGAAGTGAGGATCGAGACCCATGGCCGATAGCTCCGCCGCCCACACCGAAGGGCACTCCCACCCCGGCTGGCAGATGTACGTCACCATCGCCATCATCCTCTTCGCCCTCACGGCGATGGAGGTCGGAGCGTACGAAGTGGCCGAGCGCGGGATCTCCGGCGCGTTCGGGACCTTCGTCTCCCAGATGGTGGTCGAGATCCTGCTGGTGCTCTCGGCCGCGAAGTTCGCGCTGGTCGCGATGTTCTACATGCACCTCAAGCAGGACAGCAAGGTCTTCAGCGGCCTGTTCGTCTTTCCGATCCTGATCGCCGCGGTGATCATCCTGGCCCTTCTCGCCCTGTTCGTCTATAACCGGAGCGAGAATGCGTTCTGGGGGCTGCCGCCGTGGTCTTGAACGGGTGAGGAGTAAGGGGTAAGAGGTAAGGGGGCTGTTCGTTACAAGGAACCGTCCCGAGCCCTGTCCTGAGCGTAGCGAAGGAAGAGCGAGGGACCTACCCGGTGTCGAGTAGGTCCCTCACTGTGTTCGGGACGGCTCCGGACTATTTCTCGCCCTCACCCCTCACCCCTCACCCTTTGTGACTTGGTCCGCTGATGGGACAGGACTTCAACTGATCGTCGCGAAAACGCGAAAGTGATAAAGACGCGAAAGGCTCCGTTCGCCAGACGACTCCGTCCCATCTGCGAGCTTGAGCAGTGTTTTGTTTTCCCAAGGGGAGCCCGGTGTAGCGCCCATAGAATCTCCTTGTTCAACGGCTCGGGGACTCAAGGCCGGATGGAGCTTTCCGCGCTTTCGCTCGATTTCGCGTTTTCGCGACAGTCAGTTGCAGTCCGGTGCCGTGAACGGACTCAGCCCGCCTCCGCCGCGATCGCCGCGATGGTGGTCTCCGGCCCCTCCATCGGCGCCAGGATCGCGACCTCCTCCGCGGCGAAGTCGGCGTAGTCGAATGGCACCCCCGCCAGCTCCGGATACCCGGGGAACTGGTCCTGGATCGGGCAGGCATTCTCCAGCGTGTCGCCCAGGTCGGTCAGCATCGGCACCCCGATCAGCCGGCAGACGAGCGGCCGATGCTGGTACACCCGACACTTCCCGTCGTCGCCGAGGAGCGGGCAGGGCTCCTCCGCCAACGCTTCCGCCACCTGATCGAACCCCTCCTCCCCCAGCGCGCTGACGTCCCAGGGCGGGCCCCAACCCGGAGCGAGCTCCTGCATCCGGGTCAGCAGCAGTTCGCCGCGCACCCGCACCTCCGCCCGGTCTTTGGGCTCCAGCAGCGTGATCCCTTCGCGCAGGAGCTCCGCATCGGCCGGCGAGATGTCGAATGGTCCGTGACAGCACGCCGTGCACCCCGCTCGGCACGGGATCACACTCCCGTGCTTCACCATCGCCTCGGCGAACCAGGCATCGAGGCGTTGGAGGAGGGTCTGGTAGCGTCTGCTCATCGGGGATGGAGTGGCGGGGTCGGCACGGACTTCAAAAACTGCAACTGACTGTCGCGAAAACACGAAAGTCGATAAAGTCGCGAAAGGTTCCGTCTAGCACGGAGCTCCGTGCCGCACCCACAAATGACATTGTACAACGGCTCAGGAACCCCGTACTGAACGGAGCGTTTCGCATCTTCGCGTTGTCGCGACGATCAGTTGCAGTTCAGGTGATCGGCTTGATGCGAAAGCCGGCCGCCAGGAGACAGAGCCACCCTGCCAGGAAGGCGAACCCGCCGACCGGGGTCACGGCGCCCCACCAGGTGATCCCAGTGAGCGCCAGCATATAGAGCGAACCGGAGAAGAGCAGGGTGCCAAGCGCGAAGAGCCACCCCGCCGCGGAGATCAGGCGCTCAGACGCTCGGATGCTCAGTGCGGAGACCGCCACCATGGCGAGCGCATGATACATCTGGTACCGTGCCCCGGTCTCGAAGACGGCCATCATGTCCGGAGTCAGCTGCTCGCGCAGCGCGTGCGCGCCGAATGCTCCGGCGGCGACTGCCGCAAAAGCCGAAAGTGCACCGAGGAGAAGGAAGCGACGGTCCATGTTCCCAAGATACACCCCGTCCCCTACTTTGGGTCGATGACCGCATCGGCCACCATGTCCCAGACCCCGCTCCGGAGCCTCGGCGCCCTCACCCTGTTCGGTGGGATAGCCGGCCTCACCTTCACGACGGCGTGGTGGCTCGGGTCACCTCGAGCGATGGGGTGGGCGCTGGCGGGAGCTGCCGCGGCGATCCCGGTCGCCTGGCTCCTCGGACGACTGTGGCCTTCGAAGGGTGCGCCGGCGCTCGCTCTCGGTGTCCTGTTCATCCATCTCCTGGCAGGGGTCGCCGGAACGCTCGGTGGCCTGCCATGGATCGAGGTGCTCAAGTTCGCGCTCCAGGGCACCCTCCTCGGCGCCGCCGCGGGGGTCAGGATGGGGCGAGGCCACCTGCCGCCGCCGCTGGCGATGGTCACCCTCGCGATCCCGCTCGTCCTGGCAGTCCTGGCGCGACAGCAGGTGGGACTCGAGCTCGCCGAAGGGAGCAGGTTGCAGACGGTCCTCGCCGCAAGCATCGCGCGCGGGACCGCGTTCCCCGACAGCGGCGATGTCGGGCGCCACGCGCGGGTCTGGGTGGTCGATCGCGGCACCGCGCGGATCGTCGCCGCGCCCGACGGCGCCAGTGGCGACCTGGGCGACCTCGGCCTGGAGCACCCCGGACGGATGCTCACCGAAGACGGGGGGGCCTACGCCACACGCCTTTCACGCCACGCAGTGGTCGCCTGGCGTGCGGTGCCGGGTCGGAATGACGTGGGAGTGGTGGTGGTGATCTACGAGCCGACCAGCGATTTCGACTCAGCACTCGGCTGGGAGCTGCTGCTGCTGGTCGTGGTGGTGGGGATGGGGGTGGTGGTGGCGGGGAGGAGCGTAGAAGGGTAAGGGCAAAGGCAAGGAGGCGGGAAGCACAAAGGTCGAAGGGAATTCCTTCGACCTTTCGCCTTCTACCCACTTTACCCTTACCCTTGCCCTTACCCTCGCCCTTGCCCTTGCCGTTCTACTGCTCCTGCACCGCCATTCCCATCGAGTGATACCCGTTGTCCACGTACAGCGTGGTCGCGGTGATCGCCTTGGCCAGGGGGGAGCAGAGGAAGGCCGCCGCGTGGCCGACATCGCTGGCCTCCATCTCACGGGGGATCGGCGAATTGGCCTTGGTGTACTTGATCATCGTATCGATGAAGCCGATGGCGCTCGCGGCGCGGGACGCGTAGGGGCCGGCCGAGATGGTGTTGACCCGGAGCCCCCACTTTCGCCCCGCCTCGAAGGCGATGGTGCGGGTGTCGCTCTCGAGCGCCGCCTTGGCGCTGCTCATCCCGCCGCCGTACCCGGGAACGACCCGTTCACCCGCCATGTAGGTGAGCGAGACGAAGCTCCCGTCGGGGCGCATCAGCGGTCCCAGCTGCTGAATGAGGCTGAGCGCGCTGTAGGACGAGGCGCTGATGGCGTCGAGGTAGCCCTTCCGCGAGGTCTCGAGGAGGGGCTTCTTGACCTCGGGACCGTTGGCCAGCGAATGGACCAGGATGTCGAGGCAGGGAGAGCCGAAGTCGGTCGTGAGGCGCTGGGCCAGGCCGGCGATCGAGAAATCGCCGCGATCGATGTACCGCTTGCTCTCCCGGATATCGGCCGGAGCATCCGCGAGCGTGTCGTAGACGGCGTCGAGGGGATAGACCTTCTCGAACGACATCTTGCCGCCCCGGCTGAGCATCATCGAGGAGTCCATCTTCCCGCGTTCGAGCAGGTTCTCGAAGATGTTCATCGCCGGCGGCCAGGTGGCGACGCTCACGCTCGCCCCCGCCTCGGCCAGGGCCTTGGCGATCGCGAAACCGAATCCGCCGTCGTCGGCCACACCGGCCACGAGCGCACGCTTGCCCTTCAGGTCGATCGGAAGCATCAAGTTCTCTCGTTCAAGTCCGGCGTGAAATTAGCCGTTACTTCACAGTTCCGCCAATCCGGTGAGGTCGAGTCTGGGGGCGACCAGTATTCACCACGGAGGACCGGAGGGACACGGAGCGGCACGGAGAACTGCATTTGTTGTGGTCTCATCGCGGAGCTCCTTGTGAGACCACCAAGTCATTCCTCCGTGAGTCTCCGT
>JBDSIR010000158.1:0-9066 GCA_039917855.1 Gemmatimonadales bacterium | reverse complement strand
CCGGGCAACTGTACGGGCTCGGCGGACCTAGGCGAGGAGGGCCCTTGCTCTCCCACGGGCTCCTGCCCCAGAGGGTGACGGGCTCCTCCCCCCCGCAACTTACGGCGCGGGCAAGACACAAGGGGGTCGGGGGGTGAGGTCGGGCAGAGCGAGGGGGCCGGGGCAAGTCGGATCGAGTGACAGGGTGCGCGGCTGGGAGAGGGCATCGTCAACATTTGTGGGCAAGTTTCGGTAAATGTTCGTATGTTGGCTCACTTCAAACCAATTCTGAGGCCTTACCGTACTTTGTCACTTGTAAGTACATGCTTGCACTCTAGTGACCTTCGAGTTAGATATACCGTCATGGACCTGCGCACACGGATCATCGAAGCCGCTGCCAAGGTGTACTCGGAAGTCGGATTCCGGGGCGCCACCACCCGACGGATCGCGAGCGCGGCCGGGTGCAACGAGCTCACGCTCTTCCGGCACTTCGGTTCCAAGGCCGCACTGATCCACGAAGCGGTGGCGTGCTGCGGCCCCGAGTCGAAGCTCGTCCCCCTCCCCGATGTCCCGGCGGATCCCTACACCGAGATCCGCACCTGGGCCGCGCAGCATTTCACCCAGATGCGGTTGCACCAATCGATGATCCGCACCACCATCGGCGAGGTCGAGGAACACCCCGAGCTGGTCCGGCCGTCGGACCCATACGCCCTCGCGTACGACCAGCTGGCCGACTACGTGCGAAAGCTGCAGGGTGCCGGCCGAGCGGAAGCCGAGGTCGACGCTGCCGCCGCCTCGGCGATGCTGCTCAATGCGCTGCTCCTCAACGCGATCATGCGCGACGTGATGCCGGCGCTGATCCCCGACACCCCCGAACTGCACCTCGACCAGTTCGTCCGGCTATTCCTGCGTGGGATCGGCACCTCCGTGCCGGTCCCTGCCTGACCCTCGATACCATGACCCGGAACTACTCGCGCCTCGGCGCCCTCATCCTGCTCGCCGCCGCGGCGCCATTGTCGGCCCAGCAGCCCGCTGCAACGGTGCGCCACCTCTCCCTCGATGCGGCGGTGGCCCTTGCGGGGCCCGCCAGTGAAGTGGTCGGCATCGCGCAGGCGGGGGTCCAGCGCGCGCGCGGGGCCCAGGCCCAGGCGCGGAGCGTCTTCCTGCCCCAGCTCTCGGCCAACGCCAGCTACACCCGCACCCTCCAGAGCCAGTTCGAGGGAGCGTTCAGCAGCGGGTCCGACACGAGCTCGAGCGGTCCCGACTTCTCCGATCTCCCCTTCGGACAGGCCAACACATATGTGTTCGGCGTCCAGGGACAGTGGACGCTCTTCAACGGGATGCGGAATTTCGCCGGCGCCTCCGCGGCGGCCGCCGACACCCGGGCCGCGCAGACGGGGCTCCTGAGCCAACGGGCCGCCCTCCTCCTCACTACGGCGGAGTATTACTACGACGCGCTCCTGGCCGACCGGCTGGCGGCGATCGCCGAGAGCACCCTGGCCCAGACCGAGGCGACGCTCCGTGAGACCCAGCTCGGCTACGACGTCGGGAACCGCGCCGAGTTCGACCTGCTGCGCGCGCGGGTGACCCGCGATAACGCGCGGCCGACGGTCATCACCCAGCATGCCCGGCGCGATATCGCCTATCTCCGACTCAAGCAGCTGCTGGGACTGCCCCTCGCCGACTCGCTCGACCTGGTCACCGCGCTCGAAGACTCGGCGCTCGCGTTACCCCAGGCGGCGACCGCGTTCAGCGGCGACACCACGGTCGTGGCGCGGGCCCCTGTGGTGCAGGCCGCGGAGGGGGTGAACGCCTCACAGGCGCGGCTCCGCTCGGCCCAGGGGGAGATGCTGCCGGCAGTGGTGCTGCAGAGCACCTACAACCGCTACGCCTATCCTGCCGACGGGCTGCCCCAGTGGAATGCGATGCGCCCCGATTGGAACGTCGTGCTCGGCCTCCAGCTCCCGCTCTTCACCGGCGGGCGGATCAAGGGGGCCAAGGACGCCGCGCGCGCCACACTCGAGGATTCGCGGCTCAGGCTCCAGCAGACCCGCGAGTTCGCCGAGATCGAGCTTCGGAACGCGCGCACCACCTGGCAGGCGGCTCAGGCCACCTACGACGCCAGTACCGGCACCACCCAGCAGGCCCAGCGTGCGTATGAGATCGCCCAGGTGCGCTATCGCGAGGGCATCTCCACCCAGACGGAGCTGGCCGATTCGCGGCTCCTGCTCGAACAGGCGCAGGCCCTGCGCGCCCAAGCGGCCCGGACGCTCCAGGTGGCCCGGCTCCGACTTGCCCTCCTTCGTGACCTTCCGCTCGGCGCGTGAGCCGACGAATGCATACCGAGACCCAGACCATGACGAAGACCAAGACCACGCTTGCCGTCGCCCTCACCGTGCTCGCACTCGGAACCGCCTGGGCCTGCAACCGCGGCAGCGCCGCAGAGGCTCCCAAGGAGGCCGCGCCGGTGGTGGTGGGCCCCGAGAACATCGTGTTCGCCACCGCCGACACGATCCGCACCGGCCCATCGATCTCGGGTACGGTCGACGCCGAGCGGACCGCCACCCTCCGCGCTGAGATCACCGCACAGGTGACGGCGGTGCTGGTGGAGCCGGGCACCCCGGTGCTGAGTGGGCAGGTGCTGGTGCGGCTCGATGCGTCGGGCATCCGCGACCAGTATCTCTCCATGCAGAGTGCGATGCGCGCGGCGGAGTCCTCGGCCGAGCTCGCCAAGTCCGACCTCGCGCGGGACCAGCGCCTCGCGGATGCGGGGGCACTCGCCCAGCGTCAGCTCGAGGCCACCCGTCGATCCGCCCTGCAGGCCGATGCGGCGCTGGCCGACGCCCACGCGCGCTACGCTACGGCGGAGCTCAACCTCCGTCGTACCGAGATCCGTGCTCCGTTCCCGGGGATCGTCGCGGCGCGGCCGGCGCGGGTGGGCGATATGGTATCGCCCGGCACGCTGATCGTGACCGTGGTCGACCCCGCATCGCTCCGGCTCGAGGCGCAGGTGCCGGTCGATCAGCTCGCGGCGATCAAGATCGGCACTCCGGTGCTCTTCACCGTGTCGGGATACGAAGGGCGGCAGTTCCGCGGCATCGTGGCCCGGATGAGCCCCGCGGTCGACCCCGCCACCCGGCAGGTCCCGATCGTGGTGCGGCTGCCGAACGACCAGGGACAGCTCGTCTCCGGGCTCTTCATCGAGGGACGCGTGGCGACCAGGAGCCGCGCCGGCATCACGGTGCCGACCTCGGCGATCGACCAGCGGGGGCTTCGTCCGGTGGTCTATCGTGTCAAGGCGGGTCATCTGGAGAAGGTCGAGGTCACCCTGGGCTTCGAGGATCCGGTGGCCGAACGGATGGAGATCCTGACCGGGCTGACGGCGGGTGACACGCTGGTGGTAGGAACGGCGCAAGGCCTTCCGTCGGGGACCCCGATGAGGGTCGCCGCGTCGGCCGAGACGGGCCGCGCTCCATCAACTCCCCGCTGAGGGATCACGATGCTGATCTCTGATTTCGCGATCCGTCGGCCGACCATCACGGTCGTGTCGATGCTGGCGCTGGTGGTGGGGGGCATCATCGCCCTCGCCAAGCTCAAGCTCGACGAGTTCCCTGACGTGGCGCCGCCCTACGTCTCGGTGGCCATCCCGTATCCCGGCGCCTCGCCCGACATCGTCGAGAAGGAAGTACTCGACCCGATCGAAGAGGCCATCGCCGGGATCTCGGGCGTCAAGCAGGTCAATGGCGCCGCCCAGGACGGGTTCGCGCTGATCATGATCGAGTTCAACTTCGAGAAGCCGGTGTCGGAGGCGACGCAGGACATCCGCGATGCCATCTCCGAGGTGCGGAGCGACCTCCCGGCCGAGATGGAGGAGCCGATCATCAAGAAGTTGAACGACACGGACCGGCCGATCCTCTCCATCGCGCTCCATTCCGACCGGCTGACCGCGGCCGAACTGACGCGGGTGGCCGATCCGATGATCACGCGTGAGCTGCGGTCGCTGGCGGGGGTGGCCGAGGTGACGGTGAGCGGCAAGCAGGAGCGCGAACTCACCGTCGAGCTGCGGCCTTCCGACCTGCAGTCGTATGGGGTGAGCGTGGGCCAGGTGGTGCTGGCGCTGCAGACGCAGAGTCTCGCGGCGCCGGTGGGGCGGGTGGTAGGGCTCTATGACGAGCGGTCGATCCGACTCCGCGGGCGGCTCGAATCGCCGCGGGAGTACCTCAACCTCGTGGTCGCTTCGCGGAACGGTACCCTGATCCGCCTGGGTCAGGTCGCCACCGTGTTCGACGGCGTCGAGGAACAGCGGACCCTGGCGCTCTACAACGGGCAGGAGGCGGTCGGGATCGACGTCAAGAAGTCGCAGGGGTACAGCACCACCGACGTGGCGGCGCGGATCCTGGCGCGGGTCGATGAACTCCGCGCAACGCTGCCGGCCGGCGTCATCGTCGAAGTGGTGAAGAACACCGGCACCCGGGTCGAGGCCGCCGTGCGGAACGTGCAGGAGTCGCTCCTCGAAGGGGCGATCCTCACGGTGCTGGTGGTGTTCCTCTTCCTCAACAGCTGGCGCTCGACGGTCATCACCGGCCTGGCCCTGCCGGTCTCGGCGATGGCGGCCTTCATCGCGATCTGGGCCTTCGGGTTCAAGCTCGAGACCATGTCGTTGCTGGGGCTGTCGCTGGCGATCGGCATTTTGATCGACGATGCCATCGTGGTGCGCGAGAACATCGTGCGACACGTGGAGATGGGGAAGGACCATTTCACCGCGGCCCAGGAGGGCACAGACGAGATCGGACTCGCGGTGGCCGCGACCACCTTCTCGATCCTCGCGGTCTTCGTGCCGATCGGCTTCATGGGTGGGCTCGGTGGCCAGTGGTTCAAGCCGTTCGCCCTTACCATCGCCTGCGCGGTGCTGATCTCCCTCTTCGTGTCGTTCTCCCTCGATCCGATGCTCTCGGCGTACTGGGCCGATCCGCACGTGCCGGAGGAGAAGAAGTGGTGGATCACCAAGTTGCTCGACCGTTTCAACCGGTGGTTCAATGACCTGGCGAACGGCTATCGCAAGGTGATCGGGTGGGCGCTCGACCACCGAGTGGCCGTCGTGGTCATGGCGACCGGGACCTTCTTCGCCTCCTTCACTCTCCTCGCGGGCGGCATCCTCGGACTGGGGGTCGCGCTGTTGGGCACCGCCCTCGCGGCGTTGATCACCACCAAGCCGGTCCCGGCATGGGTCGCCTTTCCAAAGGTGGCCGCCTACCTGAAGATCCCCCTCGCCCTGGTCGTGATGTTGCTGGGGGTCAACGTGGGGATGAAGATGCCGGAGCTCCGCAAGGTCGGCGTCGGGTTCGTTCCCGAGGATGACCGTTCCGAGATGACGATCCAGGTCGAGTCCCCTCCGGGGGCCAACCTCGATTACCTGCGCGCCAAGATGGTCGAGCTCGACCGGCTGGTGCGGGCGCACGCCGAGGCACGCTACACCTACGCCACCCTCGGCAACGCGACTTCGGGGGCGGTGGACAAGGGCTTCCTCTACGTGAAGATGTCGCCCAAGAACGAGCGGAGTATCAGCGCCGAAGGGCTCGCGTCAGAGCTGAGGGAGGAAGTGTCGCGGGTGGCGGGGGTGCAGGTGGCCGTCTTCACCAGTGACATCGGCGGTGGGCGCAAACAGCTGGTGCTGCAGGTGAAGGGTCCCGACCTCGCCGCCATCAACGGCGCGGCCGAGATGATCCGGGCGGAGGTGGTGCAGGTGCGGGGCGCGGTCGATGTCGGTCTCTCCAGCAAGGGACGCCGGCCGGAGCTCAACATCGACCTCGACCGCGGCCTCGCCGGCTCGCTCGGGATCTCGGTGGGCGCCGTCGCGCAGGCGCTCCGACCCGCCTTCGCGGGGATCGACGTGGGCGATTGGGTCGATCCGAGCGGGGAGACCCGCGACGTGACGCTCCGGCTCTCGCCCGAATCGCGTCGCCGGGCAGAGGACCTCCGCGTCCTCCCCCTCGTGATCATCGGTGCCGATGGCCGGCCCGCCACCCTGCCGCTCGGTCAGGTGGCACGGATCACCTCGGGCCTCGGCCCGGCGGTGATCAATCACCTCGATCGCGACCGAGTGGTGAACGTCGAGTACAACGCCCAGGGGCGCGCCACCGGCGACGTCCAGGCCGACGTGCTCGTCCGCATCGCCCAGCTGCAGCTCCCGGCCGGGGTCACCTTCACCGAAGGGGGCGACGCCAAGAACCAGACCGAGATCTTCGGCAACATCTTCCTCGCCCTCGGCGTGGCGGTGCTGTTGATGTACCTCATCCTGGTGATGCAGTTCGGGTCGTTCCTCGATCCGCTGGCGATCCTGATGTCGCTGCCGCTCTCGCTCATCGGGGTGATGCTCTCGCTCTCGATCACAGGGCACACCATCAACATCATGAGCCTGATCGGCGTGATCCTCCTGATGGGCATCGTGGCAAAGAACGCCATCCTCCTGATCGACTTCGCCAAGTGGGGGCTCGAGAAGGGGATGCCGCTGCGCGAAGCGATCATCGAGGCTGGCGCCACCCGGCTCCGGCCGATCCTGATGACCACCTTCGCCCTCATCGCCGGGATGATCCCGGTGGCGCTGGGCCGCGGTGAGGGCGCCCAGTTCCGCGCCCCCCTCGGCGTCGCGGTCATCGGCGGCACCATCACCGCCACGCTCCTGACCCTGCTCGTGATCCCGACGATCTATGAGATCTTCATCGATTGGCGGACCGGGTTGATGCGGATCGCGGCGAGGGTGTTCGGCAAGGCGGAGGGTGCCGTCGCCGTAGCGCACGCGCCGGCGCATGGGGCGGATGTGAGGTAGGGGCGGGGAGACGGCAATTGCCCTGGGCGCAATGTCATCCCGAGCAGAGCGAGGGATCTACCTAGCGTAGACCTGAGCCAGGGTGCTCACTCCGGTCGACGCAGGCTAGATCCCTCGCTCTGCTCGGGATGACACCTGGCCGAGGCGATGCTCCTTGTGAGCCCGTCTTGCCGTCTTGCCGCCTTGCGACTGATAATACAGGTATGCTCGCCCTCACCCTCCTCGCGTTGCTGAGTGGCACACCCGCCGCCCCGGCTCTCGCCGCCAAGGACACCATCATGGTCCGGGCGGAGGAGGCGCTCGCGCGCGGCAACCCGTGGCGAGCGTATCGGCTGATGCTCCCCCGCACGCGGGTGGCTGCGACGCGGACGCCCGAGTCGGTCTGGCTCGCTGCTCGGGCTGCTGCCGGGTGGGGAGGATGGGCAGAGGTGAAGCGATTGCTGGTGCGCGAGCAGTGGATCGACGAGCGCTATGACGGCGGGCCCCGCGAACTGCTCGCCCGCGCCTCCCTCGCCCTGGGAGATGACAGCCTGGCGGTGGGGCACGCGGAGAGAGCGATCCGTCGAGCGTCCACCGATTCGATGCGCGGGGTGCGCCGAGTCCTCCTCGCCCGCGCGCTCGACCGCACTGGTCGGCTGGAGGATGCGACCGCGGCGTACTCGGCGGCCGCCAAGGAGCTGCCTGACCTCGCCGACTGGCTGCGGCTCCGCGCCGCGACTACAGCGTCCGACCTCGATTCCTGGGCGGCGCAGATCGCCGGGCTCACCTCACCTCTCACCTTGCGCCGCGCGCCTGCCATGCTCGCCATCGCATTCGCGGGGCGCCAGCAGTGGGCCCTCTCGCGCGACGCGTGGTACCTGGCGGGCGATTCGGTCGAGGCGCTCCTTGCCGCCGCGCGGATCGCGCCGACCAGCGACCTTCGGCCCCGATTCCTGTCCGCCCTCCGCGTCGCGCGGGTCGACCAGTTGCCGCGGGTCCTCGCTGCGTTCGATGCCGGCTACGCTCCACTGACCGCTGCCGAGCAGCTCGAAGCGGGACGTGCCGCCCTGCGCGCCGGCGATGCGAAGCGCGCGGGCGACGGGCTCCGCCGCGCTCTTGCGGCCGACCTGGGCGACCCGGACGACCGATGGCGCTATGGCACCGCGATGCTGCGCCTCGGGCGTCCGGCGGTCGCCGAGTCGGTCTTCAAGAGCGTCGTCGGCGCGGATGCTCTCCTCGCTCGGACCCAATACGATCGCGCGCGCGCCCTCTTCCGACTCGGCCGCGGCGACTCGGCCAAGGCGCTGCTCCGCGATCTCGCAGTGCGATTCCCGGTCGAGTCCACCACCGCGAACGCCCTGGCCCTATCGGCCGATCTGGCGGTCGACGCGGGGAACGACTCCACCGCGCGCGCCCTCTGGCTCCAGCTCGCGACCCTTCAACCCGGCAGTCGGTTCACTCCGGCGGCGCGGTTCCAGGCGGCGCTGGTCGCCTACGTCGCGGGCAACACGGCCACCGCGGCGACCGAATTCGACTCCCTCGGGACGCTGCCTGGTCCCGAGCGGAACGCCGCGACCTACTGGGCGGGACGGGCCTGGTCCACGCTCGGGGACAGCGTGCGCGCGTTGGAACGCTGGCGGGCCGTCGCCCTGCGCGCCCCCGAGACCTATTACGCCGGCCTCGCGGGGCGCCGACTCGGGCTGGTCCCCTGGGCGCCGAACGGGGTGCCGAAGCTCGACGTGACCGCCGGCGACGCGCTCACCTTCGTGCGCCGAGTGCGGTTGCTCGAGATCTGCGGGATGGCGCAGGAGGCCGATTGGGAGGTCGGTGCGTGGCCGACGCTGCTCGTGACCGCGCAGGAGCTCCTCGACGGGGCCCGCGCGTTGGCAGCCGTAGGACGCACGGCGCTCGCCGCCCGGCTGGCGCGACGCGCGCTCGGCGCGGGGCCGATCGACAGCGTCACCGCCTACTACATCATCTATCCAGTGGTCCACGCCGACGTGCTGGGCCACGAGGCGGAGTCCCATCGGCTCGATCCCGCCTTTTCATCCGGGCTCATCCGTCAGGAGTCGACCTTCGAGCCGGAAGCGGTCTCGGGGGCCGGCGCCCGCGGGTTGATGCAGGTGATGCCCGAGGTCGGTCGCCAGCTTTCGCGCCGGCTCGGTTGGCCGGTGTGGGATCCGGTGCTGCTCTTCCAGCCCGACGTCAGCCTCGAGCTGGGGCACTACCACCTCGCCAACCTCTTCGACCGTTACAGCGACGGAGTGCGGGTGCTGGTGGCC
>JBDSIR010000157.1:0-15366 GCA_039917855.1 Gemmatimonadales bacterium | reverse complement strand
CGGCGACCGATCGACGACCTCCTATCAACCGGGACGGTAATGTGAGAGCACTCTGGGTCTTCCTGCACCTCCTTGGCGGGGTACTCTGGATCGGCGGCGGCCTCGCCGCGATGCAAATGAGTCTGGCGGTCCGCTCGATGGGCCGGCCGGAACAGGGCCTCGCCGCGCGGCTGGTCGCGGTGATCTATGCCCGCATGATCGCCCCCGGCGCGGGCATCATCGTACTGTCGGGGCTCTTCCTGACCATGACGTACATGGGATCGCTCAATCGCGGCGAGGCGGAGTTCGCCATCAGCCCCTGGATCATGGCGATGCAGGGACTCGGCCTCCTCGGCGCGGCGCTGGTGTTCGCCATCGCACTTCCGGGGATCAACAAGCTCGCCCGCCTCGATCCGGTGACGCAGGCCGCGGCGTTCGACACGCTCCGCACCCGCCAGCGGATGGCGGGGATGATCGCGACGACCTGCGCATTCATCAGTCTGCTGGCGGCGGCGCTGTACCGGTGACAGGCGCGATAGGCGCGTGAGGCGCGAGACGTGAACCGGCGCGAGATCCTTGCCGCGGCCGCCCTCTTCCCTGGGGCTGGCTGGCTTTCAGCGTGTGCGGCTGCGGGGTCCTTCACCTCGCCCGAGAACCCGAGTGGCAGTTTTCAGGAGGCCCCGCTCGCGCCCTTCGTGGACACCGAGAAATGGTGGATGGATCTCCGGCGCGAGTTCCTCATCGCCGACGGGATCTTCTTCAACACCGGCACCTTCGGTGCCTCCCCTCGATCGGTGGTCGGGGCGGCGATGTCGCATTTCCATTCCTTCGAGACGGTCTTCCATCAGCGGGGCGTGGACGGCGCCAAGCTTTTCCGCGACCTTGGTGCGCTGGTCGGCGCTCCGCCGGAGAACCTGGCCCTCACCCGCAACACCACCGAGTCGATGAATGTGGTGGCCCGCGGCATCGACCTTGGTCCCGCGGACTCCATCGTCTCCACCACCCACGAGCATGTCGGCGGCATTTCGTGCTGGCAATTGGTGGCCAAGCGCTACGGCGCCAAGCTCGTCACTTTCACTCCGCCGCTCGATCCCGCTTCACCGCAGGAACTGGTCGATGCCTGGGTCGCCGCGAGCCCACCGGGGACCAAGGTGTGGAGCATCAGTCACGTGCTCTTCTCCACGGGGATGATCCAGCCGGTGGCGCTGCTCGCCGCCGAGGCCAGGCGGCGCGGGATAATCACGGTGATCGATGGGGCGCACCCGCCCGGAATGCTGCAGCTCGACCTCACCGCGCTGGGTGTCGACTTCTACGCCTCCAGTCCGCATAAATGGGTCCTGGCGCCCAAGGGGAGCGGGTTCCTCTACATCGCCCCCGCCTGGATCGACCGGCTCTGGCCCCTCTGCGCCTCGGGGGGGTGGGACGACCTGAGCATCAAGGGGATGCGTTTCGACCACGTGGGCACTAGGAACGATTCGATCACCGCCGGCTTCCAGGCGGCGCTCGATTTCAATGCCACGATCGGACAGGCCAACATCGAGCGCCGGGTGCGCGGTCTCGCGACCGTGCTCGATGCCAAACTGCGGGCGCTGCCGAAGATCCGGATGGTCTCGCCCTCGCGGGCCGAATTCCGGAGCGCGCTGGTGAGCTTTACCGTTGACGGCAAAGCCACGCCCGACGTGGCGAGACGCCTCGGGGAGCTGGGCCCGGTGCGGGTGCGACAGGTCGGGGAGTACGGCTACAACTTCATGCGGCTCTCGACCCACATCTACAACGGGCCGGATCAGATCGAGAGGGTGGTGGAGTTGCTCGGAAGGATTTCAATGGAGTAGGCGGTCGGGCGGTCGGGCCGTAAGGCGGTCGGAACTGCCCGACGCGCGGAACCGTCCCGAACAACGTGAGGGACCTGCCGACCCTTGAGTAGGTCCCTCGTCGCTGGCTCCTCGGGACGGCTCCAATTATTCACTTACCGCCTTACCGCCTTACCGCCTTACCGCCCGTCCGGCACACCGACGCCACCGGACACTCCCCGCACTTCGCCACCCGCGCCGTGCAGATCAGCGCCCCCAGCTCCATGATCGCCTGATTGAACGCCCACGCGCTCTTCCCCGTGCGAGGGAGAAGCCGCGCGGCGGTGGCCCACACCACCCTGTCGTTCGGGTCCTTCGCTCGGCGGGGGTGGAAGGCGCGACGGATGACGCGGGCCACATTCGTGTCGACCGCAGGGGTCCGGCGTTCGAAGGCGAAGCAGGCCACCGCGCCGGCGGTGTAGGGACCGATGCCGGGCAGGCTCCTCAGTTCCGCAGGATCATCCGGCATCTCCCCATCCCGCTCCGCGACGACCACCTTGGCCAGCTGGTGCAGGTTCGCCGCCCGCCGGTAGTACCCCAATCCTTCCCACTGCTCCCGCACTTCCTTCGGTCGCGCCTTGGCGAGGTGATCCAGTGTGGGCCAGCGCTCCAGGAAACGGGTGTAGAAGAGCTCCACTCGGCTCACTTGGGTCTGCTGCAGCATCACCTCGGAGACCAGCACGTGATACGGGTCCCGGGTCCGGCGCCAGGGGAGATCGCGCCCCTCGCGGCGGAACCAGGCCAGCAGCCGCTTGCGAAAGGCGGCGATGGTCGCGGGAGCGGGAGTTCGGGGCGGCACGGAAGCGAATCTAACCCACTTCGCACCCCACACCGCGACTCGTTAGGTTCCAGCCCGTAACCAATGGCCACGCTCAACCTCGATCCCCGACGACTCGCCGGCACGGCGATCATCACCGCGCTCACCCACGCGGGGCGGGTGACCCTGTTCGTGGGCGAATCCATCAGGGCGCTCGCCGAGTGGCGGATCTGGCTGCCCCGGGCGGTGACCGAGGCGTACAACATCGGCGTCGGATCGCTCTTCATCGTGATCGTGGTCTCGGCCTTCACCGGCGCGGTCACCGCGTTCCAGGCCGGCTACCAGTTCCAGACCAGCCTCCCGATCTACATCGTCGGCACGCTCATCGTCCAAAGTGTCATCCTCGAGCTCGGCCCGGTGTTGACCGGACTGGTCCTCTCCGGGCGGGTCGGCGCGCGCTGGGCCGCCGAGCTCGGCACGATGCGGGTCACGGAACAGATCGATGCGCTCGAGTCGCTCGGCCGTTCGCCCATCAGCCATCTCATCCTGCCGCGCATCGTCGCGGGACTGGTGATGATCCCGGTCCTGACCGTCGTGAGCGACGCGGTCGGCATCGTGGCCGGGCTCGTGGCCGGCAAGAACGCGCTCCCGCTCCTCACCACCTCCGACTTCCTCCTCGGCGCGCGGTACTACTACCGGCCCTTCGACGGGTACTACTCGGTCATCAAGGGCTTCGCCTTCGCGATGACGATCACCGTCATCCCCTGTTACGTCGGCTTCAACGCGGAGCAGGGCGCGGAAGGGGTCGGCCGGGCCACGACCCGCGCGGTGGTCGCGACCTCGGTGGTGATCCTCTTCCTCGACGCCCTCCTTGCCAAGCTGCTCCTCACTCAATGATCCACCTCGAGGGGGTGCGCAAGGCCTTCGGGTCGCAGGTGGTCCTCGAGGACGTAGACTTCGACGTCAAGGAGGGCGAGACGGTGGCCCTGCTCGGACCTTCCGGGACCGGGAAGAGCGTCACGCTCAAGACCATGATCGGGCTGATCCGGCCCGATGCCGGAAAGATCCTGGTGGACGACAAGGAGGTCTGGAATCTCGACCGGCACGGATTGTCGGAGATGCGCGCGGGGATCGGTTACGTGTTCCAGTATGGCGCGCTGTTCGACTCCATCGACGTCTTTGAGAACATCCGCCTCGGCCTCACCAACGATGAGCAGTACCGCGACGCCGCCTACGCCCGCGACCGGGTGGCCGAGTGCCTGAAGCTGGTGAACCTCGAGCCCGAAGTCTCCTCGAAGACGCCGGGCGAGCTCTCCGGCGGGATGAAGAAGCGGGTCGGGATCGCCCGTGCCATTGCGGGGCGTCCCAAGTACCTTTTGTGGGACGAACCGACCTCCGGGCTCGACCCGATGAACGCCGACATCATCGATGCGCTCATCATCAGGATGGACGAGGAGTTGGGTGTCACCAGCGTAGTGGTGACCCACGACGTACGCGGCGCCTTCCATGTCGCTGACCGGCTCGCGCTGCTGATGGACGGCCGGATCATCCTGCAGGGGACGCCGGCGGAATTCCTCGCCTCGGAAGATCCGAGGGTGCGCGCCTTCCTGCAGCGGGACCGAGATACTTCACACTTTGCGGCCTAGGATCGGCAATGGCATCAGGCACCAGGCGTGAGATCGCGGTCGGGGCGCTGGCAATCGTCGGCGTCGTGCTCTTTTTCTTCGGGACCCTCCTCCTGAAGGGCGGGAACCTCGGCAGTGGGCAGCTCTGGACCGTGGTCTTCGCCAACGTGAATGGACTCAAGCGAGGCTCGCCGGTGCAGATCTCGGGATATTCGGTCGGTCACGTCACCGGCATCGAGTTGGAGCGCGCCGGCGAGGTGAAGGTCACCTTCTCCCTGCCGGACGAGGATACGCTCAGGTCGGACGCGGTCATCCAGGTGGCGTCGCTGGGACTGGTGGGCGACGTCGTCCTGCGCGTCGACCCGGGCAAATCGCCGGTCTCCCTCGACCCCGCCAAACCGATCATCGGAAGCGCCCAGGCCCCGGGCCTCGCGGCCCAGGCCACCCAGATCGGAGAGCAGGTCGGCAAAGCTACCGAGGGGGCCTCGCTCATCCTGAATGAACAGACGGCCAACGAGATCCACCGCTCGCTGCAGGCCCTCGAACGCCTCCTCAAGACCTACGGCGACCCCGATCACGGACCCTCGGCGCAGCTCACCCGGACCATGGCGAGCGTCCAACTCCTGACCGATCAGCTCCGGCGCACGCTCGACGCGGGTTCCACCGACCGGATGCTGGCCAACGCCGACACCCTGACCGGCAACCTCGCCCGGGCCAGTCAGCACGCCGATTCGCTGGTCCGCGAACTCCAGCACACCAGCGCCGCGCTCGACACGATGCTCTCCCGCATCAACCGCGGCGAAGGCACCCTCGGCCGCCTCGCCAGCGACACCAGCCTCTACAACGACGCCCGGCGCACCTCCCAGGCACTCACCCTGCTGCTCGATGAGATCCGGCGGAATCCGGGGAAGCTGACGATACAGTTCAAGGTCTTCTGAGTGGGCCGGTGGGCCGGTGGGCCAGTGGGCACAGGGACGCACGGAAATGGAACCGTCCCGAACAGAGTGAGGGACCTACCCAGTTTGAGTAGGTCCCTCATTTCATTCGGGACGGTTCCATCTTGATGCTGCGCCTATGCGCCTACTCGCCCCTGAACGGCACCTCGATCTTCATTCCGTCCCGCGCCACCACCGTCTCGCCGAACGCCACCTGTGCTTCGGCCAGGAGCTCCGGCGCTTCGCGCGAGTAGCGCGCGCTCAGGTGCGTCAGCGCCAACCGATGCGCCCCCGCCTGGCTGGCAAGTTCGGCCGCTTGACGGGCGGTGGAGTGCCCCGTCTCGCGGGCGCGGTCCTGCTCGTCGTCACCGAAGGTGGCCTCGTGGATGAGCAGGTCCGCCCCCCGGGCCGCCTCGAGCATCGTGGCGCAGGGTCGGGTGTCTCCGCTGTAAACGACGCGTCGGCCCGGGCGGGGCTTTCCCACCAGCTCTTCCGGCGCGATCTGCCGGCCATCGGGGGAGATGATCGTCTCCCCCTTGTGGATCTTCCCCCACAGTGGCCCCTCCGGCACACCGAGCTCGCGAGCGCGCTCCGGGTCGAACCGCCCCAGGCGGATGTGCTCCACGAGCGCGTACCCCACGCAGTCGGGGCGGTGGTCCGCCGCGACGACGTGGAGCTCGTACTCTTCGCGCTTGAGCACGTCGCCGGCCTTGAGCTCCACGATCTCGACCTTGAACTTCGGCTTCTCGAACCCGAGCGAGACCGCCTGCCCCAGGATCCGCTCGGCACCCTTCGGCCCGAAGAGGGTCATCGGGGCGGTGCGGTCGAGCAGGCCCAGGGTGCGGATGAGTCCCGTGATGCCGAGGAAATGATCGGCGTGCCAGTGCGAGAAGAACACCTCGGTGAAAGCGAACGAGACGCCATAGCGCATCATCTGCCGCTGGGTGCCCTCGCCACAGTCGAACAGGAGCGTCTCGCCTTCGCGCGCGAGCGCGAGGCCGGCGACGTTCCGGTCGATGGTGGGGCAGGCAGCACCCGTGCCGAGGAAAGTGACGGAGAGCATGGGAGCCAAACCTAGCCGCCCATGGGGGCCTTCGGAACGGTCAGGGGCTGGGGAGTGCGGGAGCCAGCGGGGGCCTGGGGGAGGAGGATGATGAAGCGGGACCCCGCCCCCGGCGCGCTTTCCACCTGGATCGCGCCGCCGCTCTGGGTCACGATGCCGTAGACGATCGAGAGGCCGAGGCCGTTGCCGATGGAGCCCTTCCCCGCCCCGGCATCCTCGACGACCAGGGCCAGGTGACGCTCCGCCTCCAGGCGACCCGCCCCGACAGGTACCGCAAGAATCGGGTCGTGCAAGGGGGAGGGTACCTTTAGACTGGGTCCCATGACCACCGACCCTCAGACCATGCCGAACGACTATTTCCGGATCGCCGAGGCGATCGGCTTTCTCGACCAACGGCCCGATGCCGACCTCGACGAGGTGGCCGGGGCGGTGGGCCTTTCGCCGTTCCATTTCCACCGGCTCTTCTCCCGGTGGGCCGGCACCAGCCCGAAGCGATTCCAGCAGTTCCGGAACGTCATCGCGGCGCGGCGCCTGCTGGGCGAGGGGAAGAGCATCCTCGCGGCCACCTACGCCGCTGACCTGTCGGGCCCCGGGCGCCTCCACGACCTGATGGTCTCGGTCGACGCCGTCTCGCCCGGCGAGTTCAAGGCCAAGGGCCGCGGACTCACCATCCGCTGGGGGGTGCACCAAGGCCCCTTCGGCGAGTTCCTCCTCGGCACCAGCGAGCGAGGGATCACCACGCTCAAGTTCCTCCAGCATGCTTCCGACCGCGCCGAGGTGATCGATGAGCTCCGGTCGTCGTGGTCGAATGCGACGGTCGAGGAGGACAAGCGGGGGACCGCGCGGGCCGCAGAGCAGGTGATGAAGGCGCTCGGCATTGGGCCCACGGCCCCTTCGACCCGGACGCCTATCCGAGTGCATCTGCGGGGGACCAATTTCCAGCTCAAGGTCTGGGAGGCGCTGCTCCGGATCCCCCCCGGCGGGACCACGACGTACGAGGAGCTGGCCATCTCGGTCTGCTCACCCGAGGCGACCCGGGCCGCCGCCAACGCCATCGCCGCGAACCCGGTGGTATGGCTCATCCCCTGCCATCGGGTGATCCGGAAGACCGGCGCCTTCGGCGGCTATCAGGGGGGCGAGATGCGAAAGCGCGCGCTGCTCGGGTGGGAGGCGGTCCGCGCGTCATAGCTCCGGCCTCGCCGGCCTGCATCGGTGAGCCGCACGGTTCGTCGGGAACAGGAACCCTGGATACCCAGGAACCCAGGATGACAATTTTGTGGTCTCACGGCGGAGTTCGCCCTTGGGACCAGATAGTCGTTTTCCCGGGTTCCAGGGCATCCTGGGTTCCAGTTCCATGCAGTCCAGATCGTGGGGTCGACCGTCATGATGGCTGCGATCCTCGTGGGTTCGCGCGCCTGACGGTCAGAATTGCAAGGACGCCTGCGAATCGCGCGCGGTCTACGCCGGCATGTGGGACCAGTCCTTTCGGGTGGGCCGCCGTCGAGACGTCATAGGGAACAGAACGCGCGCGAACCCATGATGGGCCGAACCCATGAGGCTCAGGTCCCGTCGGTCAGCAGCGGTGCGTCGCCCGGTTCGTCTGTGTGGTCTCACGGCGGAGTTCGGCCCTGGGACCACATAGTCATTTCTCCTGGGTTCCAGGGCATCCTGGGTTCCCGTTCCAGGCAGTCCAGATCGTAGGATCGACCGTCACGGTAGCAGCTATCCTCGTGGGTTCGGTTCATCCTGGGTTCGCGCGCCTTACGCTCAGAATTGCAAGGACGCCTGCGAATAGCGTGCGATGTACGCCGGCACGTGGAACTTGTCTTTGGCCTCGGCCCACATCGCGATCCCCTGTATCCAGTACAGCACGAACTCATCCCCCGAACACCACCCACGTTCCCCAATGGAAAGGACTTGCCGTGACGGGGTTGGCCAGGAGGTCCAACTTGGCCCGTCTCACTGCGTGTGTGGGATCGACCCCGACCGCACTGCCTTTGGGGTTTCGGGGTTCCCGTGCATTCTCACGACTGAAGTGATGATTGCCGAGAATGCCGGATGTACGCATCCACGTCGAACTTGTCCTTCGCGGCGCGCGTGCTCATGAACCGCACCGTGCCGTACACCGACCGCCGATAGAAGGGGCGGTCGAACTTCCCGAAGATCCAGTGGATCCCTCCGTAGCTCCCCGGGTCCCGCCCATCCAGCGCATACTTGTTGTTGAGGTGTTCCAGCACCCGGAGCGCCTCCGACGCATTCGGCGTCCATTGCACCACCGACTTCCCCCAGAGCATCCGCAGGTAGTTGTGCAACTCGCCGTCGCGGAGGAGCGAACGCTGGCAGGCGTTCCAGAGCTCATCCCCCGTGAGCGCCTGCTCGAGCTGCACATCGGTGTAGAGGTGGCGCGGATCGGCCTCATGATCGGAAAGCTCTTTCAGCGCCCATGCCGGGATCGCCGCGGTGGTGCGGTGCTTCGGATCGAAATGGCAGAAGTTCCAGGCCAGCTCCCGCCAGGTCACCGCCTCGTCCTCGAACTTGGCGTACTGGGCCGCGGGCCCCGCTTCGCGCGCCTGGAGGAGGAGCTCCTGGATCCCGATGTTGCCGAAGTGGAGATACGGCGACATCCGGCTGGTGGCGTCGATGTTGGGGTCGTTCCGCTCGTCGGTGTAGCGAGGGAGCCCATGCGCGACGAACCAGGCGAAGCGCTGCCGAGCCGCCCTCGTGCCCCCGCGGATCGTGGGGGAGGGGGGCACCGAATGGTCGATGTCGCAACTCGCCACGAGCGCGGGGATGTCGCGCACCAGCGTGGGTTCGAACGGCAGGTCGATGGCGCGCCGGACCCGCGGCTCCTCGGTCCCGACCGGCCGGAGGTGCTCTTCGAGATGCCGTTGCAGATCGGTGCGGAACCCCCGCGCCGTCAGGTGCGCCCGTTCGATCGCCTTGACGGGCACCACTCCTGCGGTGTCGACCGCGATCACCGGTGTCGCCGACTTCTCCCGCAGCCGCTTCGTCTGCCGCGGATGAATGAAGGTGGGAGAGAACTCAGTGACCACCAACGCCGCCCGATCCGCAAGCTGGAGCAGGGGGGATCGCGCCTTCGCCCCTGCGCCCGTGCGCCCCTGCGCCAAGTGGAACGCGTACTGCACCCCCCGCCGTCCGAACTCCTGCTGCAGGTCGGCCACCGACTCGAGGAAGAAGGTGTGGTGTCGGTCGCTGGCCCACGGGTAGTCGGGGCGGAGCCCCTGATACACCAGGAGAGGGAGATGGAGGAGGTCGGCCTGCTGGGCGGCGAAGTTGAAGGCGAAGTTCCCCTCCACCCGCATCGCGATCCCCTGCATCCAGTACAGGACGAATTCGCCCCGGGCGCGGGGGCGGCCCTGGCCGGGGGCGTGGATGCGGAGGTCGGGAACGAGGAGCGACATGTGGGGAAACTACCCCCCATACACCACCCACGTTCCCCAGTGGAAAGGACTGGCCGTTGCGGGGCTGGCCAAGAGGTCCAACTTGGCCCGTCTCACTGCGTGTGTGGGATCGATACCGGCCGCGAGGTATCGATGCAGTCGGGCAGCGAAGAGGGCGGCACTCGGTCCCGTGGGGCTGATCGCTTCGCCTGGCAACGGTGCCGTGGTGCAGTCGGTGGCGCCGCGGGCAGATGGAGGTTGGGTCACCGGCTGGAATGAGCCGCTGGACACGCTGGGGAACGTAGCGGCCTACGCCCGGATGCTGGACGCCAACGGTGCGCCGAGCGGGGGCCAGATCCCCATCGGTGCGGGCGCGATCCCCACGCTTGCGATGGTGGAGAAATGGTCTGGAGGGTGGAGCGCCATCTGGCTGGAACGGACCACCCCGGCGTCTTCGTCGACCGTGAAGATCCGCTTCTATGCCAGCGGAGGGAGCCCGGTAGGAAACGAGCGGGTCGTCGCCACCGTCGACCTCGCGGGGAAGGTGCCATACGCGCTGGCTAATGCGGAGGGTTTCGGCCGAACGTTCATCGCACTCCAGTTCAGGGATCCGGGGAGCTCGATCCTCGGCGGGTTCGACCACCTTTCGAATGACCTTCGTGGGATCTGGGTGAGGCCCTGATGGCCCAGTAGCTCTCCGGGAGGCTCCTCCCTACATTGAGAGGAGCTTCCATCCCGGAGTCAATTGTGTCTCTTCGACGTGCCGCACTAATCGCCCTCGTGGCCCTCGCCGCCTGTGACCCGACCGGCAATGTCAATATCACGGCGGATGCGGCCAACGTCCGGCTTGCCAACTTCGTCGTCGACGCCACGGGGCTCACTTCGACCGTCGACGGCCTCGCGATCCACACCAATATCGCGTTCGGCGGGGTCGGCAGCTACCAGCTGATCAGCGTCGATGACTCGGTGATCGTGATCCGGCAGACCAGCGACGGCTTCCTTGCCGCGACCGACACCGTCCTTATCGTGAATGGTCGGCATTATACCTTCTACGCCCTCGGCGTACTGAGCAGCCTCAGGCCGCGGTTCACCACCGACGACACCGTCTTCGCGACCGCGGGGAACATCAAGGTGCGGGTGATCCACGGCGTGGGGGCCCAGTCGTTTCAAGGGCTCGATTTCTACCTCTCGCTCACCAGCGACAGCCTGGTCGATCTCGTCCCGCTGGCACCTTCGGTCGCCTACGGCGCGCAGAGCGCCTATCTCCCGGCCGACACCGCCTTCCGCCGCCTGCGGCTCACGCCGACCGGCCAGACCACGGTGCTGGTCGATACCACCTTCGCCGCCTTCGCGGACAGCTCGGTGATCACCCTCGTCGCCAGCGACAAGCAGGGCGGGGGGCCTCCGATCCGGCTGCAGGTGGTGATCGACAAGGCGCCCTGAGCCGAGGTAAAATCCGGTTTGACCCCTGACCCCCACCGGCCTTATCTTTGCGCTCCCCGTGACCCGCCACAGGTGGCGGGTCTGTATTTGGGGCTGTAGCTCAGCTGGGAGAGCGCTGCATTCGCATTGCAGAGGTCACGGGTTCGAGCCCCGTCAGCTCCATACAATGCCGCGATGAATCGCGGCACTACAATGCCCCTTGGTGTAACTGGCAACACGCCTGACTCTGGATCAGGAGAGTCCTGGTTCGATCCCAGGAGGGGCAATAAGAGACACCTCACGCGAGTGGGGTGTTTTCTTTTTCGAGATAGGGCGGGCGCTCTGCGCCCGCCTCTCACCGAAGCAACGATCCGTGCACGGGCGGGCGCAGAGCGCCCGCCCTATAGCGTCTCGCGTTGGATGGAGCCGGCTTGCGCCGGGTGGAGTTGCCCCGCTTTCACGGAGCTGTGGCGTGTTGGTGACTCTCGGCTTCATCTTCTTCGCGGTGATCGTGTTCAGCGACCGCTGTCCGCCACTAGACCCCTCGGTGTAACGCATTGTATGGCAACAACTTACGACTGTCATGCAGGCTTGGTTGCCAAATATATAGTTAATATACTTGCTATTATACACGCTAAGAGCTAATATAATAGCAGTATGTCTACCAAGATGAATCGCCAGCCGCTTCCCGCCACGGTGCGTTCTCGCCTGCATGATATGGGTGGGGCGCTTCGTCTTGCCCGACTCCGCCGCCGGTGGTCACAGGCGCTGTTGGCCCAGAAGGCGGGGGTAGCCATCATGACGTTGCGCAATGCCGAACAAGGGCACACGGGCGTAGCACTCGCAACGTATGCACGGCTTCTCTGGGCGCTCAATCTCGATGCCCTGTTGGATCCGCTCGTGGACCCGGCTGCGGATCGCAGCGGTCTGGCCATGGAAGCGAGCCGCCTGGGAAAGCGCGTGCGTACGCGGCAGGAACTTGACGATGACTTCTAGTCCCGGGATGCCAGCCGCTCCCTCGGCCGCTGAGTCCAAAGACAGCGAGTGCTTCGTCTTCATCCACCTGCCGGAAGCCATGAAGGCCGTGATCTGTGGACGCTTCAAGCAACAGGTCCTGCCAAGCGGAGTGCGCGTCGGGAAGTTCACGTATGGCCAATCGTACCGCGACCGGCGCGACAGCGTCGCCATTGATCCGGTCGGAATGCCGTTGCAACGCGGTACGCTTCCGGCGACGACCGATCTAGAAGGGATCTATGGGGCGCTCCGAGATGCATCTCCCGACGCCTGGGGTCGCCGCGTGATCGAGTACGCGCGAGGCGCGCACGGGGGGACCTTGCCCGAGATCGACTATCTCCTCGCAGCGGGCGATGATCGCGCCGGGGCCCTGGCATTTGGTCCGACCAAGACTGTGCCCGCGCGTGGAAAGGGCCCACACGATTCCATGCTGCTGCAGGACCTGATGGACGCGGCGGACGTTGTTCAGCGCGAAGCCGCCCCCACCCCGCTGTCCGAACGGGCCGCGCAGCTCCTGTTGCAGGGGGTAACGATGGGGGGAGCCCGGCCGAAGGCCGTGGTCGAACATGCCGGGGCATCGTGGATCGCGAAGTTTCCCGCGCTTGGAGACCGATACAACATGGCCGCGGTCGAGGCTGGCCTGTTGACGCTGGCCGGATCCCTCGGTATGCGGGTCCCCCGCTGTGAGGTCCATGCCGTGGCGGGTCGGCCAGTGCTCTTGGTTCAACGCTTTGATCGCCGAGGCCCCCTCGCTGCGCTCACCCGGGCACGCTACTTGAGCGCGATGACCCTGCTTGGCGCGGACGAACAGGTTTCGAGGAAATGGTCATATCTCGCGCTGGCGAACGAATTGCAACGCCGTTCCACTCAGCCAGACGCGGACCTTCGGGAGCTCTTTCGGCGCATGGTGTTCAACGCGCTGGTCTCGAACCAGGACGATCACCCGCGGAATCACGCGCTGCTGGCTTGGGAGGCCGATGACTGGCAGCTCTCGCCGCTGTTCGATGTCGTACCATCGGGGCATCCGAGCAGCCGCATTCGGAACCTCGCCATGATCGCCGGTGCTTACGGACGGATCGCGAATCGCATCAATCTCGTGAGCGCCGCAACCGAGTTTCGCGTGTCGACGGAAGAAGCGGACGCGCTCATCACCACGATGAAAGCTGGCGTTGCTCAGCAGTGGGAGTCCGTATTCAGTAGGTGCGGCGCGCAGCCGGTGGATCTCGCGGCGGTGCGGCACAACATCCGTCCGGAAGGATTCGAGGACCGACCGTAAGCTTCCCCGTCAAGCAGACCACGCGTAACTAGACTCGGGGACCGTGGTTCCCCTCGGCAAGAAGGTGAGCGGCGGCACCCGGCCGAGGCTGTCGTGGGGCCGCTGGGTGTCGTAGCGCGGGAGCCAGCTCGCGGTTTCCGCGCGGACGCCGGTCGCTTGAACGCCTGGTCCATGAACTCGAGAAGAAGTTCAACCCTTGAGTCCGCCATAAGCTCCTTCCGCTTGACCGGTTGCCGGCCTATCTGGGGTCGACATCCAATTCAACGAGGGGTCATCGCGAATGGTGACCGAGCAATGCGGGCAAGATCCTTCGCTTTGCTCAGGATGACTCCTTGCTCCGCCCAGCTGCCGATGCTGACATTCAGACCGCCCGACCGCCCGACCGCCTACGCCGCCTCTCTCACCTGCCGCCCTGTCCCCTTGCCGACTTGCCGCCCCGCCCACGCCGCCGCTTGTCCGCCGAACAACGTCAGCGCCAGTCCGACGATGATCACCCCCGTCGCAACGATCATCCGCCCCGTCACCACCTCGCCCACGAATGCCCATCCCAGGAAGACCGCGACGATCGGATTCACCAGCGCATAGGTGGCCACGGTGGTGGCCTCGCAGGTCGCCACCAGGTAGACATACGCCGAATACGCGATCATCGAACCGAACACCACGAGGTACGCCCAGGCCACCACGCTCCTGGCGCTGACGAGCGAGGGATGCACCAGGGTCAACTCCCCCCGGACCGCGGCGACGACCATGATCATCGCGCCGCCTACCAGCATCGTCATCGCGCTCCCCTCCAGCTTGTCCTTGGGGTGCGGCAGGCTCGGCGCCGCCACGGTACCGATCGCCCAGCCCAGCGAACCGATCATCAGGAGCCCGATGGCGAGCGGGTCCATCCGGACCCCCGCCGTCCGGGAGGCGCCGGGCCAGACCAGCATCCCAAGCCCCACAAGGCCGACCATCACCCCCAGGAACTTCTGCGGCGTGATGGCGCGCTGGGCGCCGAGGGGGTTGATGCGTGCGAGGATCACCACCCAGAGCGGGATCGCGCCGACCACCAGCGCCGCGAGCCCGGAGTCGATCCGAGTCTCCGACCAGGAGAGCAGCGCGTTCCCGAGCGCGAACATCAGGAATCCCATCACCGCGGCGGTCCGCCACAGCACCCTGCGCGGATGCGTATCGGCGCTCGGCTGCCCCCCTCGCCGCCACCAGGCGAAGGCATAGAGCAGGACTCCGGCCGCGAGCGTGCGAGTGCCCGACATCAGGAAGGGGGGGATCGTCTCGACCGCCACCCGGATGCCGAGGTAGGTGGACCCCCAGACCAGGTAGATGATCGCGAAGGCGATGAGGATCCGGCCGCGCGAGGTGTTCATAGACCGAGTGCCATCCTGATGTTGGCCCGGGCGTAGGGATTGTCGCCGAGCGGGATCTCGATGAAGCCGAGCTTGCGATAGAGGGGTACTGCGGCCGGAAGCGCCGTCTGGGAAACGAGCTCGACTTCCTGGGCCCCGCTCGCCTTGGCGACGGCGATCAAACGCTCGGCCAGGAGCCGCCCTATCCCTCGCCCGCGGTGCGCGGAGGTGACCGCCATCTTGGCGAGCTCGAACTTGCCGCCGCCTTCGTTGATGAGGGCGCCCGTCCCGATCGGGATGCCCCCTTCGACCGCAAAGAGGATGACCCCGCCCTTGGCCAGGATCGTCCCTTCGGGGTCGGCCAGGACCCGTTCGTCCTCGGGCTCGATCTCGAGGTATTCGGTCAGCCACTCCTCGTTGAGCACCCGGAACGCTTCGCGGAATCTGGGCTCATATGGGACGATGCGGCACTCTTTCGTCATCGTCGGGCGGTACCTCGTGCGGGTGTCGAACAGACATTCCATCGTGCGGTCTCTGAATATTAGTCGTTGGCTACTGGCTACTGGCTACTGGCTACTGGCGGGTGGTCGCAGGTCGCAGGTTGCAGGTCCCACCCTTCAGTACCCTCCACCCTCCACCCTCCACCCTCCACCCTCCACCCTCCACCCTCCACCCTCCACCCTCCACCCTCCACCCTC
>JBDSIR010000156.1:0-4534 GCA_039917855.1 Gemmatimonadales bacterium | reverse complement strand
TATTGGCATCGTAACAACCCCACGCCGCTCCGCGGGTCCGGCGCAGCCGCTCCTGTTTTGGGATGCCCGCCGAGGGTGGCGCGTTCCTTCGCTACGCTCAGGACATGCCTCGCGCCGCCGTTGACGCGATAGATGTTTCGGCTCAATGGCGGGGCGGGCCGCCCCGCCCTCGGCTGGTCGCTTAATGGAAGGAGCGGCCTTCGGCCGGAGTTCACCGGGTTCAGAGATCCACCCGGACATCGCGTGATGAATCGCGCGATCACGGACCGGGGCTGAGTACAGCAGCCGCGCTGCGCCGAGGGCAGGCCTTTCACCCTCGAATTGACAGGTCCCCGTACGGCCCGTACGTTCCGCCATATAATTCCTGACGGCTCCTTCCACCACTGGAGGACGGTGCTGATCCCGGCGTGGCGTGTGTCGAAATCGTTGTGCCGCCGGCTGATCGGGATCTTGCTCCCGATCGTCCTGCTCACGACGTGCACCGGCGACGGCCCATTGGCGCCCGGTCAGATCGCGCAGGGACGATTCGACCTGACCGGGCTGTTCCTCGCCCCGGGCGATTTCGCCATCCCGATCGACCAGGTAGTGCTCGAGTTGCGCCGCACGAATGACTCCACCCTCGCCTTCGCCAGGACCCTCACCGACAGCGAATTCACCGCCGCCCCGGACCAGCTCGTCATCACGGTCCAGGTCCCTCTGCGCGCCGATTCCGAGCAATTCAGCTTCCTCGCTTCGGTGCGGAGCGGCGGTGTCGAGTTCTATCGAGCGACGGACACCGTGACGGCCTATGCGGGTCAGATCACCACCGCGGCGCCCGTCGTGCCCACCTATACCGGTCCGGGTGCCAACGCCAACGGCTTGTTCTTCACGCTCGCCGCCAATGTCCTCAACGGCTCGACCGTCCCGCTGAGCGCCGTCGTGTCCCAGAACGGATCGGTCTTGAGCGGTGTACCGGTCAGCTACAGCTCGAGCGACACCACCCTCATCAAGCCGGTGGTCACCGGCATCAACACCGCCACCTTGCGGGCGCCTGCGATCGGGAGCGGCAGCGTCACGATCACGGCCCGGACCCCGAACGGACTCAGCGCCACCGGGTCGTTCCAGTGGTCGCCAGCGGTGGCGACCGCGCTCGCACTGATCTCGGGTGACAGTCAGACGGTCGGTATCGGCGGGCTCACCGCTCCGCTCGTGGTCGAAGTCCGGGACGGGTCGGGAGCGCCGTTCACGACAGGGTATCCGGTGACCTTCGCGGTCCTTGCCGGTCCCGTTGGGACATCCGTGGCACCGACGACGGTGCTGACCAACGCCCAAGGGCGCGCCTCGGCCACGGTGACGGCCGGGACCGCTGCAGGGCCGATAGCAGTCACCGCGACCGCGACCGGGCTCTCCGGCTCACCGGTCACGTTCTCGACGCTCGTCGCGTCGGTGCCGAGCGCGCTCGCCTTCGTGGTGCCCCCGTCACCGACGATCGCGGGTGTTCCGATCACTCCCGCGATCCAGGTCGCGATCCAGGATGTCGGAGGCAATACCGTCACGACCGCCACCGACACCGTCGTGCTTGCCATCGCCAGCAACCCGGCTGGGGGCACTCTCTCCGGTACGCTCGCGGTCGCCGCGGTGAGCGGGATCGCCACCTTCACCGGGCTGAGTCTTGATCGCGCCGCTACCGGATACACATTGATCGCCACGTCGGGCGCGCTGACGTCGGCGACCAGCGCCCCGTTCGGGATCACCGCGGCGGCAGCGAAGGCGCTGGTCTTCATCGGGCAGCCGCCGGCGAGCCTCATCGCGGGCACGCCCTTCATCACCCTGGTCGAGGCCCGCGATTCCCTCGGCAACACCGCGACGGGCTTCAGCGGCAACGTGACCATGGCGATCGGCACGAATCCCGGCGGGACCACGCTCTCGGGCACGACGACGATCGTCGCCGTCGCCGGGGTCGCGACCTTCAGCGATCTCAGCCTTCCCGTTCCCGGCGTCGGGTACACGCTGACTGCCGGGTCGGGTGCGCTCACCCCGGCGACGAGTGCCGCCTTCGATATCACGATACAGACGATCGCCTGGATCAACCCGCTCGGCGGCTCCTGGAGCACAGCCGCCAACTGGAGCCTGGGCCGAGTGCCGCAGTCCAACGATTCCGTGGTGATCGCGCTCGCGGGCACGTACACCGTGACGCTCGACGTGGACACCACCGTTCGGAGCCTGACGCTGGGCGGTATCACCGGCACGCAGACTCTCGCGGCCAGCTTGCACACGCTCACCTTCGGCGGGGCCAGCACGATCGGCACCAACGGCGTGTTGAGCCTGAGCAGCAGCACGGTCGCAGGGCCGGGGTCCGTGACCAATCAGGGCACGGTGAACCTCTCCGCCAGCACCGTGAGCACCTCGCTGAGTAACCAGGGGGTACTGGGGGTAGACGGCAACAGCACGGTGAGCGGCCCGCTGACCACGGCAAGCGGCTCGACGCTGCAGGTGGCGGGGGGCGGCAATGTCGCGTGCATCGGGCCGCCCTGCGTCAACCTCGGCGACGCCGTGCTCACGGTGGCCAACGGGTTCACCAACAACGGGGCGATCGGGCTGACCGCGGCAAGCAGCGGATATGGGGCGACCCTGGTGGTGAGCAGCGGGACCCTGACCAACGCCGCCACCGGAACGATCACCGCCCTGCCCGGGGCGCAGGCGAGCGGCCCCCGCACTCTCACCGCGCAGCTGGATAACCAGGGCACGGTGACGGTGAGCCAGTCGCTGACCATCAACCAGGCCTCGGCGGCGCACACCAACAGCGGGGCGATCGACGTCAGCGGCGGGGACCTGACGCTCACCCAGTCGGGGACGAGCCCGAGCTTCACCAACAGCGGGACGGTGACGATCGGGACGGGCCGGACCTGGACGGTGAACACCGGTACGTTCGCTCAGAACGCGGGGACGCTGGGGGGCAGCGGGGCGCTGGTCCTCAACTCGGTCACCGCCGCCATCAACACGGCGCAGACCCTGGCCACACTGACCCTGAACGGGTCCACCATCGACGGGGGGACGCTCATTATCGGGTCGGGCCAGACCCTGGCGCTGAACGCCTCCACCATCGCCGCGACCAGCGCGCTGAGTGACCAGGGCATCGTGGTGGTGCAGGGCAACAGCATGGTGAGCGGCGCGCTGACCACGGCGAGCGGCTCGACGCTGCAGGTGGCGGGGGGCGGCAATGTCGCGTGCATCGGGCCGCCCTGCGTGAACCTCGGCGACGCCGTGCTCACGGTGGCCAACGGGTTCACCAACAACGGGGCGATCGGGCTGACCGCGGCAAGCAGCGGGTACGGGGCGACCCTGGTGGTGACCAGCGGGACCCTGACCAACGCCGCCACCGGAACGATCACCGCCCTGCCCGGGGCGCAGGCGAGCGGCCCCCGCACTCTCACCGCGCAGCTGGATAACCAGGGCACGGTGACGGTGAACCAGTCGCTGACCATCAACCAGACATCGGCGGCGCACACCACCAGCGGGACGATCGATGTCAGCGGCGGGGATCTGACGCTCACCCAGTCGGGGACGAGCCCGAGCTTCACCAACAGCGGGACGGTGACGATCGGGACGGTCCGGACCTGGACGGTGACCGGCGGCGCCTTCACGAACGCTTCGGGCGGCACGCTCCAGGGCACCGGCACGCTCGACCTGACAGGCGGTGTCACACCCACCATGGCGGGCATCATCAACCCGGGCACCTCGCCGGGGATCCTGAGCGTCACCGGTGCGCTCCCGCTTCAGGCCACGGCCGCGCTCAACATCGAGCTGGGTGGCACGATCGCCGGCACCCAGTACGACCGGCTCGCGGTCAGCGGGGCAGCCACTTTCGACGGCACGCTCAACGTGACGCTCACCGGCGGGTTCGCCCCGGCGCTGAACGATCAGTTCACCGTGTTGACGTGCGGCACGAGTTGCGGCGGCGCGTTCGCGACCGTGAACCTCCCGCCGGGGATGACGATCGCCAACAACGGCACCGCGTTGGTGATCACGCAGGTCACGGTTGCCGCCGTCGTGAACTACTGGACCAACGTCGCGGGCGGCACTTGGAATACTCCCGCCAACTGGAGCCTGGGCCGGGTGCCGCAGTCCACCGATTCTGTCGTGATCGCGCTCGCCGGCACCTACACGGTGACGCTCGACACGACGTTCAGCGCAGCGTTCCTCACGCTCGGCGGCGCGACCGGGACGCAGACGCTCTCCCTCAGCTCCCGCACCCTTACCGTCACCGGGGCGCTGACCGTCAAGAGCAGCGGTGTGTTCACCACCACGAGCAGCACGGTGACCGGACCCGGGATTCTGGTCAATCAGGGCACGCTCAACCTTTCTGGCAGTACGGTGAACGCGGCGTTGGACAACCAGGGGCTGCTGGTGTTTGGGGGGACCGGGAGCTTCGCCGGGGGGCTGACGACGGTGGCGGGCTCGACGCTGCGGCTGCAGGGGAGCTCGGTGAGCTCGACGGCGAACCTCACGGTGGCGACCGGCTTCACCAATCTGGGCGCGCTCGAGCTGACCGACA
>JBDSIR010000155.1:0-15014 GCA_039917855.1 Gemmatimonadales bacterium | reverse complement strand
CGAATCGGTCCTGACGATCGGCTGATTCTGGGCGGCGAGGGGCGCCCCGAGCAGGGCGGCGGCGAGGAACAATTGGGCCGAACGGCTGATGGCCATCGTGGGTCTAGGTTGAGTGTCGTCGGCGGAGGAGGGGGTTCGCCGATGCGACACTCTACCGAGGGATGGGAACCTGCACCATTCGGAGTGTTCCGGTCAGTAGCAGTGCGGGGTCAAAAGGGTGAAGTCGTTATGAAAACTGAGGATACGTGAGTGTCCAATGTGATCGGGTCGGAGGCCGGATGCTCGTCCGCCTCCTAGCGTCGGCTCACGAGCACCCCGCCTCCTCCCGGATCTCCTCGGCTCCTCTCGGCTCAGCGGGCGGGGAATTGGCCTAAGTCTCGGTCCCGATTACATTTGCGCCCATGCAGAAGGGCGCCCTCCCAGGCTTTCGTGACTTCTATCCCGAGGATCTCGCCCTTCGGGCGCACATCTTCGAGACCTGGCGTCGCGTGGCCACTCGGTACGGCTTCGAAGAGTACGATGGCCCCCCCCTCGAATCGCTCGAGCTCTACACTGCCAAGAGCGGGGACGAGATCGTCGGCCAGCTCTACGCCTTCACCGACAAGGGCGAGCGGGAGGTCTCCCTCCGCCCGGAAATGACGCCGACGCTCGCCCGAATGGTCGCGGCGCGGGCCAATGGGCTGAAGAAGCCGATCCGCTGGTTCTCCCTGCCCCAGCTCTTCCGCTACGAACGCCAGCAGCGGGGCCGGTTGCGCGAGCATTTCCAGCTCAACTGTGACCTGATCGGCGAGGCGGGGCCGCTGGGCGACGCCGAGGTCATTGCGTTGGCGGTAGACGTGATGCGGGCGTTCGGGCTGACCGAGAAAGATGTCCGGGTCCGCCTGAGCGATCGCCGGACCCTGACCGCCCTGCTGCACCGGGCCGGGGTGGCCGACGCTCAGGTGCCGCTCGCATTCCAAGCGATCGACAAGGCCGAGCGGATGAAGCGCGAGGACCTCGTCGCGATGCTCACCCCTGCGCTCGATGCGGCGACCATCGACAAGGTCCTCGCGGTGGCGGCGCTGAAGGGGCTCGACGCGGTGCGCAACGCCCTTGGTCCCGACGCCGCGGCCGCCGAACCCCTCCAGCGCACAGTGCAGGCGCTCGAGGCGATGGGGCTCGGCGGTTTCGTCGACGTGGACCTCACCATCGTCCGCGGGATCGCCTACTACACCGGCACCGTCTTCGAGCTGTTCGACGCGGGGCGCACGCTCCGCGCCATCTGCGGCGGCGGACGCTACGACTCCCTGACCGGCGCGATGGGCGGCGTGGAACTCCCGGCGGTCGGCTTCGGGATGGGCGACGTGGTCCTGGGTGAGCTCCTCAAGGATCGCGGCCTCATTCCACCGTACGCCGGGAGTATCGACGTCTTCGTGGCCGCCGAGGGTGCAGAAACGATGCCGGCGGCGCTCAAGCTCACCCACGAACTCCGCGATGCCGGTGTCCGCGCCGAGTATGCCCTCGGTGCCCAGACGATCTCCAAGCAGCAGGACATCGCCAAGGCCCGCAACGCGCGCCTCATGGTGGTGGTCGGTACCGCCGGCAGCCTGGAAGTGCAGGTGAAGGACCTGCTGGGCAAGTCGCAGGACGCGGTCGCACTGACACAAGCAGTCTCCGAAATCATTTCCCGGATCCGCGCTTCCTAAGGCCCGGTCACCGGTCACTGGTCACAGGTCACCCGAGATCCACATGGCGGAAGAGAAGGCCCTCACCACTCGCGCCGCCGACTTCAGCGCCTGGTACAACGAGCTGATCGCCAAGGCCGAGCTGGCCGATTACAGCCCGGTGCGCGGCTGCATGGTCATCCGTCCCAATGGCTACGCCATCTGGGAGGAGATGCAGAAGGCCCTCGACAAGATGTTCAAGGACACCGGGCACCAGAACGCCTATTTCCCGCTCTTCATCCCCCAGAGCTTCCTCTCCAAGGAAGCGGAGCACGTCGAGGGGTTCGCCCCGGAGACAGCCGTGGTCACCATCGGCGGGGGCAAGGTGCTCGAGGAGCCGCTCGTGGTGCGGCCCACCTCCGAGACGATCATCTACGCGATGTTCGCCAAGTGGATCCAGAGCTATCGCGACCTCCCGCTCCTGATCAACCAGTGGTGCAACGTGGTCCGCTGGGAGATGCGCACCCGGCTCTTCCTCCGTACCACCGAATTCCTCTGGCAGGAAGGGCACACCGCGCACGCCACCGAGGCCGAGGCCGAGACCGAAACGCGCCAGATGCTGGGGGTGTACCGGACCTTCATGGAAGAGTGGATGGCGATGCCGGTGCTCACCGGCCTCAAGACCAACTCCGAGAAGTTCGCCGGGGCGCTCCGCACCTATGCCTGTGAAGCGATGATGCAGGACAATCGCGCGCTCCAGGCCGGCACCAGCCACAATCTGGGACAGAACTTCGCCAAGGCGTTCGATGTCACCTTCCAGACGGCGGCGGGCGGGATCGACCATGTGTGGAGCACCTCCTGGGGGGTGTCGACCCGCCTGATCGGTGGGCTCATCATGGTCCACGGCGACGACAACGGGATGATCTGTCCTCCGCGGCTGGCGCAGTATCAGATCGTGATCGTGCCGATCTACCGCAAGGATGACGAGCGTGCCACGGTGCTCGAGGCCTCGGAGAAGCTCCTCAAGGATCTGCGGGCGGCCGGACTCCGGGTCCACCTCGATGCACGCGACGGGATCAAGCCGGGCGCCAAATACTACGAATGGGAGGCCCGCGGTACGCCGTTCCGGTTCGAGATCGGGCCGCGCGACCTCGCCAACGGGGTCGTCACGATGAAGCGCCGCACCGGTGGCGACAAGGAACCGCTCCCGATCGTGGGGCTCGCCGAACGGATGCAGGGGGAGATCATCACGATGCAGGCCGCACTCCTCGCGCAGGCCAAGGCGCGACGCGAGGCCAACTCGGTGCGCAACGCGACCAAGCAGGTCCTTATCGACAAGATGACGGGTGAAGGCGGCGGCGGATTCGTGTACGGCGGATTCTGCGGGAGCGAGTCCTGCGAGGCCGAGATCAAGGCCCAGACCAAGGCGAATATCCGCTGCCTCCCGGACGAGGAGTTCCAATCCCCCGAAGCGCCCACGACCTGTCTCTGGTGTGCCAAGCCGGCCACCGCCGAGGCGGTCTGGGCCAAAGCGTACTGAGATGGCCGACGCGGCCGAGATGATCCCGGGCCCCGCCGACCTGGGGCCGGTCCTGGCCGAAGCGGGACTGGAGTCGGGGGTGCTTGGACTCCGGATGAGCGGGGTGCCGCTCGCGTCGATCGCCGACGCGGTAGGCACCCCGACGTATGTCTACAGCGCCGACGTCATCAAGCGCCGGTACGAGATGTTGGATGCGGCGTTAACGCCGCTGCAACATCGCATCTGTTACGCGGTGAAGGCCAACAGCAACCTCGCGGTGCTCCGGACCCTGCGGGACTGCGGCGCCGGCGCCGATCTGGTCTCCGGGGGCGAGCTCAAGCGGGCCCTCGCAGCCGGATTCACACCGGAGCAGATCGTCTTCAGCGGGGTGGGGAAGAGCCGTTCGGAGCTCCGCCTGGCCACCCAGCATGAGGTCGGGCACATCAACATCGAGTCGCTCGAGGAACTTGAGCGCCTAGCCGTGGTGGCCGAGGAGATGGCCCGGGACGTCCGGGTCGGCATCCGGGTCAATCCCGACGTGACCGCCGAGACCCATCCGTACATTTCGACGGGGCAGGGCGGCATCAAGTTCGGCGTCCCAGGCGATCAGGTCCTGGCGGCGATGTCGATCATCCGGAAGAACCCCCGTCTCAAGCTCACCTGCCTCGCGATGCACATCGGCAGCCAGCTGACCGATCCCGCACCGTACGCGGAGGGGATCGCGCGGCTGCTCACGCGCATCGCCGAAGTGCGCGCGGCTGGCGCCCGTGACCTCGACGCCGTGGATATCGGCGGAGGGCTGGGCATCCGGTACGCGGGCGATCCGGGGATCGATCTCGATCGATTCGCCGCCGCGGTAGTGACGCCGCTCCGCCCCCTCGGCCTTACCGTCTATGTCGAGCCGGGGCGGTACCTGGTCGGGAGCGCCGGCGTGCTGCTGACCGAGGTGATGTACCGGAAGCACTCGGGGGGCAAGGACTTCGTCATCGTGGACGCGGCGATGAACGACCTCCTCCGGCCCAGCCTCTATCGCGCCTGGCACGGCATCGTCGAGGTGATACCCAAGGGACGCCGGGTGAAGCCGGTGGACGTGGTGGGGCCGATCTGCGAAACGGGGGACTTCCTGGCGCTCGGTCGCCCGCTGCCGGGCGTGGAGCCAGGAGAACGGCTCGCCATCCTCGGCGCCGGCGCGTACGGCTTCGTGATGAGCTCGAATTACAACACCCGAGGGCGTGCCGCAGAGGTGTTGATCCGCGATGGCGGCTGGCACGTGGTGCGGCCCCGGGAAGATGTGGACGAGCTCTTCCGTACCGAGGCGGTGGATCCGTTCACGCCGACGACGGTGGGGAAGCCGAGGTGAGTCTAGAGTCAAGAGTTGAAAGTTAAGAGTTAAGAGTTAAGAGTTAAGAGTGTCTGCGGGACGGATCTCGATGCAGACGCTGACGACCAGAATGCACTTTGAAAAACGCAAGACTCCAGACTCTGCTCTCTTGACTCTTGACTCTTGTCTCTGAACTCTCGTCTCTGGACTCCATGGACCGCATCCTCATCATCGACTACGGCTCCCAGTTCACCCAGCTCATCGCGCGCCGGGTGCGGGAAGCGCACGTCTTCTGCGAGATCCACCCTCCCACCCGTTCGCTCGCGTGGATCAAGGAGTGGAAACCCAAGGGGATCATCTGGTCCGGAGGGCCCAGCTCGGTGTACGACGCCGGGGCTCCCACGGCCGATCCGGGCGTGCTCGAGCTCGGCATCCCGGTGCTCGGCGTCTGCTACGGACTGCACCTGATGGCGAATCTGACCGGCGGCAAGGTCCAGCCGTCGGACCATAAGGAGTACGGCCGAGCTCTGGTGAAGGTGAGCGGAGGCAGGTTGTGGAAAGGGTTCAGCAAGGGGGAAGAGACCCCCGTCTGGATGAGCCACGGCGATCACGTCGATACCCCGCCACCCGGCTTCGTCTCCACAGCCTCGAGCGCCAATTCACCGGTCGCGGCGTTCGAGCACAAGACCAAGGCGCTCTTCGCGATCCAGTTCCACCCCGAGGTGGCACACACCGCCCGCGGCAAGGAACTGATCGACAATTTCCTGTTCGATATCTGCGGGGCCACGCCGGATTGGACCCCCGATCATTTCATCGGGAGCGAGATCGCCCGGATCAAGGCGCTGGTGCCCGAGGATACCCGTGTCATCTGCGGACTGTCGGGCGGGGTAGACAGCTCGGTCGCGGCGGCATTGGTGCACCGCGCCGTGGGCGACCGCCTCACCTGCATCTTCGTGGACCACGGCCTCCTCCGGCTGCACGAGCGGGAACAGGTCGAGGCCACCTTCAAGCGGCACCTCGGTATCGACCTCCGGGTGGTGGAGGCCTCCGACCGGTTCCTCGGCAAGCTCAAGGGGGTGAGCGACCCCGAGCAGAAGCGGAAGCTCATCGGGCACGAATTCATCGAGGTGTTCAACGACGAGGCCAAGAAAGTCGGCGGCAAGGTCGGCTTCCTGGTGCAGGGGACGCTCTACCCCGACGTCATCGAGTCGGTGAGCCCGACCGGCGGTCCCTCGGTGACCATCAAGACCCACCACAACGTGGGCGGCCTCCCCGAAAAGCTCCCGTTCAAGCTGATCGAGCCGCTCCGGGAATTGTTCAAGGACGAGGTGCGGCAGGTGGGGCGGGAGCTCGGACTGCCTGAGGTGATGGTGGGCCGGCATCCCTTCCCGGGGCCGGGGCTGGCGATCCGGATCCTTGGCGAGGTGACCCAGGAGCAGTGCGACATCCTACGAAAGGCCGACCACATCTATATCGAGGAGATCCGCGCCGCGGGGCTCTACGACGAGATCTGGCAGGCCTTTGCGGTGCTCCTCCCGATCCGGTCGGTGGGGGTGGTGGGGGATTTCCGGAGCTACGACCAGGTGGTCGGGCTCCGGGCGGTGACGAGCCGCGACGGGATGACCGCCGACTGGTTCCCCTTCCCGCCCGACGTGCTCTCGCGCATCAGCACCCGGATCAGCAATGAGGTGCGGGGGGTCAACCGGGTGGTGTACGATGTGAGTTCGAAGCCCCCGGCGACGATTGAATGGGAGTGAGTACAGGCGGGTAGGCGGGTAGCACGAATGATGTCATCCCGAGCGGAGCGAGGGATCTACTTGGCGAAGACCGTGGCGTGTTATCCAACGTCGGTCTCGGCCGGCTAGATCCCTCGCTCTGCTCGGGATGACATCGTTGCTACACTCGACCCGCCTATCCGCCTATCCGCCTATCCGCCTACCCGCCTAGACCCCCTTCTCCTCCAACAGCTTGAACAACTCCTCCGCGCTCTGGAGCTTCCGGATCCGCTCCAGCAGGTCGGGCTCCCGCCCCAGGCTCGCGATCTTCCCGAGCACCGGCAGGTACTGGGGTACGGTCTCCGCCGGCGGGGCCACGATCAGGAAGAAGGCGTGCACCGGTGCCCCATCGAGGGCACGGTAGTCCACCCCGGCCACCGAGCGGCCGAAGGCGAGGCGCACCCGGGCCACCTCGGTGGATCGACAGTGGGGGATCGCGAGCCCGCGGCCGACCCCCGTGGAGCCGTGCTCTTCGCGCCGGCGGAGGAGGCGGAGGAGGGTCTCCTCGGAGCGGGGCGGGGCCTTGAGCAAGGCCACCAGCTCGGGGAGCACAAAGTCCTTGTTCCCGGCCTGGAGCTCGAGAGTGACGGCGTCGGGGGAGAGGAAGTCGCGGATATGCATCGGGGCGCGGAACCTACTTCCCGGACGGGGGGTCCGTCAACCGTCCGGTTTGCTCCCTTGGGGGCCCCCAAGTAGTTTTCCCCCATGAAGTTGCCCTATTTCTCTGCGGCCGAGACGCCGCTCCTGCTCGCCCCGATGGCCGGGGTCTCCGAGGCCCCCTTCCGGCGCATCTCCCGCCAGCTGGGGGCGGACGTGGTGCTGACCGAGTTCCTCTCGTCGGAGGCGATCCGCCGGCGCATCGGCCGGACGCTCGAAGGGTGCGAGTTCGACGAGATCGAGCGTCCCATCGGGATCCAGATCTACGGCGCCGATCCCGACGCGATGGCGGAAGCGGCGGCGCTCGTCACCGAGCACTATCACCCCGACTTCATCGACATCAACTTCGGCTGCCCTGTCAAGAAGGTGGTGCAGCGCAATGGTGGCTCGGGTTGCCTCAGGGACTTGGATCTCGTCAGCCGGATCATCCGCGCGGTGGTGGCCGCGACCCCGGTCCCGGTGACGGTCAAGACCCGGAGCGGGTGGAGCGATGATTCCCGCAATCCGGTCGGCATCGCCCTCACCATGCAGGACGCGGGGGCCCAGGCGTTCACGCTGCACGCCCGGACCCGGACCCAGATGTTCACCGGGAGCGCCAACTGGGACGATATCGCCATGGTGAAAGAGGCGCTCTCGATCCCGGTGATCGGGAACGGCGACATCACGACCGCCGAGGACATCGTCCGGATGAAGCGGCACACCAATTGTGACGCGATCATGGTCGGCCGGGGGGCGTTCGGGAATCCCTGGCTCTTCCGCGATGGTCACGCCCTCCTCGCGGGCCGGCCGCTGCCCCCCGCGCCCACGCTCGAGGAGCGCTTCGCGGTGGCGCTGACCCATGCCCGCCTGGCGCTCGAGCTCCAGGGCGACAGCCGCCATACGGTGGTGGAGTTCCGGAAGCATTTTGGCTGGTACACCAAGGGTCTCCCGCACGGGGGTGAGCTTCGCTCTCGGCTCTTCACCGTGGAGTCGATGACCGCCGCCGAGGCCATCTTCACCCGGTACTTGGAGGAGCGCCCGGTCACGATGGCCGGCGCCGCGTGACTCGCGAGAGCGTCGCCTTCCGGATGGCGGGGCTCAAGTGGGTCGACGTGGTCGACCCCACCCCCGCCGAGGTCGAGCGGCTGGTCAAGGAATACGGCCTGCACCATGAGGCGGTGGAAGACTGCCTCGACCCGGAGCACCTCCCCAAGTTCGAAAAGCAGGATGGCGTCACCTTCCTGATCGTCCGCGCCTGGGACCAGACCTCCGATCCGCGGGGGGACTCGGTCCAGGCGCTGACGCGCAAGGTGGCGCTTTTCGTCGGCCACGACTTCCTCGTCACGATCCACCGGAAGCCGGAGGGGTACCTCCACCGGCTCTTCGAGGAGGCGCATGGGGCGGGGAATGAGGGGCCGATCCCCGAACTCGTCTTCAAGATCCTCGATGCCGCGGTGATGACCTACGAGACCCCGCTCCAGCGGCTCGAGGACGCGCTCGACAAGTGGCACGACGCCCTCTTTTCTCGTTCCGGTCCGCCGCCAGCGCTCGACGAGCTCGCCATATTCAAACGGCAGATCGCCCTCTACAAGCGGATGCTGCAGGCGACGATCCTGGTGTTCCAGCGCTTCGCCCCCGTCGGGGAGAGGGTCAATCCAGCCTGCCAGAGCCTCATCGAGGACACCCAGAGCATGCATGCCTGGGCCGATGAGCAGCTGGACGAGGCCAATAACCTTCTGCAGCTCCAGTTCGCCCTCGCGACACACCGCACCAATGATGTCGTGAAGGTCCTCACGATCTTCTCGGCCTTCTTCATGCCGCTGACCTTCCTGGTCGGCATCTATGGAATGAATTTCCGGCACATGCCCGAGCTGGAGTGGCAATTCGGATACTTCTGGTCGCTGGGGTTGATGGGGGTGACCGCCCTCGGCATCTGGCTCTGGTTCCGTCGGAAGGGGTGGCTGTGAACATCTGGCCCTGGGTCATCGGCGCCGGGGCCGGTTTCACGGCCGGGTATGTGGCGCGCACCCGAGGCCAGAGGCTCGGGGCCCGAGGCGCAGGCGGGACCATCCTGCCCAGCCCTTCGGTACGCTGGCTCCGGGAGGCCTACGGCGCCCTCGGCGTGTGGACGCTGGGGCGGGGAGAGAACACGCTGCCCGAGGCGGCGGTGGATACCGGGCTGTCACAGGCGGAGGCGGAGCTGGTCGAGGGGCGGCTCAGGCAGGCCACGGTGGGTGTGGTCGGTGCCGTGGAGCGGCTGGAGCGCGGCGTGCTGATCGTCGAGCGACTCGGCGACCGCCTCGCAGCGATGCTGATCCCGACGGGGAACGCGACGGCGGGGGTGTCGGGGGAGAAACTCGACCGGATCCGCAACGACCTGCAGGCGCTGCTCGAGGCGATGGCGTATCGCGGCGTGACGGAGGAGCTCACCTCCGGCCCGGCGGCGACCATCGACACGCCCGGGACCCTTGCCCTTGGCCTCGCGTTCGAGCTGGAGCAGCAGCTCGGGGTGGAGGCGATCGTTGTGGTGGTGGAGGGAGGGGTGACCCGCATCATGGGGATCTCGGGGCGCGCTGACCGCCGGTTGCTCAACGCCGTACTCCCTCTCGATAGTCCATTGGCGCAGGTGGCGCGGGGGGAGGTGCCGGGGATCCGCACACCGCTCGATCCCGCCGGCAACGCCGTGCCCGACCGACGGCATCGAGCGGGGCACGCGGAGGTGTTCGTGCTGCGCGGGGACCGCGATGCGCCGATCGGCGCCGTGTCATTGGCCCTCCCGGGAGATGGACGACTGGCCCAGCCGGCGCAGCTGATGGCGGGACAGATACTCAAGCAGGCGGGGCCACGGCTCTGGGCCTCGATGCGGCTCGAGCGGGAACGCACCGTGGCGCGGACCGACGCCCTCACCGGGCTCCCCAACCGGCGTGGTATCGAGGAACAGATGGCGATGGTGGGGGTGCCGGGTGGGGCGCTGGTGGCGTGCGACCTGGACCGTTTCAAGAGCCTCAACGACGCTCTCGGTCACTCGGCGGGAGACGCGGCGCTGGTGCACTTCGCCGGCATACTGAAGGAGCTGGTGCGCGGCAGCGACACCGCGGCGCGGGTGGGTGGAGAAGAGTTCCACGTCTGGGCACCGGGGGCCTCGCTCGAGCGGGGGGCGGAGATCGCCGAGCGGATCCGGACGCGGCTGGCGGAGAGCCACTTCATCTGGCAGAGGGCTGGGTGGCCCCTGACCGCGTCATTCGGCGTGGCGGGAGTGCCGGCGACGAGCACCAGCGTGCACAGCCTGCCGGTGCAGGCGGATGCGGCGCTGTACGTGGCGAAGCAGCGGGGACGCAACCGCGTCGAGGTCGCGCCCGGAGGGTAGCGCTCCGTGAACCTCTCGCGAAAACGCGAGAACGCGGAGGTACGCGAAACAAGGCCAGGGGGGTCACGGTCGGGATCTCGACTGGGGACCCCCTCGGTCGGTCATTTCGTGAGACTTCGCGATCTCGTGGTTTCGCGCGAGGTTGGCCGATCCCTGCTTTCCTGGCCGAAGGTGAAAGTGGCCTCGCCGATCGCAGGTGAGTATCTTGAATGTGCAACCACGGGGGCGACCGGTTTCGACGGGGTCGTTGAAGACGTGGCCGCGTGCCGAGGCCCAGTATCCTCGTTAAACCTGCTGGAACGTTCCAATCGCCAACACTGAAATGGCGCTCGCTGCGTAAGCTGAGCTTCGGCTCGCTTCGCAGCACGGTGGAATGGGGCCCCGCCCGGGGCGTCACCCTCCGCAAACAATCCGGGCTGGTGCTGCCTGAGCCTCTGCTGGCAGGACGAGACTAAAGAGGATGGTCCTGGGGAAGGTCGGCCGGTCAGCGGCCCTGGGATGACGGCTTAGAGATCGGTCTACGCACGTAGACGCGGCGTTGGAAGCAATCTCGGACCAGGGTTCAATTCCCTGCGCCTCCACTAATAAGAGTCTAGAGTCTAGAGTTGAGAGAAGCGAGGGGCGCCGGCAATCGGCACTCCTCGCTTTTCGTCATTTGCGGCTCTCACCCACCTCCAAACCTTGGACTCTAGTCTCTAGTCTCTGGACTCACCTACCGCAGCACCACCTTGTTCCGCGCGTCCCGGGTCGCCCCGGAGGCGTAGTCCTCAAGGTGGATGATGACGTACTCGCCGGCGGGGAGGGCGCCCAGCGAGAGCTCAGGGGCATCGGCACTGACGGTGCCCTCGGCGCGGAGCAGGGAGGAGCCATCACGGGGCGTGATCCAGGCGACGGCGTGGTAATAGCGCCCCACCATGAGGTGACCGGTCGAGACGCGCAGGGTGCGCGCCTCGCCCGTCGCCCCGAGGACCCGGAAGCCGACCGTTTCGTTGAGGAGGAGGGCGAGTCGGCGGGTCTCGCTGAAGATGCGGGTGGCGAGTTCCTCCCGCCTGGCGTCGACATCCTGGGCCGCGAGGGCTGCCGGGGCGGCGAGGAGGAGCAGGGAGAAGAAGGCGGTGCGGCGCCTCTGGTACTCCGGTCTGGGTTCGTCCTAGGTGACGATGCCCGGTCATGCGCAGTACACACCGTTCCAATGCTGCAACGTCGTCAGAGGGTCTTGGGTCGAATGGCCGCGCCGGCGTGGTTCCCGCCGTCCCGCCGTTCCCCGCCCAGCAGCGCGACCTTCCCATTCACCACCACCGCGCTGATCCCCACCGGATACTGGAACGGCTCCTCAAAGGTCGCCCGATCGGATACCGTGGCGGGATCGAATACCACGACGTCGGCCGCGAAGCCTCGCGCCAGTCGCCCCCGGTCGCCGAGCCGGAGCCGCGCGGCGGGGTACCCCGACATCTTGTGGATCGCCTGCTCCAGCGTGAGCGCCTTCCGCTCGCGCACATAGCGCCCCAGCACGCGCGGAAAGGAGCCGAGTCCCCGCGGATGGGGTGAGCCTCGGCGGGTAGGGCCGGCGACAGCGTAGCTTCCGCCATCGCTGCAGACCATCCCGAGCGGGTGGGAGAGGATCTGGTCGAGATTCTCCTCGCTCATCGCGAACCCGACCATTCCCACCCCTCCCCGGCTTCGGCGGAGGAGGGCGACGGCGGTGGCATAGGGGTCGGCGCCAAGCGAGTGGGCGTAGCTGCCGAGTCGCTTCCCTTCGGCGCCCCGGTCGGTCTCCGCACGGACGCTGGTGACCATCACGTTATCCCAGCCGCCGATGAGCGCCACCTTGGCGAGCGTGGATTCGCGGATGCGAGGCTCGGTGGCGGTGTCGTCGAGTCGTCCGAAAAAGGCCTCGATCCCGCCATCCCGACTCCAGACCGGGAAGAGATTGGTGAGCCCGGTCTGGTACGCCACATAGGGATACCGATCCCACGCGGCGTCGACCCCGGCGGCCCTCGCCGCCATCACTCGAGCAAAAACTTGGGGGAGCTTGTCCCAATTCCGGGGCCCCTGGGTCTTCAGGTGGGAGATCTGCAATGGGCAGCCAGCCCCCTTGGCCACGGCGATCGATTCATCGATGGCGTCGAGGAGCCGGTCATCTTCGTTCCGCATATGGGTCGCGTAGGGGAGGCGCCGGCGGGCGAGGGGGCGGCAAAGCGCGATGAGCTCCTCGAGCGACGCGAAGGCGCCCGGGGTGTATTCCAGCCCCGTCGACGCGCCGCAAGCGCCATCGCTGAGCGCCTGGTCGACCATCGCTGTCATTCGGACAAGCTCTTCTGCGGTCGCCGGGCGATCCATCTCACCGATCACCTGGCCGCGGATGCTGCCGAGCCCGACCATCGATGCGAGGTTCACGGCGGGCTGCCAGCCCGCGACGGTCGCCCAGTAGGCGGAGAAGGAGTCGGCCGGGCCGCCGGTCGCGTCCGAGCCGCCATCCGCCCCGACGACGATCGTGGTGATCCCCTGACGGATCAGCGATTCGGCGCGCGGGTCTTCGGCCAGGTTGGAGTCGCCGTGGGAATGGATGTCGATGAAGCCGGGTGCAACGGCGAGCCCTTTGGCGTCGATCTCGTCCGAGCCGACGGCCGACAGCCGACGGCCGACAGCCATGATCCTGCCGTTCGAGATCGCAATGTCTGCGAGCTCGCCTGACGCACCAGTACCGTCGAAGAGCATGCCGCCACGGATCACGATATCGTGATCGCGTCGCAGTCCGATCAGGGCCGGAGCCCGGCTCAGGGCGAGGGAGGCGGCGCCGGCCGCGGTGAGGAATTCGCGACGATCGGTCATATCAAAACCTTTCCGGGGGTCCGACACGTGGGGGGAGGGTCATCGAAGCCTACTCCGGCAAAGGTTGACCATGCACCGCGCATCGGCATTGATCCTCTCGGCTCTCTTCCTGGGCGCGACGAGCGCCGCGGCCCAACAGGCGCCTCAGGGATGCCACGGACCCAGGCAGAAGCAGTTCGACTTCTGGGTCGGTTCCTGGGAGGTGACCGACAGCGCGGGTGGAACGGTCCTCGGGATCAACGACGTCACTTCCGAGGAGCAGGGCTGCCTCATTCACGAACATTGGGTCGGGTCGCGGGGCGGGACAGGCCAGAGTTTCGACTACTTCGATCGACCGAAGGGTGCCTGGCAACAGGACTGGGTCGGAAGCGGGGGTGACATCCTCCACCTGGTCGGTCAGTTCGAAGGTGGCGCGATGGTGCTCGAGGGTGATGCCCCCGCCGGACCCGGCGTCACCGCCCACCATCGCGCGATGTGGATCCCCCAGCCTGATGGCCGAGTGCGTCAATATTGGCGGCAGACCACCGACGGGGGAAAGACCTGGACAATCGCGTTCGACGGCTGGTACCGCAAGAGGCCCTGAGCGTCCCTCACGCGACAGGGCGCAGGAAAGCGTCGAGCGCCTTGGCTGCGGTCCGACGGATCGTGTTCTGCACCGGCGGTGCCCACCCCAGCAATACCCCCTTCATCCCCAGCGCCTGACGCGCCCAGCGGTAGAGATCGAACCGATCGATATGCGTTGCGATGCGACCCTCCCGGAAGGCGAAGGTCGCATCGATCACGTTGTGCACCTGCCGCCCCGTGGCGCTGAACGAGTACCACGCCTCCCAGTGGGCGGAACCGGTGCGGTCGTCCGCCTGGATATCGCGGAATTCGATCCGGAGGTCCTTGCCGCGCGCGCAGAGCATTCGCCACATCCCCCGGGCCCGATCGCCGGTGAGCCCGGGAAAGACCGGGTCGGAGAAGGTCACATCCTTGGCGTAGCACGCCACCATTCCCTCGGCGTTGCGCTTATTGAGCGCGGTGTAGAAGCGCTCGATGAGTGCGGCATTCGGATGAGCGCTCAGGAGATGCTCCCCCACGGGGCGGTCAGGGTGGGGTGCTCCACATTCCCGGTGTTCCTGACCCCGGCGGGCTCGAAGATCAGCACCTCCGCCTCCTCGGCGGCCAAGGTCCGGTGCTCGATCCCGTGAGGGACGATCAGGAACTCCCCTGGGTGGAGGTCGACCGCGCGGTCACGGAACTCCACCCGGAAGGCCCCCTTGATGACCAGAAAGAGTTCGTCCTCGATGTCGTGGTGGTGCCAGACGAACTCCCCTTGGCACTTGACCACCTTCACTTCCTGGCCATTGAGGGTGCCGACCACCTTCGGTCGCCACTGTTCGGTGACCTTGGCCAGCACGTCGGCGAGGACGACCTTGTCCGGGATCACCCCAGCGTCGCCTTGAGGGTGATCGGCACGCTCAGCGCCCGCGACATGATGCACCCCGACTTGGAGGCCTCGGCGTGCTTCTGGAAATCGGCCGCCGAAAGGCCGGGGACCACTCCCCGGGTCTCGAGATCGACCCCGGTGACCGAGAACTTGCCGTCGACCTTGTTCAGGTGGACGATCGACTTGGTGTCGATCGAGGTCGGCGGGTGACCGGCCGTGGCCAGGGCGTGGGAGAGGTCCATCGAGAAGCAGCCGGCGTGGGCGGCGCCGAGGAGCTCTTCGGGGTTGGTGCCGGGGGCACCCTCGAAACGGGTGGTGAAGGAGTAGGCGCCTTCGAAGGCGCCGCTGCCGAGCTTGATCGAGCCCTTGCCGGTCTTGAGATCGCCGGTCCAGTGGGCGGTAGCGGTGCGGTCCATTGGGGAGTCTCCGAGTGTGTCAGATGGGTGCACGAAGAGTAATGGGGGCCGACCCTTGCGGGTGCCCGTACCG
>JBDSIR010000154.1:0-2841 GCA_039917855.1 Gemmatimonadales bacterium | reverse complement strand
GAAGCACGCCCTTATCGAAGGGTTCCTGGTGGTGCAGGTGGGCCAGCAGCCGCGCGAAGTGCTCGAAGCCCTGGTGAAGTGGGATGGACTCGGCCCCGTCCGCTGGATCGCCGCGGTCAGCGAAGACGTGGATCTCGACGACCTGTCGAGCCTCATCTGGGGGATCTTCACGCGCTTCGATCCCGGCCGCGACATCATCGCGCAGGAACAGGGCTTCATCGGCGCCCGTCCCTTCTACCGCGGCCGCCTCGGCATCGACGCGACCTGGAAGGAAGGGTACCCACCGGTGGTGGAGTCGCTGGAAGAGACCAAGCGGTTGGTGGATCGAAGGTGGGGGGAGTACGGGCTAGGCGGGTAAGCGGTAGGGCGGTAGGGCGGTAAGCCAAAGTCTGTCATCCCGAGCCTTGTCCTGAGCGCAGCGAAGGAAGAGCGAGGGATCTACTCAGCAAAGACCGGAGCGAGTGTTCCTGCTCCTGGCGATGCCGGCAAGATCCCTCGCTCTGCTCGGGATGACATTCATTGTTCACTACCCGCCTACCCCCCTACTCCCAGCTGACCTCGATCCCGCCCACCGCGGTCGTGATGTCGATCTGGATGGTACGCGGCGCGCTCCGGAAGTTCGGTGTCGCCCACGCGGCGCCTTCCCGAGCGAAGCCCACCGGTTCGAAGCTCGTGAGCGTCCGGTCGAGGACGATCCGCACCCCGGCGTCCTTCGGGAGGATCAGGTGGAGGTTTCCCAGCGCCTGCTTTGCGCGCACCCGCAGGGTCGAGCTCCAGCGCCCGGTCAGGTCGAGCGTCGTCTCCCCCACGCCTCCTTCAAATCGGATCTCGGCGCAGCGCAGGTTCCCGAGATGTTCCGTGATCACCTCGGCGGCGCCGCCGTCGAGGTCGAGGGTCTCGCATGCGATGAGGTTCGGGCGCGAGGCGCGGATGACCGTTCGGGTGGCCACGGAATGGACCGCGGCCGACAGGAGACGCAGGCCGCCGAGTTCCAGCTCCCCTTCGCCGGCGCCGAGGGTCACGTCGAGCGCGAGGGGGATCGATGGGGCGAGGGTGAGTGAGGCGCGCTGTGCCAGTTGCTCGCGATTGGTGACGCGGACGCCGGCGCTGCCGACCGGCCGAAGCCGGAGGTCGAGTCGGTGCAGTAAAGGGTCGTACCGGTGCTGCGGCGTGGCGCGCTCCTGGTCGTAGCGCATCTCGGCATCGTAGAGCATCCCGGAATCATCGGGGCCGATGGTGAGGTACCCGGCCCCGAACTCGACTGCCACGGTGAGCAGCGGCATCGCCTCCACCTTCCGCGACGCGGTGAATGTGCGCATCGACTGCGCGTTCAGTCCAGCCGCGACGAGCGCCAGCCCTACCACGACCCACGACCCACGACCCATGACCCCGTACGTCATGGCATCGGCGGAGGCGTCCGCGACGGCGGGACTTGGCTCTTGGCGGGCCGCTGGATGGCGGGGACGCCGAACTGCGGTGTCGCCCAGAGATACTCGTCGGTGAGCGTCTCGGGGGAAATGAAGCGCCCTGCAAAGGCCGCTTTGAGTCCGAGTCGGCTGAGGAGCGCTGCACCGAAGCCGACCGTGGCGAGGATCCAGGTCACCAACAGGGCCGCGACTTCGATGAGCCATCCCGCCACCGGCACCCACCCGAACGCGATCCATACCACCCAGAGCGCCAGGGAGGCGAGAAGTCCTACGGTCACGTACGCGTAGCTGTTCGTCGCGACCCCGATGGCGCCGACCGCCATCCGCCGCCGGGCCCGGACCTCGCCCATCGCGTGCGCCACCGCGAGGAAGCCGCCGAGGAGGGTCACCACTGCGAGGAGGGCATAGACCGCGACCGCGAAAGGCACCAGCAGGATCCCGACAACGGTGAGCGCGAGACCGACGAGGATCATTCCGAATGTCGGGATGACGAGGATCTGACCGAGGAGTCCGGCGAGGAAGGCCCGGCCGAACGAATGGCTCACGGTATCGGCCACGATCTCAAGCTGGGGCTTGGCGAATGCCACCAGCCCCGCGCCCATGAGGATCAGGGTGATGAACACTCCGGCGAGGCCGGCCCCGCGGCGGAGCGCGGTGCTCCATCCGTCGGTGGCGCGGGCGATCGGTGCGGTGACGGCGGTCTCGGGGTCGCTCAGCGTGAGGGAGGCGCCGCGGATGTCGCCCCCTTCATCACGCACTCGGCCACCGATCGCGAGCACGCTTCCCGTCACCGCCGCGCCGGGATGGACCACGATGTCGCCATCGACCGACACCACGTTGCCGCGGACGGTGCCGAAGATGTCGATGTCGCCGTGGAAGACCAGCAGGTGGCCCTCGAGTTCCTCGCCGGTGCCGACGCTGTAGTGCCCCGTGAAGGCGTGGCCATCGGGCACCGTGAGGCGGAGATCCGTCCCAGAAAGCTGGCTCGCGCGCCAGAGGGTGGGTTCGAGCCCGGCGAGGTCATCGAAACTGCGCAGGTCGATCGTGAGGCCCCCGGCCGCCGCCGCGGGGATGGCCCGGGGTTCGGGGGTGTTCGCCGGCGACGCGGCGATCCCGACCAGGCGGCGACGGAGCTCGAGCGCCGCGGATGCCTCTTCACCGGTAAGGCCGACCGGCGCCCAGGCACGGGCCCGAAGCACCGCGAGGGGAGTAGGTACCCGCGCCAGGTCGGCGAGGAGGTCCTGCCACGCCCCTTCGAGGGCGCCACCGGGGGCGTAGCGTCCCACCTGGTGAGCATCGATCAGGACCCTGCCGCCGGTCAGCGCGAGGTCGATCCTGGCGTCTCCGCCGAGCTTGAAGGTCAGGGTCCGGCTGTCGGACGAGATGGTGACGATGTGATCCGTCGCCGCTGGCG
>JBDSIR010000153.1:0-30722 GCA_039917855.1 Gemmatimonadales bacterium | reverse complement strand
CGGGCAACTGTACGGGCTCGGCGGACCTAGGCGAGGAGGGCCCTTGCTCTCCCACGGGCTCCTGCCCCAGAGGGTGACGGGCTCCTCCCCCCCGCAACTTACGGCGCGGGCAAGACACAAGGGGGTTCATCATGTGTGGTCCCCTCCCCTGACAAGGGGAGGGGAAGGGGAGGGGACGCTTGCCGCCTTGCCGCCTAATCCGTAACTTCAAGCCGTGCCTGCACTTCCGCTGTTCCCGTCGCTCGACCGGCCGATCGCGCGCGTCGGACACGGGACCCTCACCGCCGCCCGAGCGGTCGCTGACTTTCGCACCTGGCTTCCGCTGACTGCGGGGCAGATGCGTCGCCTTGGCGTGGACAGCGTCCCCATCGCGCTCTTCATCGCCACCTTCACCGGCATCGTCCTCGCGCTCCTGTCGAGCTACACCTTCACCGGCGCGGTGCCACTCTACTTCGTGGGCGCGCTGGTCGGCAAGACCATCATGATGGAGCTCGGGCCGGTGCTCACCGGCCTGGCGCTCGCGGGGCGGGTCGGGGCCAACATCGCCGCCGAGATCGGCACGATGCGGGTCACCGAACAGGTCGACGCGCTCGAGACCCTCGCGTACGACCCCAACAGCTACCTGGTGGTGCCGCGCGTGGTGGCCGGCACCCTGATGTTCCCGGTGGTCACGGCACTCGCGATCGCCCTGGGCTTGGTGTCGGGGTGGATCACGGCGATCAACCTGCTCGACCTTTCCACCCAGGAGTTCGTGAAGGGGCTCAAGCAGTTCTACGTCTTCAAGGATGTCTGGTTCGGCCTGCTGAAGTCGGCCTCATTCGGCACGGCGGTGACCCTCCTCGGCGCGATCTGCGGACTGAAGAGCGGCGGCGGCGCCGAGGGCGTCGGTCGGGCGACGACGACGGCGGTGGTGTGGGGCTGCTGCGCGATCCTGGTGCTCGACGCCTTCTGGGCCGTGGTGCTTCTGTGAGGCGCCCATGATCTCGTTTCGCGACGTCCACAAGGCCTTCGGCCCCAAGCAGGTGCTCAGCGGAGTGACGCTCGACATCCCCGACGGCCAGACCACGGTCTTGATCGGCTTCTCGGGCACCGGAAAGAGCGTCTCGCTCAAGCTCATCGCCGGCCTGCTCCGACCCGACGCCGGTGAGGTCGCGGTCGACGGGATGGTGGTCAAGGATCAGGATCCTCGGGGGCTCGTCGCGCTGCGTGCGCGGATCGGCTACGTCTTTCAGTTCTCCGCCCTGTTCGATTCGATGACCGTGGCCGGAAACATCCGGCTGGGGTTGGTGCGGCGGGGTATCGAGGAAGCGGAGCAGGCGGAGCGGGTGCGGGAGAGTCTCCGGCTGGTGGACCTCGTCGGGACCGAGGAGCGCTTCCCGGCCGAGCTCTCGGGGGGGATGCGGAAGCGGGTGGGGATCGCACGGGCCATCGCGCTCAAGCCCCGCTACATTCTCTACGATGAGCCCACCACCGGGCTCGACCCGGTGACCAGCGCCGTGATCGACAAACTCATGGCGCGCACCGCCCGTGAACTCGGCGTCACCAGCGTGATCGTGACCCACGACATGCGGAGCGCGTACACCGTCGGCGACCGGATCGCGATGCTCTACGAAGGGACCATCCGGCAGGTGGGGACCGTAGCGGAGATCCAGGCGACCGACGATCCCGTCGTGCGCCAGTTCATCGAAGGGCGCCCCGACGAGGCGCCCGCGGAGGCGGCCCGGACGTGAAGCGCGCGAACGAATTCGTGGTGGGCCTCGTGGTGCTGGTGGCGCTGGCCGTGGTCGTGGCCGGCGCGCTCTGGCTCTCCGAGACGCGCCTGGGCGCCACCGAGGAACTTGTGGCGGCGCGCTTCCGCACGGTCGGCGGCCTCAAGGTGGGCGCCCCGGTGACGCTCCGCGGCGTCCGCGTCGGCCGGGTCGAGGCGATCCGACTCGCTCCCGACGGCTGGGTCGAGACCGACCTCAAGCTCTATGAAGGGGTGCAGATCCCCCGGCGTCCCGCCGCGGTGGCCGCCAGCGCGAGCCTGTTCGGCGAATGGGCGCTGACCGTCACCTCGCGCGACGACCCGCAGGATGATCCCAATATCCGGGTGATGCTGGCCGAGGCCACCAAGCCCGGCCTGGTGTGGCCCGGCGCCACCCTGCCCGATATCGGCCAGCTCACCGCGCAGGCCAGCCGCATCGCGAGCGACATCGCCTCGCTCACCGATCGCGTGGGCCAGGCGTTCGACTCCAACACCGTCCTGGAGATGCGGCAGAGCATCCAGGACTTCTCCCGCGTGGTCGGCCAGCTCAACGATTTCACCCGCCGCACCACCGGCCGGCTCGACCTGGTCACCGGGGATGTGCAGAACGCCTCCTCGGCCCTGGCCGGCGCGTCGCGCGATGCGCGCACCCTGATGGGTCGGCTCGACAGCGCCACCGCCAACGGCAACCTGCAGGCGATCCTCGAGAACTCCCGCTCCGCGTCAGGGTCGCTCGATTCGACCGCGCAGGACCTCCAGGCCGTGATGGCCCGGGTCCGTGAGCACGAGGCCAATCTCGTCACCGTCCTCGAAGGGGCCGATTCCGTGATGGCCCGCCTCGCCGCCGGCCGCGGCACCCTCGGCATGCTCTCGTCCGATTCGACCCTGTACCGCGAGACCACGGCCACCATCGTCGAACTGCGGAAGCTGATCGCCGACATCCAGGTCAATCCGCGGAAGTATTTCAAGTTCTCGGTGTTCTAGTCGTGGGTCGTGAGTCGTGGGCCGAGCTTCGACCCGCGGTCCACCGCCGACGTTCGACCCATGACCCCTGACCCACGACCCATGACCCGCAAACGCAAGCCCATCCGAGAGGTCTCCGCCGGCGGGATCGTCTTCCGGCAGACGCCGGAGGGTTTCCGCTTCCTGCTGATCAAGGATTGCTACCGGAACTGGGGCTTTCCCAAGGGCCATCTGGAGGATGGAGAGACCCCGGCTGGCGCGGCGCTGCGCGAAACGAGGGAAGAGACCGGGCTCGAGGTGGTGGAGATCTCCGGCCCGATCCGGATCATCGACTGGCACTTCAGGTTCCGTGGCAAGGCGATCCACAAGTTCTGCCACTTCTTCCTGATGGAGTCGAAGGAGGGTGACCCCCGGCCGCAGCTCGATGAGGGCATCACCGACTACATCTGGGTGACCCTCGAAGGGGCGCTCGAGAAGCTGAGCTACGACAATGCCCGGGGGGTACTTCGCCGAGCCGGCGAGATGACGCGCACCCTCGTGGCCGTCGGGCGGGGACGGTCCTCTCCCAAGGAGCCGCGCGAGCCGGTCGCGACCCCGGGTCCAGCCGACCTCCCCGCGCCTTCCGAACCCACCACCGACTGAGATGCCTGCGGTCGCGGCGCTGACCGATGGCCGAGCGGCCCTGGCGGCGCTCCGGCGCGCCCTGCCGCGCGGTGCGGGGCGGGTCGTGGTCTGCCGGAGCGTCGACCAGATCCGGGCCGTGCTCGCCCGCCGCCTCGCCGATGCCGTGGTGGCGAGCCCCCGGGTCGCGACGGTCGCCGCCCTCACGGCGCTGGCCCAGGATTTCCCCGCCGTCCCGATCATCTGTTACGCCACCTTCCGCCCCGACGACGGCGAATTGCTGTACGCCGTGGCCACCCTGCTGCGCGCGCCGGTGGCCGTGGAAGGGCTGGATGACCTCATGCTCGGCGACCTGGTGGTCCGGTCGGGGGCGACGGCGCAGCGCCGTCGGGCGCTCGCCGATGCGCCGCGACTCCTGCGCCTGCGGACCGAGCTGCAGCGGGAGGTGTGGGACCTGATCCTCTCGGTCGCGCACGCACCGGTGCGAGCAGGAGTCCTCGCTCGGAAGCTCGGGATGAGCCGTGAACACCTCTCGCGCGAGTTCGCGCTCGAAGCGGCGCCCAACCTCAAGCGGGTGATCGACCTCGCCCGGGTCGCCACCGCCGCGCATCTCCTCCAGAATCCCGGGTGCACCGCCACGACCGCCGCCCGCCTGCTCGGCTTCGCGTCGGCCAGCCATCTCGGATCGACCGCGCGCCGAGTGGCCGGCACCGGCAATCGGGGCATCGCCGAGCTCGGGCCGCGAGGGGTGCTGGTGGCGTTCGCTCGCGGGGGGCGGACCAGGAGTCGGGTGTAGGCGGCCAGTGGGCCAGTGGGCCGGTGGGCCGGTGGGCCAAGTGTAGGACGGAGGCGCAGCTACACCGGAGTCATCCTGAGCGGAGCGAAGGATCTACTCGACGATGCTCTGTCCCCGTGATCACGGGCAACGGGGGACGGCGTGCAAGATCCCTCGCTCTTCCTTCCCTGCGCTCAGGACAAGGCTCGGGATGACACCTTGTGACGTCCGGCGCCGTCCCCGATGCTCATCCGCTCATCCGCTCATCCGCCCATCCGCCCATCCGGCTAGCCGCCTCCCGTCCATCAGGCTAAAATGGCTGGCTTGCTTACGACCGGTTTTGTGATAAATTTCACAAGCTGTAGTTCATCCTGATCCGACCACCGTTTGTGGGAGCACCATGGCCAGCGAATCGACCCTCCGTCCCGGCGAACTGAAGGATGTCCTCCTCAAGGAGATCGCGGCTGCGAGCCTCGGTCAGTCCGATGCGCGCGATGTCGGCACGGTCCTCGAAGTGAAGGACGGAGTGGCGCGGATCTACGGGCTGGCCGGCGCGATGTCGGGCGAGCTGCTCGAATTCACCGCCACCGAGACGGGTGAAGTGGTCTCCGGGTTGGTGCTGAACCTCGAGGCCGACAGTGTGGGTGCGGCTGTCATGGGCGACTACCTCAAGCTCAAGGAAGGCGACGAGGTCCGTTGCACCGGCCGAGTGCTCGACGTCCCGGTGGGTCCGGCGATGCTGGGCCGTGTTGTGGACGCCCTTGGGCGTCCCGTCGATGGCAAGGGCCCGATCAAGGCGACCGGTACCCGCCTGGTGGAGATGATCGCCCCCGGCATCATCGTCCGTCAGCCGGTGAAGGAGCCGATGCAGACCGGCATCAAGTCGATCGATGCGATGATCCCGATCGGTCGCGGCCAGCGCGAGCTGATCATCGGCGACCGCGGCACCGGCAAGACCGCCATCGGCATCGACACGATCATCAACCAGAAGGGCCAGGGCGTCGTCTGCGTCTACGTCGCCATCGGCCAGAAGCGTTCGACGGTCGCCGCGGTGGTGGAGAAGCTCCGGACCGCCGGCGCCCTCGAGTACACGGTCATCGTCGTCGCCTCCGCGGCCGATCCGGCGCCGCTCCAGTTCATCTCCCCGTACACCGGCTGTGCCATCGCCGAGTACTTCATGTATGAGGAGGGGAAGGCCACGCTCTGCGTGTACGACGACCTGTCGAAGCAGGCCGCGGCATATCGTCAGCTCTCGCTCATCCTGCGCCGCCCCCCGGGGCGCGAAGCCTACCCGGGCGACGTGTTCTACCTCCACAGCCGCCTGCTCGAGCGCGCCGCCAAGATCTCCGAGGACGCCAACGTCGTGAAGTTCGACCCGCGCATCAAGAAGCCGGGCGGATCGCTCACGGCCCTGCCGATCATCGAGACCCAGGCCGGCGACGTCTCGGCGTACATCCCGACCAACGTCATCTCGATCACCGACGGGCAGATCTTCCTCACCACCGACCTGTTCTATTCGAACGTCCGCCCCGCGGTGGACGCCGGTATCTCGGTGAGCCGCGTCGGCGGCAACGCGCAGATCAAGGCGATGAAGCAGGTGGCCGGTCCGCTCCGCCTCTCGCTGGCGCAGTACCGCGAGCTCGAGGCGTTCGCCCAGTTCGGCTCCGAGCTCGACGCCGCCACCCAGAAGCAGCTCGCCCGCGGCGCCCGTCTGGTCGAGATCCTGAAGCAGCCGCAGTACTCGCCGGTGCCGGTCGAGAAGCAGGTCGCCATCATCTGGGTCGTCACCAACGGCCATCTCGACGATGTCGACGTGAAGTACATCCGGAAGTGGGAGTCGGACTTCCTTGCGTGGCTCGAGTCGGCGCAGCCGGCCCTCCTCGAGGGGATCCGCACCAAGAAGGCGCTCGACGACGCGCTCAGCGCCCAGCTCAAGGCAGCGGTGGCGTCGTTCAAGCCGCTGTTCCGGGCCGCCTGAGATGGCGCAGACCAAGGCGCTCCGGGGTCGGATCAAGTCGGTCCAGAACACCCGGAAGATCACCCGGACGATGGAGCTGGTCTCCACATCCAAGCTGAAGCGGGCGCAGGACCGCGTGGTGGCCGCGCGGCCCTACGCCGAAGCGCTCGCGGCGGTGATCGCCGATCTGTACACGGCGGAGCTGGCGGAGTCGTTCCCGCTGCTCCGGCGTCCGGCCGCGCCGGCCCAAGGGGGACCGACCCGCGCCGCGATCCTCCTCGTCACCTCCAACCGTGGTCTCGCCGGCGGCTTCAACTCCGGGCTGATCAAGGAAGCACGCAAGCGCATCGAGGAGCTCGAGGCCGCGGGGTACACGGTGGAGCTCCACGCGGTAGGCAAGAAGGGGATCGGCTACTTCAAGTACGTCGGCCGGGTGCCCGCGGTGCAGCGCACCGACATCGGTGACAAGCCCACCGTGGAACACGCGGCGGAGCTCGTGGCGGACCTGATGGCGGCGTTCGAGCGGGGGGCCTTGGCCAGCGTGGAACTGGTGTGTGCCAAGTTCCAGAGCGCCATCAGCACCCCGCCGACGATCCGGCGCATCCTGCCGGTCGAGGCGCCCGCCACGACGGGTGTGCGTCCCGATTATCTGCTCAAGCCGGGAGCCGACGCGATCCTCTCGTCGCTGCTCCCGCTCTACGTCCGGAATGCCGTCTACCGTGGTCTGGTCGAGACTGCGGCGGCCGAGCATGGCGCCCGCCGGACGGCGATGAAGAACGCGACCGACAACGCGGGTGACATCATCCACACGCTCAAGCGCACGTACAACCGCCTGCGGCAGGCGGCGATCACGCAGGAGATCAGCGAGATCGTCGGCGGCGCCGCGGCGTTGCAGGACTAGGTAGCGGCGGGGCAAGCCCCGCCACAACAATCATAGGGAATAACATGGCGACAGAGACGCAGCAGATCGGCAAGGTCATCCAGGTCATCGGTCCCGTCCTCGACGTCGAGTTCGAGCCCGGCCACCTGCCCGAGATCTACAACGCCCTCTTCCTTGAGAATTCGACCGGCGCGGTGCCGGTGCGGCTCGTGGCCGAGGTGCAGCAGCACATCGGGCAGAACCAGGTCCGCGCGGTGGCGATGAGCACCACCGACGGCGTGGTGCGCGGGATGGACGTCATCGACACCGGGGCGCCGATCTCGGTGCCGGTGGGCGACGTCCCCCTCGGCCGCATCCTGAACGTTCTGGGCGAGCCGGTGGACGGAGGCGCCCCGATCCCCGCCTCCGCGCCGCGCTGGCCGATCCACCGCGAGACCCCGAAGTTCACCGACCTCCAGCCCAAGACCGAGGTGTTCGAGACCGGCATCAAGGTCATCGACCTGATCGCCCCGTTCGTGAAAGGCGGCAAGATCGGCCTCTTCGGCGGCGCCGGCGTCGGCAAAACGGTCGTCATCATGGAACTGATCAACAACGTGCAGAAGGGCCACGGTGGCAAGTCCGTGTTCTGTGGCGTCGGCGAGCGGACCCGCGAGGGGAACGACCTGTATCAGGAAATGAGCGAGAGCGGCGTCATCAAGAGCACCGCGCTCGTGTACGGCCAGATGAACGAGCCGCCGGGCGCCCGCCTCCGCGTCGGGCTCTCGGGCCTCACCATCGCCGAGTACTTCCGCGACGTCGAGAACCAGGACGTGCTCCTGTTCATCGACAACATCTTCCGCTTCACCCAGGCGGGGTCCGAGGTCTCGGCCCTCCTGGGGCGCATGCCGAGCGCCGTCGGGTACCAGCCCACCCTGGCCACCGAGATGGGCGACCTGCAGGAACGCATCACATCGACCAACAAGGGCTCGATCACCTCGGTGCAGGCCATCTACGTGCCCGCCGACGACCTGACCGACCCGGCCCCGGCCACCGCCTTCGCTCACCTCGACGCGCAGGTCGTCCTCAGCCGCGCCATCTCCGAGCTCGGCATCTACCCTGCCGTCGACCCGCTCGACAGCTCCAGCCGCATCCTGGACGCGCAGTACCTCGGCCAGCGGCACTACGATGTGGCTATCGGGGTGCAGCGCATCCTGCAGCGGTATAAGGGGCTCCAGGACATCATCGCGATCCTGGGTATGGACGAGCTCTCGGAAGAGGACAAGCTGGTCGTGTCCCGCGCGCGCCGCGTGCAGCGCTTCCTCTCGCAGCCCTTCTTCGTGGCCGAGCAGTTCACCGGCTTCCCGGGCAAGTACGTCAAGCTCGCCGACACCATCGAGTCGTTCGAGCGGGTGCTTGCCGGTGAGTTCGACCATCTCCCGGAGCAGGCGTTCTACATGGTTGGCGACATCGCCGAGGCCGTGGAGAAGGCCAAGAAGCTGGCCTCGGCGTGATGCACGTCACGGTGATTTCGCCGGAGTCGGCGATCTTTGATGGGGAGGCCGACGCGGTGACCGTGCCGGCCTATGACGGCTCGCTCGGCGTGCTGTCGCGCCACGCGCCGATGATGACCCTCCTTGGCGAGGGCGAACTTGTCGTCCGCCAGGGAGACCGTACCCGTCGCTTCCAACTCCGCGGTGGGTTCCTTCAGGTCGTCCACGATCGCGTCCGCGTCGTGGCCGAACACGTTCAGGAGAACAAGACCGATGCGTAATCTCGTGCTGATCGCAGTCCTGCTGGCGCCGGCCTCGGCCGCCGCGCAGTCCACTGGTACCCCCGTATTCGCCGCACCCTACCGGGCCTTCACGAATTCGGAGCTTGGCCTGTCGCTCTCCGATCCGGGCAACGGCCTGGCGCTCGAGGGCTTCTACAAGATCGGGCAGAAGACGTGGGATCTCGGGTTCCGCGGTGGCTTCTGGGACATCAACGGTGGCCCAACCGCGATCCTCCTGGGCGTCGATGGCCGCACGCGAGTCATCACCCACAGCGAAAGCTTCCCGCTCGACGGGGCCTTCACCCTCGGCGCCGGTGCCGTGCTGATCGACCAGGCCAACACTCTCCATCTCCCGGTCGGCATCTCGCTCGGTCGCCGTATCGACCTGGAAGGGAGCGCGACCAGTTTCGTCCCGTACTTCCAGCCGGTGCTCACGCCGGTGTTCGGCTCCGGGTTCAGCGATGTCCTCTTCTCGGTCGGCATCGGCGCCGACATCCGTGTCAATCGCCAGCTCGACCTGCGCGTTTCCGGCGCGCTCGGCGACATGGACGGCGTCGCGATCTCGTTCGCCTGGCTTCGCTGAATCATCCCTGAATTGACTTCGCCGGCGCGCTCGCACTAGCTTGCGGCGCGCCGGTGACGTTTCCCGCCGGACCAACTTCTTTGGAGGCATCATGCGCCGTACCGCTATGACCGCCATTGCCGCCCTCGTCCTTGCCGCCGCCCCCGCTCGGGCCCAGGTCCTCGGGCTTCCCGTATACAACTCGGGCGTGACCAGCGGCATCTCGCTGAACGCCGACTACGGCTTCGTGTCGGTCGATCCTGGCAGCGCCAAGGCCAAGACCCTCGGGCTTACCGGCGGGCTGGCCCTCGGGCCGCTCGGGGTCACCGCGACCTACGCCTCGCTCAATCCCGAGACCGGCGACAACCAGTCCTCGGTCGGCGCCACCGCCAACCTCAAGGTCTTCGGCGGCCCGCTGATCCCGATCAGCGTCAACGCCCAGCTCGGCCTCGGGTACTGGCAGGACAAGGACTTCTTCGGGCCCGGCCTCGACCGGAAGAACGTCAACATCCCGGTGGGCCTCGGCATCGCCCTGAACGTCCCGACGCCGGGCCTGTCGATCAAGCCGTGGATCGCGCCGCGCATGCAGTACACCCGCACCTCGGGGAACGTCGACGACTCGCAGACCAATTTCGGGATCAGCGCGGGCGTCAACCTCGGGCTCGTCGGCGGGATCAACGGGCGGTTCGCTTACGATCAGATCACCTACGATGTCGGGGCCACCGAAGTGAAGTCCAAGGTCTTTTCGGTCGGCCTCGGATTCAACTTCAATATCCCGGTCGTTCCGGGGATCTGACCCTCTTGCGACGCCCTCTTCGTACCACCGCGCTGGCCGCCCTGATCCTTGGGGCGGCCGCCTGCGCCCAGACCTTCGATGCCACCACCCTCGGTGTCCCGGCCACCCTGGCGACCGACGGCGTGGCGGCCCCGCAGGGCACCGCGTTCGCCGTGCGCGCCAAGGCGCTCTGGGCGGCGTGGGGCCTCCTGCCCGTCAACCAGCCCTCGCTCAAGAAGATCCTCTCCGCCCAGCTGGTCGGCGGCAAGAGTGTGGCGAACATCCGGATCAAGACCCGCACCTCGATCTTCGACGGCATCATCACCCTCGCCACGTTCGGCATATTCGTGCCGCGGTCGGTGACGTTCGAAGGTGTTGTGGTGGATGCGCCACCAAGCCCGTAAAAGGGCAAGGGTAAGGGTAAAGAGGCGGGAAAGTCGAAGGCCAAAGGAGCAGATCCTTTGGCCTTTGTCCTTCGCGCCTCCTTGCCATTGCCCTTACCGTTCGACCGCCTTCACCACCACGGCCGCGCACCGCGCACTCCCTCCCAGTCCCGCATCGACCACTTGGCGCGCCCGCTGCCCCGCGGCGCGCCGACCCTCCAGGTCGGTGAGCCACCCTCGCCAAACCTGGTGCATTGCCGCGATCGGGTCGTTCAGGCCGACCCGCTCAGGCAATCCCACCGCTGCTCCCGCCTCGCGAAGCAGGGACGCATCGCGGCTTTCGGGCCACCGGGGCCCCATCGCCACCGGCACCCCCCACGCCGCCGGTTCGAGCACTGAATGGAGGCCGGCCCGACGGAATCCTCCACCGACGTACGCCATCGTCCCCGCGCCATACAGCGTCGCCAGCACCCCGACCGAGTCGACGACGATCAACGGTGCCGGCCCGGTGGTCGCCGACAGCCGGACCGCCACCGGGAGGGGAAGCCGGCCAACGAGTTCGTCCAGCTTGGCCAGGTGCGTCGCCGAAGGCTCGTGCGGCACCAGGATGAAGCGTGCGGCGGGGTGCTCGGCACGGACCCGCACGAACGCCTCGAGCAGGATCTCCTCGTCGTCCTCCCAGGTGGAGCCGGCGACCAATGTCGCTGCCCCGTCGCCGAGGCGTATGAGCGGGTCGCCCGGTGCGACCGCCGCCACCTTGGCTGCGACACTGTCATAGCGCGGATCCCCTTCGATCGAGATGACGCCTGGAGGCGCCCCCAGCGTGCTGAGCCGCACCGCATCGGCGTGGTCGACCGCCGCTGCGGCGCTGAGCGCCCCGTAGCCGGGGGCGAGGAGCGCTCGCGCGGGCCATCCGAGCCGACCGCTCCCGGGACGGACCGTCGCAGCCACGAGGACGACCCTCACTCCGCGCGCGGCGGCGCGGGTCGCGAGTTCCGGCCAGAGGTCGAGCTTGGTGAACACCAGCGCAGCCGGGCGTAGGATGTCGAGCAGCGCCTCTGCCGCTTCGGGGGTGTCGTAGGGGAGGTAGTCGGCGACGTCGGCGGGGACCCGGCGGGCCAGATCCACCGCCGAGCTCGAGAAATGGGTGTACGCCACCTGCCACTCAGGCCGCGCCGCCCTGAGCGCCCGCATGACCGCCTCGGCCTGCAGCCCCTCGCCCACGGAAGGGGCATGGAACCAGACCAGGGGCCGGGCCGGGTCGCGGTGCACGGCGGCCCAGGCCCGTATCCGGCCGAGGACGCCTGCCCGCGCCCGGTGCGCCTCGGACAGCTTGGGGCTCAACCACGTCGCCAAGGGGAGGAGTGCCGTGGCCAGTCGGACCGCGCTGCGGTAGGCGAGGGAGGTGCGTGGCATCGCCCAAAGGTCGAGAGACGGGGCGGTGGCGTCAACGGGCACGCTACCCGCGGCCACGCTACTTTCCTACATTGCCTTTCCCCTCCCCCCACGAGACGACCGTCCTATGACCAGTCGGCCCGCCGCCGCTCCCGCCGCCACCGAGGCTCCGCGTGATGCCGCACGGGTGTTCCGCATCCTCGTTACCGACGGTATCGATCGGGACGGAGTCGAACTCCTGCAGGCCGAACCTCAGCTCCAGGTCGACGAGGTCCCCACGCTGCCACCGGCCCAGCTGCTCGAACGGATCGCCGACTATGACGCGGTCATCGTGCGGAGTGCCACGAAGATCTCGGAAGAAGTGCTCCGCCGCGGTACCCGGCTCAAGGTGGTCGGGCGCGCCGGTGTGGGGATCGACAACATCGCGCTCTCCTCCGCGACGGCGCTCGGCGTGGCCGTGATCAACGCCCCCTCCGGCAATGCCATCGCGGTGGCGGAGTTGTTCTTCGGGGCGGTCATCTCGCTTCTCAGGCACCTCCCCGCGGCCGACGCGTCGATGAAGGCGGGGAAATGGGAGCGTGGCAAGGTCCTCGGTCGCGAGCTGCATGGTCGGACGCTCGGGGTCGTGGGGCTCGGTCCCATCGGGGGAGAAGTGGCGCTCCGGGCCCGGGCGTTCGGTATGCGGGTGATCGGGTACGACCCCTACGTCGGCGACGCCCGCCTGCAGGGGCTCCAGATCCAGCGGGTCACCTCGCTCGACAGCCTGCTCGACTCGGCTGACATCCTCACCGTCCACACCCCGCTTACCGACGAGACCCGTGGCCTCATCGGTCGGAAGGAGCTGGCACGACTCTCCCCGACCTCCATCGTGGTGAATCTGGCGCGGGGTGGGATCGTCGATCAGGACGCGCTGATCGAGGCGCTCGCGGCGGAGCGGATCGGTGGCGCGGTCCTCGACGTGTACGATGTGGAGCCGCTCCCTGCCGACCATCCACTGCGCCGGGCGCCCAACGTGATGTTGACGCCGCACCTGGCGGCCTCGACCGCGGAGGCTCAGCGGAACGTCGCGGTCGACGCCTGCACCGCGGTGCGGGACGCGCTCCTCCACGAGGAGTTCGGACGGTCCATCAATGCCGCCTCCCTCGACGGTGCGCGCTGGAGCGAGCTGCTCCCGGCGCTCCAATCGACGCGGCAACTGGCGGCGCTGGCCCGGGCGCTCCTTGCGGACAAGGGGGTCAAGATGATCGGTCGGCTCAGCGTCCGGCTCGGGGTCGAGCTCACCGGCGGACGCAACGCCTTCCTTGCCGCCGCGGCGCTCGGCGCCCTCGAAGGGGTGGTCCGGACCGAGCGGCTCAACCTCATCAACGCCCGTTCCATGGCCGAGACGCGGGGACTCGAGATCGGCGTCGGCGACCTGGCCGACGTCGAACATCCGGCCGCGATCGAGGTCACGGTCGGTGGAGGGACGCAATCGGTCACGGTCGCCGGGATGGCCCCGGAGGGTGCCACCCCACGGCTGACCCGGATCGAGGGCTTCCGGGTCGACATCGCGCCCCGCCAGACGCTGATCATCCTGACGAATGATGACGTTCCCGGCGTCATCGGCCGGGTCGGCACCCTGCTCGCTGCCGCGGGCGTCAACATCGCCGAGTACCATCAGGCGCGGCTCCGGCAGGGGGGCGAGGCGATGGCGGCGATCTCGGTCGATGATCCGGTGGGTCAGGAACTCCGCCGCAAGCTGCTCGAACTCCCCGACGTCCGGTCGGCCACGATCGTCTCCTTCCTGGGCATGTGACGTTCCCGGTATCGGTCACCGATCCGGGCGTCCGTCGCAGTTTCGCGCGGCTTGCCGGGGCCCCGTGAGCCGATTCCGGAGCGTCGTGCTCGACGTCGATTCGACCCTGTCGGGGATCGAGGGGATCGATTGGCTGGCGGAACGGCGGGGCCCCGAATGCGCGGCGAGGAGCGTGGAGCTCACCGCCCAGGCGATGACGGGCCTTTTGAGTCTCGAGGCGGTATACGGCCTCCGGATGGATGCGGTCCGGCCATCGGCTGGAGAACTCGCCGCGCTCGCCTTGGCGTACCGCGTCCACCACGCGACGGGTGCACGGGAGACGATCGCCAAGCTGGCGGCGGCGGGGGTCACGCTGCAGATCGTCAGCGGCGGATTGCGCGAGGCGATCGAGCCGTTCGCGGCGTGGCTCGGGGTGGCCGGCGAAGCGGTGCACGCCGTGAGCATTGCGACCGACGCCGAGGGGAACTACGTCGGTTGGGACACGACGAGCCCGCTGGCCACCAGTGCGGGCAAGTCGGTGGTGGTCCAGCGCCTCAGGCTCCCCGAGCCGGTGCTCGCCGTCGGCGATGGTGTCACCGATCTTGCCATCCGGGGCATCGGCGCCACTTTCGCCGCCTTCACCGGCTTCGTGCGTCGAGACGCCGTGGTGCGAGGCGCCGACCATTTGATCACGTCGTTCGATGAACTCCACCGATTGGTGCTTCCGTGACCCAACTGCTTGAGGAAGGCCGCTTCTTCCTGCCTGGCCCCACCGAGGTCCGCCCGGATGTCCTCGCGGCGATGACCCGCCCCATGATCCCCCACCGCGGAGAGGCGTTCGAACGTCTCTTCGCGGGGATACAGGTCGGTCTCAAGCGGGTCTTCCGGACCGCCCGTCCGGTGCTGATCAGTTCCTCCTCGGCCACCGGCTTGATGGAGGCCGGGGTCCGGTGCGCGCCCGCGGGGGCGATCCTGGCTATGGTGAACGGCGCCTTCTCCGAGCGATTCGCCCAGGTGGCGCGCGCCTGTGGCCGCACGGTCGAGGTGCTCGAGGTGCCGCTCGGCGAGACCGTTCCGCTGGAGCAGGTCGAGGCCAAGCTCCGCGCCGGATCGTTCGCGGCCCTCACGGTGGTCCACTCCGAGACCTCGACCGGGGCGCTCACCGACGTGCGGGCGGTGCAGGACCTCACGCGCCGGCACGGGGCGATGTGCCTGGTCGACAGCGTCACCGGCGTGGCCGGTACCCCGCTCGAGTCCGATGCCTGGGAAATGGACTATGTCTTCACCGGTTCGCAGAAGGCCCTGGCGCTCCCGCCGGGACTGGCGTTCGCAGTCGCCTCGGAGTCCTTCCTGGCGCAGGCCCGGAGCGCCGGTGGTCGGGGTCTCTATTTCGACCTGGTCGAGTTCGACGTGTTCGCCCGGAAGGACCAGACCCCCAACACCCCGGCCATCTCACTGCTCTACGCGCTCGAGGCCCAGCTCACCGCCGTCAGTGCCGAAGGGATCGAGGCGCGCTGGTCCCGGCACTCCGCGATGGCGGCCCGGGTCCGCAATTGGGTCGCGGACCACCCCGGGTACGGCATCCTCGCTCCGACGGGGGAGCGGTCCGACACCGTCACCGCGGTGACGGTGCCCGAGGGCGCCACCGGCCGCGAGATCGCGGCAGGCGTGGAGCGTGAGGGTTACGTCATCGGCGCCGGTTACGGGAAACTGCGTGACCGCACCTTCCGTATCGGGCACATGGGTGATCACACCGTGCGGGGACTGGATGGGTGTCTCGCCGCCATCGACCGGGCGCTCCCGCACCAATGAACTACTGGCAGCTCAGTCGCTCGGCGCGGTATTCGATCCTCTTCGCAGTCCCCCTCCTCGTTGCCTATGAGTCGCTTGCCTATCTCTACGGCGGAGGCGCCGTCGCGGGGGTCCGCAACGGCGCCGATGTCCTCCTCAAGTCGCTCTTCCTCACCCTCGGGGGCGCCCGTGGCCTCCTGGCCTTCGACCTGCTGCTCGGCGCGGCCGGCGGGTATCTCATCTGGCGCGACCGCAAGACCAGCGGCTCCCTGCGGTTCAGCGTGTTCGCCAGGATGCTCGGTGAATCCGTGGGGCTCGCGGTGGTATTCGGAGGGGTGGCCGGGGTTCTCACCGGGCTGCTCCTGCGCGGGCCCGCGCCACTCGCCATGGGTGGCCTCCAGCAGTTCGGGTTCGGTACCCAGGTCATGCTCTCGCTCGGCGCGGGGATCTACGAGGAGCTCCTCTTTCGCGTCATCCTGGTCTCCGGGCTCGCGTACCTGGCCCGCAAACTGTTCGGCTGGCTCCCGGGTGCGTCGAACATCCTCGCCGTGGTGCTCGGAGCGCTGATCTTCTCCGCGTTCCACTATGTGGGTCCCTACGGTGATCTGTGGAGCCTCCAGTCCTTCACCTTCCGATTCATCGCCGGGGTGCTTTTCAGCGGGCTTTACTTGTTGCGTGGCTTCGGGATCACGGCGTGGACGCACGCGCTGTACGACGTGTTCCTTTCGGTCGTCGGGGGAGGATGAAGTCCGCTCACCTCGGTGCCGTCTTCGCCCTGTATATCGAGTCCAGTACGTGCCGGAACAGATCCACCGGGTAGGCGCCGCTCAGCAGGGCCCCCTCGATCAGGAAGCTGGGGGTGCTTTGGGCACCGAGCCGGCTGGCGGTGTTGGCGTCCCGCTGGACCAGCGCACGCGTGCGCCCCTCCTGGAGGCAGGGCACGATCGAGTCGCGGGCGATGTGAAGGGAATCGGCGAGGGTCAGCAGGAACTGCCCCGGCTCCCGCAGCGGGGCCCATTTGTCCTGATACTTGAACAGCAGATCGTGCATCGGCCAGAACTTCCCCTGGGTGGCGGAGCACATCGCCATCTCCGCCGCGGCCACCGCATTGGGGTGCAGTTGCGAGATGGGGAAGTTGATGAAGATCCACCGCACTTTCCCGGTCGCGACGTACTCCTGGTCCAGCAACGCGGCGGTCTCGGTGGAGAAGCGCCGGCACCAGGGGCATTGGAAATCGGACATCTCGACCACCCGTACCGGCGCGGTCGGCGACCCTTTGCTCCGCTGCTCCAGCAGGTCGGAACCCTGCGTCCCCGGCACCACCGCCGCCTCGGCGGGTGACGGAGTGACGTCGGTGCAGCCGGCGCCGAGGGTGATCACGGCGACCAGGAGCGCGACGGCAGCGGATGGGGCGGGTCGGACCATCGTAGCTCCTAGAATCGGTGGCGGTGGCGGGCAGTCGCCGCCGTGAGCCGGAGGGTATCGCCGGTGAGGGGGAGGTTCCAGTACCACTCGGAGTACGGATCGGTCGCGTCCCAGGCGGTCGCCGTCACCCACCAGGGGCCGCTGCGGGAGGGGGCCACTCGCGTCATCCCGGTGGCATCAGTGGTATCGACAAAGGGATCGCGGGCCAGACGCTTCACCAGCGCGAACGTGACGCTGTCGTAGCTCCGGTACGCCGAGTCCTGCCACGCATGTTGGGCGGCGCGCAGGGGGGCCAAACGCGCCTCCACCGCGTTCCGCTCGCGGTCGAGCCCGATCTTGGCCGCCGCGCGCTGGGCAGGTGGTGTCGCCAGGAAGCGTGCGTACGCGGCCCGCAAGGTGTCGAGGAGCTGCACCATCGGTATGGTATCGGGGCGCGAGGCGACCCACGGGGCGCCGATCACCCCGATCATGCTGTCCCGGTCGTACGGCAGCACCACGAAGGCCTGGTCGGCCACGGGGGTGTCCCGTCCGTCCGCGCCCGGGACCTCGATGAACACCACCGTCCCGGAAGCTCGACATCCCGCCAGGACGAGGGCCAAGGCCGTGCACACGCTGAGGCGGGTCATCTGCATGGGCGAAACGTAATGACAACGGGGGCCCCGTGAGGGCCCCCGTTGGCGTCAGACGTTCATGGCCGTCAGTCTACAACGACGTTCGGCAGCACGTAGCGGAGCGGGTCGACCGGCTTCCCGTTGACGTGCACTTCGTAGTGCAGGTGCGGGCCCGTGGCGAGCCCGGTGCTGCCGACCAGGGCGATCCGCTCACCCCGCTTCACCCGCTGCCCCGGACGGACCAGGAGCCGCGAGGCGTGCGCGTACTTGGTCACCAGCCCGAAACCATGGTCGAGCATGACGACGTTGCCGAACCCCGGCTCCCACCCGGCACTGATCACGACGCCGCCGGCCGGCGCCTCGATCGGGGTCCCCATCGGGGCCACCACGTCGATCCCCTCGTGCGGGCGGCCGACGTGCAGGATCGGATGCGCTCGCATCTGGCTGAACGCCGACGTGAGCCAGCCGCTGGTCGGCATGATGCTCGGCGTGGCCGCGAGGCGAGCGGTGTGCAGCTCCAGACTGTCCGCCGCCTCGTCGAATGAGGCAGCGAGGAGATTGGCCCGGCGGATCAACGCATTGATGTCGACCTTCACATCGGCGGTACGGCCACCGAGCACGCCCGCACCCCGAAGCTCCTCGGTCGCGACCGAGACGCTCGCCGGACCGCCGATACCTGCCGCCGCCACCTGCGGATCGACCGGATCGAGGTTGGCGAGCAGGCGGATCTTGGCGCTGCTCCGCTGGATAACACCGACGGTGTCCTGCAGCTGGTCAAGACGGCCTTCCATCTGCCCCAGCTCACGCGCAAGCACCTGGTTCTCGCGGAGCAGCCCTTGGTGGCGCGCGATGTTCAGCGTACGCGACAGGGTGGTGTAGCTGAGCATCATGGTCGCCAGGACGAGCACGAGCCCCACGCCGAGCGCGACCTTCACCAGGTTCTGGGAGACCTCGTAGACCTTCGAGGCCCCCGACCCGGGAGGTACCACCACTACGCGCCATTGGCGTTCGTTCATTCCTGCTCCTTGGCAATCGCCTCTTCCCACCCGAACGGATGGGACCTCCTACCTACTCTGAGGTACAGAGTACAAAAATGGAGCCCCGTACGGGGGATGTCAACCCGTCCTGGAACTCCATAAGTAATTGTGCAGCAATAAGTTACGACTTAACCTCAGATTCAGGGCGTGGAAAGAGCCCTTCGGGCTTCCGGACCCGGCTCCCGGAGGCTTCCGGGGCGAGCGCTCGCATCCAGCCGGCCCGTGCCACCTCCCCCTCCTGGCCCAGCGCCAGCCAGAGCTCCTGGGCCTTGGTCGGCATCACGGGGGAGAACATCACCGCCAACCGGATCAAGGCGCGGCTGAGCCCGCCGAGGACGGTATCCAGTTCGGGGGCGCGGGGGGGATCCTTGGCCAGGGCCCAGGGCGCCGCCTGCTGGATGGCGAGATTCGCCTCTGTCACCAGCGTCAGGGCCGCCTCGATCGCTCCTTTGAGGTCGAGCTTGTCCATCCGTTCCGCATACGCCGCCGCGGCTTGGACACCCGCCTGTTCGAGCCCGGCAAGAGTGCCGTTGGGCACCACCCCATCGCGGTACTTCTCGATCATCGCCAGGACCCTGCTCGTCAGGTTCCCCAGGCCGTTGGCGAGCTCGGCATTGTAGAGCTCCGCGAACCGTTCCCAGGAGAAATTGCCGTCGGTCTCCCAGGGCACTTCGCGGATGAGGTAGAACCGGAAGGGGTCGGGGCCGAACCGGTCGATCGCCTCGCTCAGCTCGAGCTTGACCCCGGCGCTCTTGGAAAAGCGTTCACCCCCCAGGTAGATGAACCCGTGCGCCCACACTTGGTCGGGGAGGGGGAGCCCCGCCGCTTCGAGCATCGCCGGCCAGATGACGCAATGGAATCGGGTGATGTCCTTCCCGATGACGTGCAGCTGTGCCGGCCACTCCGCCCGTGAGCCGGGGAAGCGGGTCGCGGTCCAGTAATTGGGCAGGGCATCGAACCAGACGTACGTCGTCTGCGGTTCGCCGTCGCTGGTGGGGCGGGGAAACGGAACGCCCCAACTGAAGCGCGAGCGGCTGGCGGAGATGTCTTCGAGCCCCTGCTTCAGGAGGCCGAGGATCTCATTGCGTCGGCTCTCGGGTCCCAGGAATCCGGGACGCGCGGCGAAGAGCTTCTCCAGGAAGGGCTGATAGCGCGACAGCCGGAAGAACCAGTTCCGTTCCTCCACCCACTCCAGGGTGCGGGTGGGGTGCAGCACGCACTTGCCATCGACGATATCCGCGTCGCCCTTGAACGATTCACAGCCCACGCAGTAGTTCCCCGCATAGCTCTTCTCGTAGAAGTCGTCGGGGTTCCGCGCGAAGATCCGCTCGATCAGTTCACCCACCCCTTCCTTGTGGGGGGCCGCGGTGGTGCGGATGAACTGGTCGTGCGACAGGCCCAGCCGCCGCCACATCGCCTCGAACCGCTCGGCGACGAGGTCAGTGAGCGCCTGCGGGGCGAGGCCGCGGTCGGCGGCGGTCTGCGCCACCTTCTGGCCATGCTCGTCCATCCCGATGAGGAACCAGACGTCGTCACCCCGGAGCCGGCGCCAGCGGGCGATGACATCGGCCCCCACCTTTTCGTACGCATGTCCGAGGTGGGGGTCGCCGTTGGCGTAGTCGATCGCAGTGGTGATGAAGAAGCGGGGCACTCAGTTGCTCATCGGGGGGGTCGAAGGCGGAGTGTCGAGGCCGCCCAGTCCGCCTCCCTTCCCGCGCCGGCCGCGGCGACGCCGCCGGCGCTGGGGGGTCTCAGTGTCTGCCGGATCGGCCGGTCCGGTGGCGGCCTCCGCCGGCTCCGGTGTACCTGCGGGACTGGCAGGGCCAAGGGCGCGCGAGTCGGGGGTCGGGAGGCTCTGACCGAGGAGCTCGACCTCTTCCCGGAGCTGGACCAGGGGGATGATGCGGGCGCCGTGCTGTTCGGATCGGAGGAATACCCGTTCGCGGAAGATGTCCACGGCCACGACCTTCTCGGCGCCGAGCGCCGCGGTGATCGTCCTCCCTTCCTTCGGGAAGCGCTTCCGCGCGGCGACGTAGAAGTCGTGTTCGTATTTGAGGCAGCAGAGGAGGCGGCCGCAGCCGCCGGAGATCTGCTGGGGGTTGAGCGAGAGGTGTTGGTCCTTGGCCAGGGCGAGGCTCACCGGATGGAGCTCGCCAAGCCAGGAGCTGCAGCAGTACTCACGACCGCAGCGGCCGACGCCGGAGAGCCGTGCCGCTTCATCGCGGACGCCGATCTGGCGCAACTCGATGCGCGCGCGAAAGTGACTCGCCAAGTCGCGGACCAGGTTGCGGAAATCGACCCGCTTCTCGGAAGTGAAGTAGATCGTGAGCTTGTGGCGGTCCCACTGCCATTCCGTGTCGCTCACCTTCATCCCGAGGTCGTGGCGCTTGACCCGCTCCATCACGGCGCGGCGGGCGTCCTCTTCCTGCTTGCGGAGCTCGTTGTGCTGGCGGATCTCATCCTGCGACGCCCGCCGTACCACTTTCGGTTCGGCCTCGGGCTTGGGGGCGGCCTCGTCGGTGCCGCAGCCGGTGGAGCAGCCGCTACCGCACTTCTTGGCCGCGGTCTCGCCGGCGCTCTGGATGCGGCCCAGGTCGAGACCGCGATCGGCCTCGACGATGACCGGCTCCTCCAGGTGGAGGGGGTCCTCGACGTCGAGCCAGCGGAAGAATCCGCGGCGATTGCCCTTGAAACGGACTTCGACGAGCTGCATCAGGCCTCGGTCACGACGCCCATGCCGGCGAACTTCTCGGCGCGTCGGCGGACCAGCTTCTCGGGCTTCACCGACTTGAGGTCCTTGAGGTGGCGGAGCAGGGTGGTACGGAGCGTCTCCGCCATCAGCTCGATGTCCTGATGGGCGCCCCCTTCGGGCTCGGGGATGATCTCGTCCACCACGTTGAGGCGGATGAGGTCATCGGGAGTGATCTTGAGCGCCGCGGCCGCGCGCTCCCGCTGGGAGGCGTCCTTCCAGAGGATCGCGGCGCACCCTTCCGGGGAGATCACCGAGTACACGCCGTTCTCGAGGATGAGTACCCGGTCGGCCACGCCCAGTGCCAGCGCCCCCCCCGAGCCGCCTTCGCCGATGACCACCGCGATGATGGGCGTGGGAAGGGAACACATCTCGATGATGTTCCGGGCGATCGCCTCCGACTGCCCGCGCTCTTCGGCGCCGAGGCCGGGGTAGGCGCCCGGGGTGTCGATGAGGGTGATGATCGGCGCTTCGAACTTGGCGGCGAGCCTCATCAGACGGAGCGCCTTGCGGTACCCCTCTGGATGCGCCATCCCGAAATTGCGCCGCAGGTTGTCCTTGGTGTCCCGCCCCTTCTGGTGGCCGATAACCATCACCGACTGGCCATCGAGCCGCGCCCAGCCACCGACGATGGCGGGGTCGTCCCGGTACAGCCGGTCGCCGTGCAGCTCGATGAAGTCGGTGAAGACGATCGACAGATAGTCGAGCGTGTAGGGGCGCTTCTGATGCCGGGCCACCAGGACCCGCTGCATCGGCGTCAGTCCCTTGTAGAGATCCTTCCGCAGGGTCAAGAGGCGGGTCTCGAGCAGGCGCACTTCCTCGCCCACGTCGAGGCCGCGCTCGTCGCCGAGCTTGCGCAGGTCCTCGATCTGGCGATCGAGCTCCTGGAGCGGCTTCTCGAATTCCAGCGTGTAGGCCACGGCCATCGTGTCACCCCGCCTTCACGTAGAGGACCTCAGCGCGGTCGAGCACCCCGCGCAGGGCACGGATCAATTCTTCGTCAGGGGCCACCCGGACGTTCCTGGAGCGCATTCGGGTGCGCTCCCCATTCCCATCCGACCATTCAATATAGAGCGGCCCGGGGCCAGGGTGGGCGGCGCAGAGGGCCACCGCCGCCTTAAGTGCCTCCGCCGGGGGGGCGCCCCCGGAGTCCCACCGGAGAGCCACCCCAACTTGGCCCCGTCCGCGCAGGGCGTCGAGCCCCTCGGCCCCCTCGACGATGAACGGGGCCCGCTCTTCTCCCTGGTCCCGGGCACTGTACCCGCCGGACAGGAGCATCGCCGCGTCCTCCCGGATGGTCTGGTTGAGCTTGGACCAGGCGTCAGGGAAGACGATCGCCTCGGCGGTGCCGTGGAAATCCTCGAGTACCAGCCGGGCGTACTCTTTCCCGGTCTTCTTCGAGATCTGCCGCTTCACGCCGGTCACCACCGCGGCGATCTGGACCGGATGCTCGCTCCACTCACCCAGAGTGGCGGTGGTGCGGCTGCCGAAGAGCTCGGACTCGACGCGCCACCGCTCGAGCGGGTGACCGGAGATGAAGAAGCCGAGGACCTCCTTCTCCTTGGCCAGACGATCGGCCTCGGTCCAGGACTTCACTTCCGGGAGCGCCCCGCCGCGCGGGCGGTCTTCGGTCGGCGCCTCGCCGAAGAGGGTGCCTTGCCCGGCCTCGCGCTCCTGCTGGGCCAGCTGGGCCTCGCCGAGGGCGTTCTCGGCCGCGGCCGTGAGGGTGGCGCGGTCGCCGAAGCCGTCGCAGGCCCCGGCGGCGACGAGACTCTCAATCACCCGCTTGTTGCAGAGCCGGAGGTCGATGAGGTCGACGAACTCCTGGAGCGAACGGTACGGCGCCTCGCGCCGGCCCGCGATGATGCTGGCGATGGCGCCTTCGCCCACGTTCCGGACGGCACCGAGGCCGAACCGGATCCGCTTCTCGCCGACGACGGTGAATTTGAATCCCGATTCGTTCACGTCCGGAGGCAGGACCTCGATGCCGAGTTCGCGGGCCTCGCGGATGTACTGCACCACCTTGTCGGTGTCGCCGATCTCGGAGCTGAGCAGCGCGGCCATGAACTCGGCGGGGTAGTGCGCTTTGAGCCACGCCGTCTGGTAGCTCAGCACCGAGTAGGCCACCGAATGCGACTTGTTGAAGCCGTAGCGGCCGAAGGTCTCGATCTGGGCGGCCAGCTCCTCGATGACCTTCTTGACGTGTCCCAGTCCCACCGCGCGCTCGACGAACTTGCCGAGCTCCTTCTTGATCAGCTCCGTGTCCTTCTTGCCCACCGCCTTCCGGAGCACGTCGGCTTCGGCGAGCGAGAACCCGCCCAGCACGTTGGCGATCCGCATCACCTGTTCCTGGTAGGTGATGACGCCGTAGGTGGGTGCCAGCACCTCTTCGAGGAGGGGGTGGGGGTAAGTGACCTTTTCCTGCCCGAGCTTGCGCCTGATGAAGACGAGGTGCATCCCGGCATCGAGGGGGCCCGGGCGGAGCAGGGCGTTGGAGGCCACCAGGTCGTCGAAGCGGTCGCACTTCATGGATCGGAGCGTTTCCGTGGCGAGCGGAGATTCGAACTGGAAGACGCCGGCCGTCCGTCCCGCGCGCAGGAGTTCGTACACTTTCGGGTCGTCGAAGGTCAGCTGGTCCATCCGAAGTTCGGCGCCGCTGCGGTCTCGGACCATCCGCACTGCGTCGTGGATCACCGTGAGGGTCTTGAGCCCGAGGAGGTCCATCTTGAGCATCCCGACCTTTTCGAGCGCGATCATGTCGAGCTGACAGATGATCGAGTCGGCGCCGTCGGCACTGGCGCCTGCGCCCTTGGTCGGCTGGGTGCAGACCGGCACGTAATCGGTGAGCGGGCCCGGCGCGATGACGACGCCGGCGGCGTGGACCGAGGCGTGACGGCTGATCCCCTCGATGCGGCTGGCCAGCTTGAAAAGCCGCTCGTAGATGGGGTCCTTCTTGATGAGCTCCCTGATCTCGGGGACCTTGGCCGCCGCCTCTTCGACCGTCATCGCAAAGGCGGGACCCGACGGCACCAGCTTGGTGAGCTTATCGGCGTCGGCCGGGGGGATCCGGAGGAGCCGCGCCACGTCCTTGAGCGCCGCGCGCGCCTTGAGCGTCCCGAAGGTGATGATCTGTCCGACCGATTCCCTGCCGTAGCGCTGGCGCACGTACTCGATCACCTCACCCCGGCGCTCGAAGCAGAAGTCGACGTCGATGTCGGGCATCGACACCCGTTCGGGATTGAGGAAGCGCTCGAACAGCAGGTCGAACCGGAGCGGGTCGACGTCGGTGATCCCCAGGGCGTACGCCACCAGCGAGCCGGCGGCCGATCCGCGCCCCGGGCCGACCGGGATCCCCCGATCACGTGCCGCCTGGATGAAGTCCTGGACGATCAGGAAATAGCCGGAGTATCCCGCCTTCTTGATGACGCCGAGCTCGTACTCGAGCCGCTCCAGGACCTCCTTCGAGGGCGTCGCGCCGAAGCGCCGCTCGGTGCCGGCACGGGTCAGGTGCTCGAGGAGGCTGTCTTCGGTGTCGAACCCCGCGGGGCGGGGGAAGGCGGGGAGGTAGTACTTCTTCTCGAACGAGAACTCGCAGGCATCGGCCACGGTCTGCGTGTTGGTCAGCGTCTCGGGGTGCGCCGGGAAGAGCGACTTCATCTCCTTCTCGCTCTTGACGTAGCTCTCGGTGCCGGTGAAGCGGAACCGCTTGGGGTCGTCGAGCTCGCTCCCGGTGCCGATGGCCAGGAGCACGTCGTGCGCCTCGGCGTCCTCACGCCGCAGGTAATGCGCGTCGTTGGTGGCCACGACGCCGAGCCCCAGCTCCTGGCCGAGTCGGAGCATCCCCTCGGTGACGAGATCCTCCTCGCCGATGCCGTGCTTCTGGATCTCGAGCCAGAAGGCATCCTTCCCGAAAGTCTTCGCGAACCACGCCGCGCTCGCCTTCGCTTTCTCGTACTGCTGGGCCCGGAGGTAGAGCGACACCTCGCCCGAGAGGCAGGCCGCGAGGCAGACGATCCCCTCGGAGTACTTCTGCAGCACTTCCTTGTCGATTCGCGGCCGGCGGTAGAACCCCTCGGTGTACCCGATCGACGAGAGCCGGATCAGGTTCTGGTAGCCGACCTTGTTCTTGGCGAGGAGAACGAGATGGCTGTAGTGCGAGGGTGCATCGGCGGGCTTCTGGCTGGAGCGCCGGTCGCCGAAGGCGAGATACGCCTCGAAGCCGAGGATCGGGCGGATCCCCTGCTTCCGGGACTGCTCGTAGAAATTCCAACAGGCGTGAAGGTTGCCATGGTCGGTGACCGCGAGCGAGTCCATGCCGAGCTTCTTGACGTGCGCGACCAGCTCCTCGATGCGATTGGCGCCGTCGAGCAGGGAGAATTCGCTGTGGGTGTGCAGATGGACGAACGACATGGGTCCCTTGAGCTCAGAGCGCTGAACTCGCGGTGGTGAAGGAAGCGTACGGAGTGCGCCGGAAGCGCCCGACGTCCTGCGTGCGAAGCCTGTCCTGAGCGTAGCGAAGGATGCTGCGGACTGCGGTTTTTGGGGGGGATGCCGCGGCCGTTCGACAAGCTTATCCCGGATCGGCATAATTGTCAAAAGTTATTGTGGCGCTTACACTTGCACCACCTTCCCTATGCCTACCACGAAGCCTATCCTCCCGCGGGTGTTGAGCGCCTCGAGCGTCTTGAGCGTCTGTGGACTGGCTTGTGCCCTGAGCGTCTCCCCACTGCGCGCCCAGGCGGCACCGTACCCCCTCGTGCTCGGTCTCCCGGCCACCGCCCGTTTCGCGGGGCTGGCCAACGCGGGGGCCGCGGTGCACGGAGACGCCGGTGCGCTGTTTGTGAACCCCGCCGGGATCGCCACGGTCCGCCACGCCGGGATCGAGGCGACCTATCACTACAGCCACTCTCAGCCGGTGGAAGGGTCGGCCGCGGCCGCGTTGCGGGTGGGTCAGTTCACCTTCGGCGGGGGCGCCCGCTACCTCCGGCTCGACCCCGATGCTCCCAACGCCGACAACCTGCTGGGGGTGGGGACCGCGGTCTATCGGTACGCCATATTTGCGGCGGGGGTCTCGGCCAAATACCTCTCGGTCGAAGACACCATCGGAACGGTCCGCCGCGCCGGATCGGGCGATATCGGCCTCCTGCTGGCACTGTTCGATCTCGTGGCGGTCGGTGCCTCGTTCCAGAACGTCGGCTACAAGTCATTCTCCAATGACGGGCTCTCCTTGCCCCGGTCTTCCCATCTCGGCGTGGTCTTCAACTTCACCGACCCGCAGGGTACCTGGGTCATCCGGGCCATCTGGGAAAAGGTGTGGCCTGAAGGCGAGGATAGTCGGAGCAAGCTCGCGGCGGAGCTCGGTGTCCAGCTTGGCGGGGCCTTCCTGACCGTGCGGGGCGGGACCGGAGAGCGGAACCCGGCGACCAAGCAGTCCGACTCCGCGTTCGGGGCGAGCCTGGGCTTCCGCCGCCTCGCGGTGGACTACGCGTACCAGCAGCGCACCGTCCTGGGCGGCGACGTACAGCGGATCGGCCTGCGATTCACCCCGTGAAGCGGAGAACGACGATGTGGTTCGTGGCGGTGATCGCGGCGTTGATCGTCGGCTACTCCGGCGCCTATGTGGCGAGCCCCGAGGTACGCTATCTCCACCGCGCCGGGGTCGAAGAAGGGAAGATCCTCGCCGCGCGCCGCCCCATCGCCAAGCTGGTGAACGACACGACGGTGCCGGCCGAGACCCGGGCCTCGCTCCGACTGGTGCTCGAGGCGCGCGACTTCGCCCTCCATCTTGGCCTTCAGGCGAAGGACACCTACATCCAGTACGCCGATGTGGGGCGCGATACGCTCCTGCTCGTCGTGACCGCATCCGGCGCCGACTGCATCTGCCCGGTCACCTGGAAATATCCCATCGCGGGGCGGGTGCCGTACAAGGGATTCTTCGACGCCGAGGAGGGACGACGGTTCGCGGCTCAGCTCGAACAGCGCGGCTACGACGTCAATCTCCGGCCCTCCCCGGCCTTCTCGACCCTCGGCTGGTTCAACGATCCGCTGCTGTCGACCGCGCTCGATCGCGACTCGATGGAGCTGGTGGCGCTCGTCCTGCACGAGATCGCGCACAACACCCTCTGGGTGAAAGGGAACGTCGCCTTCAATGAGAGTTACGCCCAGCTGGTGGGATACCGCGGGGCGGAGGCCTTCTTCGTGGCGCGGGGGGATACGCTCAATGCCCGGCGGGCGGGCGACCGGTGGCACGATGAAGGGGTGCTGGGGGAGTTCTACAAGAGGCTGGTGACGCGGGCGGACTCGTTCTATGCGACGCATCCCGATAGTGCGGCGCTCAGGGCGGGGAAGCTCGCTCTGGCGGAGTGGGCGCGCGCCGATTTCGAGGGACCCGTTGTGGCGGCGCTGCGCGCCGCCCACTTCCAGCCGTCCACCAACACGACCGCCAAGCCGATCAACAACGCGCGCCTAGTGGGGGTCACGTTGTACCGGACTCATCTCGATTGGTTCGAGTCGTGGTATCAGCGGTACGGTGGGGATATCAAGGGTGCGGTCGCTGGGCTTGATTCGGCGATGGCGGGCGCGGCAGGGGACAGTGCGTGGGTGCGGCTCACTCCCCAAGGCATATCATCGCAATAGAATAGGGAAGAGGCCCCAATTAAGGTCGGAGCCCCCGCAGCACGCGAAACGCCTAGCGCAGCACCCTTCTCGCCAGTCTTCCCTCCGGATGCCGCGCCATCTCCAGCGCACCGGTGACCTCGATCTTTCCCCCACCCGATTCTCCCACCCGCCCCGCGACGTCCACGGGCCCCTCCATCCCGAAAGGCACGATCAGCGAGAAGGTCAGTCCCCGGCCCGATTCGACGATCCCACCGGCGACCACGCGGCACGCCTCGCACGCCTCCGAGGGTGACTTGGCCACGGCGAGGGGGATGTCGCCGTCGGCCTCGACAGTGAGGAGTTGGCGGAGCGGGATCCAGCCGTGCCAGTCGTCGCCGGTGACGATCCGGGTGAAGCGCCACCCCTCCTCCTCCGCCAACTCGATGAAGGCGTTGATCAGGGCCCCATCGTTCGGTGGCGGCTCACCGCCAGCCGCGGTCAGGCATGCTCCACCCGACTCCGCGAACCAGCGACGGTGCACCGGCAGCGCGGCGGGACGGTGGCCGTGATAGGCGGCGTAGCGGCGGGTGATGGCCACCTGTCGCTCGGCGTTGCGTCGCTGGTCGTTGAACTCCGCCGCCTCCGCGGCACCGGTGAATGCGACCTCCGCGGCGAGGTAGCGCCCCGCGTCTCGCAGGATCCGCCCGCGGAGGTCCAGGGTGGCCCCGTGCGGGTCGAGGGCGAAGGCGCGGTCCACCGCCATCAGCGCCTGCCCATGTTCTCCCGCTCTCCACGCGGCGAACCCCGCTTCATGCCAGGCCACCGCGAGGTCAGGATCGAGCGCGATCGCCTTCTGGATCCAGTCCAGCCCTTCGACCCAGTGTCCCAGCTCCACATGGGCCGCGCCGATCAATGCGAGCGGGAACGCCTCCCCCTGGAAGTGCGCCGCGGCGTGCTCCGCGGTGGAGAGAGCGTCTTCCCAGTGGCCGCCGGTGCGGAAAAGCTCGAACAACTCGGTCCACGCCTCGCGGTCATCCGGGTCCTCGGTCATTGCGGCACGGTAGGCCAGCTCGGCGTCCTGCGGTCGGCCGTCGTGCGCCAGCGAGCGCGCACGCGCCAAGCGCCGAGCCTTCGGCTCCGGAGCGAAGATGCGGTATTGCGCCGTGGATCGCATACAAGTGACAAGCTACCTGCGGGACCGAACTCCGCTAGGAGTGCCCTCGTCACGATCCGCGGTGCGGCACCTTGCGAGCACAGGAACGGCCAGTAGCTTCCGCTGGTTGCGTTTGTCCGGGTTTCAGGGACCGGCGGAGCCGCAGTATCTTTTGCTCGACATGCCGAGAGCCGTCCGCCCTCGGGCGGCCGCAGCCTGATCCTCGAGTTCCGGGCAGCGGCCGGGCGAGGGCGCCCGGCCCTCGGCGGGCGTGGCATACATTCCGCCGCCTTCGGCGGGCAGATCCCGCCCACAGAAACTCCATTCACCTGATCAGGTCCCAATGCTCCGCGATACCATCCAGAAGAACCAGGATCGGTGGCTCCAGCAGCTGACCGAGTTCCTTGCCATTCCCAGCATCAGCACGCTGCCGGACCACGCCGCCGACTGCCTCAAGGCCGCCGACTGGCTGATGACCGAGCTCCGCCGCATCGGGTGCCCAACGGTCGAGCTGCTGGAAGGGAGGGGGCACCCCACTGTCTGGGCCGAGTCGCCCAAGGTCGCGGGGGCGCCGACAGTGCTGATCTATGGCCATTACGACGTCCAGCCGGTCGAGCCGCTGGAGGAGTGGACGACGCCCCCCTTCCAGGCCACGGTCCGGAATGGGAACCTCTACGCCCGTGGTGCGGTCGACGATAAGGGGCAGGTCTTCACGATGTTGAAGGCCTATGAGTCGGTCCTCGACGTGGCCAAGATGCCTCCCTGCAACGTCCACTTCATTTTCGAAGGTGAAGAGGAATGCGGCGGGAAGGTCGTGTTCGATATCCTCCAGCGCGACGCGTGGCGGAGCAAGGTCGACGCCGTCATCGTCGCCGACATGGGGTACTACGCTCCTGGCATCCCGGCGGTCTACACTGCGCTTCGCGGGTTGGCGTACGCTGAGATCCACGTGCGCACCGCCGAGAGCGACCTGCACTCGGGGACGTACGGTGGGGCGGCGCCGAACGCCATCGAGACCATGGTCCGGATCCTCGCCGCGCTCAAGGATGCCAACGGAAAGATCAGGATCCCCGGCCTCTATGAGGCGGTGAAGCCCCCCACCAAGGAGGAGTTGGCGGGGTGGAAGAAGCTCCCCTTCAGCGAGCGGAAATTCCTCAAGGAGGAGGTCACCGCCAAGGCGCTGACGGGGCTCAAGGGAAAGAGCGTCTTCGAAAGGACCTGGGCGCTCCCGACCCTGGAGATGCACGGGATCCGGGGTGGCTTCGTGGCCGAGGGGGCCAAGACCGTGATCCCGGCAGTGGCGGTGGCGAAGGTGTCGCTGCGGCTGGTGCCGGGGCTCAAGGTCGCGACCGTCTACAAGCAACTGGCCAAGGCGGTGAAGGCCGTGGCACCCAAGTACGCCACTGTCGAGGTCAAGCCGCTGCACGGCGGCGAACCGGTGCAGGTGAAGACCACCCATCCCGCCTTCGCGGCTCTCGATGAGGCGTTCAAGGCCGTGGTCGGGAAGAAGACCGTCTCGGTGCGCGCCGGCGGGAGCATCCCGGTGGTGACCGAGCTCGCCAAGGGTGGGGCGCCGGTGCTGCTGACCGGTATCGGCCTCCCCGATGACCGCATCCACGCGCCCAACGAGAAGGTGGCACTGAAGCAGGTGTGGGATGGGATAGAGGTGTTCGGGAGGTTCCTGCAGGGGTTCGGGAAGCGGTAAGGCGGTAGGGCAGTCCGGCGGTAGGACCTGCCGGAACAACCGGAGCCGTCCCGAACGAAGTGAGGGACCTAC
>JBDSIR010000152.1:0-5308 GCA_039917855.1 Gemmatimonadales bacterium | reverse complement strand
CAGTAATTGTGAAACGAGGCCAAGCAAAGACACATGTTAAATGGAGACCAGTAGGTCCTATTAAAATGATAGAGGTTGAAAAAGGATACAGAATTACGTTCAAAGAAATAGGTATGCTCACAGGTCAAGAAATCTTCCAGAAGGGATTTGACAAGATAGAAGCTGCGGCTCATAGGCAACCGATTAATCTGTTTTCACATCCACTAGTTCCTTCAAACATCCAATAAATATACATATATTATGTATATTAAAGAAATGAATGCCCATGCTTATGATGGTAAACTTAGTCTTACATTATTACCTATTATAGAGTTAACGCTTGAAGAAAAGAGACTTAGAGGTCTAGAATTAATAGAAGCGGTTAAAACCAAGAATATAAACCCAATAGCAATATCATTTCTACGTCGCATAGTTAAGGCTATTGGGACAGCTGCAAATAAAGATAATTCTAATAATTTGTGTGCAGATGATTTGATATGCTTATGTTGGTACCATCGTGAGAACAGTGATTTCTTAGCTGAACTTGAGATTCAACTCCTTGATATGAGAACAGGATTTTGTCCACAAGGACGTACTCATAGATTATTCCAAATACTTCTACCTTATATTTAAGCTACTCTATGAATCATAAGACGAGTTCCTCCTAACAGAACTATTGATTCATCTGGCTCCGCAATTAGTTTAACTACTATGTTTTGATTCTTCTGTACAGGTAGAATAGAAGGAATACCTCTTAGATGGATCATTCCTTGATCTTTGGGGATCTTAGTAATTGTAAAAGGGATAATCTCAGGAGAAAATTCATCACTATAATATATTAGACTTATATCTATATCAGAGAAAGGGGCAGCTTCACCGCATATTTCAAATTGGTAAGATCCTTCTTGGACGAATGTTATTACAGTACCAGTACGATTAATGGTTATTCCTGTTCCTTCTTGTAATCCAGTACTAAACTTAATTTCGTAGTTATTATCTTTATTAAGTACAATATTATCGGCAACTAGAAGACTGGTTGACACATGAACAAACTCTTTACTCTTTGAAGTATCTGTATTTGGTAGGGCCCATAGTTCTAAGTAGCCATTAGGGTAATTATGTTTCTTATCTAATCGTTTACGATGATCTTGATTTAATTTTTGTTTGGTCCGTTGATTCATTTTAGGAGAGTAGTGACAATAGTTAGGCGTATTTTTGGTCATAATAGTAAACATGACAATGACTAGTTCACTATCAGACTCTAGTGAAGATGCCTGTGAAATAAAGGGGCCTCGTATTGGTATGTATTATGGAATAATAATAGATCAAGATAGTCTTACACCTAAGATAGATCCGTTAGATATCGCTGCTATTATAGAAGGAGTTGTAGGAATATCTCCATACGATCCATATGCTATGTGGAGGTTAGATTACGATAAGAGTCTAAATTACAGAACGATAGTAATTTATCATACTGATTACACTCAAAGATGTCGGTGTACAGGGTATTCTGGAGGATGGCATTCTAATATAACACAAAAACCGATTCCTTCATCAGTTAGTCAAGTATTAAATAAAATCATTAAGGAGGTGGAAAATATAGTTCAAGGAGTAATGAGTGAAAAATCATTTGCTATGGTAGGTATAGGTTATGGAGTTGCATATTTCGCTGAATAATTCATATGTGAATTCACATATGAATATGTTATTATTTACGCATCGGCAGCATCATGGACAATTACCAGTCCACCTTCATATGAATGATCAGCATCTTGATAATAAAAGTAACGAGGAGTAGATTTAGTTACCTTCAAGCTGACGCATCCCTTAGAAACAGGCTCGAAACCTCCAGGGATAATCTTAGAACCCTTTCCTCCATCAGGTTTGTTAGTGAGAACAAACTGGTGAACATCACCGGACTCACAATGCTTCTGTTCGACACAGAAGAAATAGGTGCAATCGCGATAGAGATGGAGAACAGGACCATTCTTTCCATTGATGTGGATGGATTGGTTATCTCCCTTGTTATATTCTGCCCAAGGATGACCAGCCTTAGGTCCATAGGTAATAACAAATTTCTTTCCACGTGCGGAGTTTTGTTTGACAACCTTAGGTTCTTCTTTCTTGCAATCCCGACGACAATCCTCTAGAAGATCATCAAAATTAGGGCAGCTTTCATCATCACTGTCTCCGAGTGCATTTAGAACTGATCCACGAGAATGATCATCTACGGGACGATGGGGACGGATTCGTTTACCTCCCTTGCAAGGATTACCGCAAGCATTGCCACAATCGATGCCACATTTCTTGTCATCGCAATATTCGCTATCAGATTCGGAGTCTGAATATTCATCATCATGTGATTCATCATTACATTTCTTATCTTTGCGAGGAAGATCGTCACAGAGATCAGAGAAATTGGGACAGCTATAATCAGAGCTTTCGGTGTGATAAGTTTCCTGGTGATCAGTAGGAGGGCAAATAATACATGCTTTGCGTTGATTGCAAGCTGATTGTTTGTGATTAGAATCACAAGAGCTGGCATCAGAATGATTGTCGGATTCAGCAGAATAACACTTCTTGTGGTAATGTGACATTTATACTGTGAGCAAAAAAATATTATGAATTTATACTATTATTAAGCTACCGATATTTTATTTACACACCTCAGACCCCATCACATTATAATTACTACCTCTTCTAATTTATCTCTATCACCATATAACTATATAGTTATATGTCAAGTTTTTTTATCATGTTTTAATCGAAGGCTTCTCCATAGTCTCCTTCAAGCCCTTCATCTGCAAACTCTTCCTCTTCTTCTGCCAGCCCCTCGTCTGCTTCTTCAAGTTCTGTATGAATATCAGTCATATCTCCTCCGATGATTTCTCGTCCCCTAAAGATACGTGTAACTCTCTCATCTAAGGTTTCAAACTCGGGAGCAAGATTCACTGCCATCGCCGAAAGAAGGTGCATCAATAGCTTGTATGCATATGGAATAGTGCATCGTCCGAAACTATCATCTCCACACAATCGACATGTCTTGTACTGTCTCGTCGTAGCATCATTAATAGCAAAAGTACCACACGTCTTGCAAAAGGCCGTCTGATACCCATCAGATACATACATAAGTCTTTCTCTGAGAAAAGCACTTGCTCCATGAGAAATACCCGCATCACGTTCCATTTCCGTTTCTACCAAGTGTGTCAGGTGGCTGTTAACCATCTGACAAGATCGAGCTATTTCCTTCTCGACCATCACTCCCCACTGACTCACATCATGTGAACGATTATGACCATATGTCACAACCATCGCAGATTCACATGCGCTTATCAATGAGCACCATTACTGGTGGGACTAGACTATACCTTAAGCCAATTGAGATCCAATTAGCCCACAACCATCTAGTCGTTGCACCTTGACCATATCTACTAAATAGTAGATATAGGCCCTTGGCTCAGGATTGTCCCTTTCCACTCTACGTTATAACCATACCCACCGAGTTTTCCCCGGGGCCACTGATGAATTTCTTACACCAGTTTGGTAGTAGAGCGTACAGATCTAAATATATTTCCACACATAACCTCCAGCAGTTTTCTGTTTACCTTTGCAAACACGCACAATACTGCTGGCATCTACCTTGCATTCCATAGAAGCATCTCTTATCTTTTCGTATCGTTTTAATTCGAATCCGTTCGAACAACATTGTATCACACCTCGTTTATAGGTGTTAGCCCCTGTTTCCACTAAATGCAGGTTATTTTCAGAGGCTGTTACCCATTCAAGATTTTCCACCCGATTATTTTTCTTATCCCTATCTTTGTGATTCACGTACTCCTTGTGAAGTACGGAGGGTAAGAATAATGTGGCTACCAAGACATGAACATAAAAATCCTTCTTTGCTCCATTACTCAATCCAACACTAATATATCCACTTTGATGATGGTTTAGGATTAAAAACCTGTTAGTCTTTTGGCTGTACACGTCACCAGTTCTTGTGACAATATACCCAGGATAACCAACAGGTTCTTTACCATCAGGCACCGGAGAAGTTCTATCTGTCACATATTCCCATTTGAACCCGCCTGTTTGGAACCTTGTTCCATTACAGACTGTTGGGATGTGACCTTCCGGTGATTGCGTGGACATAGCTGCCTCTTTAATAGATGAAAATGTCGCAAGGACTTCTCCATCTAAAGACAGCTGTCTCACCGATACAGTAGATCGATGATTGTGTAGTGTTTTGATTGAATGTAAAGCATTAGCTGAATATGTTGTCCACTCAAGATTAGAAACGATGTTATTCGTTCTAATTCCGTCCTTGTGGTTAACTATTTCAAGCTTTTCGGGGTTTTCTATGAATGTCATGGCCACCAATCGGTGTACCAGATGGTTTCTCTTGATGTTTGTGTGTGATAAACATACGGATTTGTACCCATTCCTTGTGCATTGTTTGAGATTCTCTCCTCTCTTGATGGACTTGATGTTACCCATGTTAGAGACTTGGTATAGAGATGAATACTCAGGAATAGATAATGAAACGAAGATTTCAGAGTTTGCTTCCATTTTATACAAGATAAAACAGGAAATATAAATTAATCAATTGGGATGTCCCCTGAATTTGATTGTGTTGCTCCCTGCGACGGGAACTTGCAGTGCTTTTACGCACCACATCGGCAATTTAGTTTACCGAATCTTAATCCACCTCGATTTCCACGGCCTTTAGGAGGTTGACGTGTCATTGGTTTAACAGGACCAGTACTACGAACCTGAACCTTATCCTTAACATGATGTTTGAGGGCTTGGAAAAACACCGTCCCAGAATAAATCAGTGATTGCAAAGGTTTACCACTTGTCCCAGACCTCATCTTCTCGTATCCAAATTCGTGCTTATTGTAATCCTTCATCGTTTGCCGATACTCTTCCATCGGAAATGGCTTGAATGCAGTACCATTTACATGAACACCTCTCATTGCTCCATGTTTACTAGCGAATATTTCCATAGGATATTCAAGAGTCATTCGAGAAGGCATACTGTGAGGATTCACAATGAAATCTGGGGAAATTCCATCTTCATTAACAGGCATATCAATATCTGACATCACTAGACCACATGTTCCTTTCTGGGCATTTCTTGGGGCGAATTTATCTCCTTCCTGAGGAACTCTCATGACACGCAACTTAACAGTTACCACAGTTGTTTTGTTGTCGGAGGTGACTAGAACCTTGTCAACGACTCCTTCATCTCCAACTCGCAAAATTACACTCTCATTTCTAAGATCCCTAGTCGCTGGTACATGTTGCATTTTGCCAATTACACAATCACCCT
>JBDSIR010000151.1:0-12119 GCA_039917855.1 Gemmatimonadales bacterium | reverse complement strand
CGCGGGCAGCGTGATCCGGGCAAGAGAGATCGCCACGATTAACGACCCTGAGCCCTGAGCCCCTAGCCCCCAGCCCCGCTTCAGATCTCCCAGTTACTCCACACCACGCCCTCCCCCGCCACCTGCGGTTCGCCGCACCCCGCCAGCGTCATCCTGAGGTCGGTCCAATGCGCCCGCCAGCCGTCGGCCACGAGCGCGGCATAGGCGCCGCCGAAGGCGGTCTGGCACCGGAGCGCCACCCGCTTCATCCCCTCCTGCCCCGCTGCGTAGATCACCGCATTCAGCAGTTGCTTGAGCGCGGCGTGGTCGATCGCCACGCACTTGAGTACCCGCACCTCCTCGGCCCCGCGCACATCGGCGAGCGCAGCCGAGTGCCAGAGGGCGAAGCCGAGGAGTTCGCCGTCCCGCTCGAGAAGCGTGGTGTCTCCCAGCAGGTAGCGCTCCGTGAGCACCTGCTCCCGGGAGAAGTCGACCCCGGGTGACAGCCGTCTCGTGAGCGCGGTGCAGGCGGCAAGTCGGGCGTCGCGGTCGACAGCCTTTGACAGCCGCATCGCTTCGGGCTTGGCCCGACGGTCGACGTCGTGGACCAGCGTCACCGTCAGATGCCCGGGGAGGAAGCCGAGGGAGCTGTAGAAGCCGATATTCTCGACGGTGCGCGGCATCGTCTCGAGGCCGATGGTGTTGGCCCCCTGTCGACGGAGCCAGTCGACCCCTTCCTGCACGACGCGGAGCCCTTCCCCGCGCCCCTGGCGGTCGGGGCGCACCGCGAGCGGCCCCATCCATCCCTCGGTGCCGGAGAGATGCACCATGTTGAATGCCGCGAGGTGACCTCGGTCATCCCGCCAGACCATCGCCCCCGCCCCGCTGTCATCGATGGCGTAGCACCAGACCAAGGGGTTCAGGTACGGCACCCGCATCCCCGAGAGCCCGTCGCGGCGATATCGGTCGGTAAAGGCGTCGCTGAACACCCGATTGAGCGCGTCGACGTCGCCGGGCAACGCCAGTTCTGGCCCCTTGAGGGGCGCGGGCTCAGGCAGCCAGCCCATCGCCGTCCGCGCCCAGGTCGTCGGCCACCCGCGCGATCCCGTCTTTGACGTCGTACGAGACCCGTACCACCCGGTCGAACCCCTCGCGCAGGTGTTCGACGTGAGTGATGAGGATGACCTGCGGGAAGCGGTCGCCCAGTCCGCGCAGGAGTTCGATCACCGCGGCTCGGCGTTCCTCGTCGAGCGATCCGAATACTTCGTCGAGCACAAGCAGCGACAGCGGCTGCCCGGCCCGGTCGGCGATCATCTGACTGATCGCGAGCCGGAGGGCGAGGTTGACGATGTCCTCTTCGCCTCCGGAAATGACCGGTTTGACCTCGCCATCTTCGAGCAGCGCCACCCGGTAATCCTCGTCCAGCTCGAGATCACTGTACCGGCCGCGGGACAGGTCGCGCAGGAATCCGGAGCCGATCTCCGAAAGTTCGGGGCGCAGCTGGGCATTGAGGTCGGCGCGGAGATCGGTGAACGCGCGGTCAAGCTCCTCGCGCAACAGCAGTTCCCGCCGGGCCGCCTTGACCTCTCCCTCGCGCATGACCCGCTCCTCCCGCTTCTGCTGCACCCGTCGCCGCTCGGCCAGCGCCGCGTCCCACCCGAGCCGGGCGCGGTCGAGCCGACGCTGGGCCTCCAGCTGGGCCCGTTCCGCCGCCTCCTTGGCCTCCTTGGCCGAGGCGAATCCGGCAGCGCTGAACCCCAGCGACTCGAGCTCCCCCTTCCGCGCCCTCACGTCGGCCTCGAGTGCCGACGACGCCTGATCGGCGGCGTGGGCCTCCTGCACCAGCGACTCCGCGCGCCCCGCCGCTTCGCGCAAGCGTGCCGCGTCGAGCGCAAGGGGTTCGAGTGCCCGTACTTCCTCGCGCACGGCCCGGTGGCGATCGAGATCGTACGCCATCTCCGGACCGGCGATGGTGGCCTCCAGCTCGGCGACGCGCTGATCGATCTTGCGTCCCTCCTCCTCGAGCCCGGGGCGCTGGTGCAACTCGGTCTCCCGCTTGCCCCGGAGCCCGATCGCAAGGCCGAGTTCCCGTTCGAGTTCCTGGATCCTTGCGTCAAGCTCTGTCAATTCCGGCGGCTCGGCCTTGAGCTGGGCCTGACGCTGGCGATAGTAGGTCCCGTTGCCGATGACGCTCTCCATCTGCCGGCTGAGCACGCCAAGGACATGCTCATGCACGCCGCCGAGCGGGCGCCCGCAGGTGGGGCAGTCCCCCTCTTCACCGGTGGTCTCGAGCCGGGCCCGCTGGTCGGCCAGATCCTGGTGCTGATCCAAAAGCGCCTGGATCTTCGACTCGGCGTCCTGCCGGTCTCGCACCCAACCGGCCCGGAGCTCCTCGGCCTGCTGCTGCAGCGCGAGGCGCTCGGTGTTCAGTGTCAGGACCCGGTCGTTGGCCTCGCCGAAGGTCGCTTCAGTGGCGAGCTCCGAGAGCTTGCGATCGATTCCTGCCCGCTGCTTTCGCACTTCCTGAAGAGCAGACACCGCCCCCATCCGGAGTCGGGCTTTTTCTGCCAGCTGATCGAGCTGCTCCAGCTCCGTCTTGAGCGCCGGGAGGGGTGCCAGCCGCGGCTCGAGCTCGGCCAGCTTGGTCTGGGCACTGAGGGCGGCCGCCATCTGCTTATCGAGCGCGCCGAATCGCTCACGGGCGTCGGCCGCCTTGTGTTCCGCGAGCTTGAGGTCGGCCTCGAGCGACACGACCCGCTCGCGGAGGCTCTGCACGGCATCCCAGCGTGGCCGAGCCTCCGCCACGCGGGTATCGGCCTCCTGGAGTGCGGCATCTGCGCTCTTCGACTCCGCCTCGGAGCCATTCAATTGCACCACCGCCGCCTGCTCTTCGACATCGAGCACCGCAGGATCGGGGAGGCTTTGCTCCAGCGTCACGATGCGCGACCGGAGGCCGGTGCGCTCCTCCTTGAGGAGATCCTGCGCCGAGCGAAGCCGCTCATAGCCGAGGACGCGATTGAGGAAATCAGCGCGGGCAGGCCCCGACAGGTCGGCCATCACGGCCAATTCCTTCTGGCCGGTGAAGTAAGTGTTGAAGAACTCCTCGCGGATCATGCCGAGGAGGTGTGTGACGCGCTCGGTGACCGTGGCGAGGGAGTTGGCGATCGGCTGGGTGCCGCCGTCCTGGAACAGCTCCGCCTTGGTGAGGCTGCGCGTGACCTTGAAGGTGTGCGCCCCAAGCGCGAAGTCGAGCTCGACCAGCACGGGAGCGCGCGGCTCGGCGTTCCGGCGCCGGATCGAATCGCGGTTGCCGCGCACCGCGGGGACGCCGTACATCGCAAAGGCGATCGCCTCGAGGAGGGTGGACTTCCCCGAGCCGTTGGGGCCGATGACGCCGGTGAGGCCGGGGCCGAGGCGAAGTTCGGTGTCGGCGTGCTGGCGGAAGTTCTGCAGCCGGAGGCGGGTGATGATCATCAGCCCTCCGCTTCGAACTCGCGCTCGGCGCGCTCGATGAGGGCCTTGCCGGTGGCCACGAAACCTTCGCGATCGAGCTCGGCCGGAAGGGGACGGCGGCCGAGGAAGTCGGTCACGATCTCGGGAAGGGTGGCGCGGCGGCCCGGACCGGCGCTGCCGATCTGACGCTCATGGGCCTCGGGGCGGCGGAGATCAAGGTGGAAATGCAACGCCGCCGCCTTGTATTCGCGGAGCTTGGTGTGATCGAGCTCCCGCGCAACGTGGCGGGGGACATCGCGCACCACCAGGCGCACGATCTGGTCCTCGAGCCCGCCGGTAATCGATCCGGCGCGCTCCGCGATGAGCCGGTCGATCTCCACCGCCGAGAGTCCCTCGGCGTCGATGGAGGGGAGGTCGAAGATCTTCCGGGCGAGGGTGATCGGCTTCGGCTCGACCTTGCCGGTGCGGAGGTCGGCCAGCAACCATCCTTTCCCCTGCGCCCCTCCGCCACTCCGTCGCTGCGCCTTCTCTTCCGCCAGCTCCCCCCACGGATTCGTGCTCACGAAGTCGAGCGAGCCGCTGTACCAGACCCGGTCGCGTACGCGCGTCTGGACGTGATAGTGGCCGAGGGCGACGTAGGTCCAGCTGCCGCCGGTGAGGTCCGACTCCGTGAGGCGTGCGCCGCCGTACTCAGCACTCGAGCGATCGGCGGGGAAGATGCCCTCGACCTCGCCGTGGAGGACCAGGACCTGGAACATCTCATCGCCGATCGGACGCAGGGCCGGGCGGTCACCGCTCACGAGGGCTTCGTGGGGCACCGCCAGAACCGAGAGCTGGAGCTTGGGGTACACCAGCCGGCGTTCCTTGTCGGCGGCAACGTCGACGCCTAGTTCTTCGAAGAGCTTGAGGATCGAGCCGGTCTCGCTCGAGCGGGGAGTGTCGTGATTCCCGGCGATGAGGATGATCGGCGCTTCGGGGAGCCCTTCACGGAGGCGCTGGAACTGCTTGAAGGCGAAGACGATCGCCTGGTTGGTGGGGCGCACGGCATGGAAGAGGTCCCCGGCGACGATGATGGCATCGGGCTGTTCGAGCAGGACGCCATCGACCGCGGAGCGGAAGGCGTTGGCCACGTCCGCTTCCCGCTGGTTGATGCCGTTCGGATTCTGGCGGTGGTATTGCCGGAAGCCGAGGTGGAGGTCGGCGAGGTGGGCGATGCGCACGCATAAAGCTACGGGGAGTGTTCGGGGGGCGGTAGGGCGCTGGGGCGCTGGGGCGCTGGGGCGCTGGGGCGCTGGGGCGCTGGGGCGCTGGGGCGCTGGGGCGCTGTCCGAAGTTCGCCGGGACCGTCCCGAGTTGGGATGTCATCCCGAGCGGAGCGAGGGATCTAGCCAGTCTTCGACCCGAACCAAGCCGCACCGAGGTCGAGCCAGCCCGCATTCCCCTCCTCGATCAATTGCACCCGCTTCTCCCGGGTCCAGTCCTTGATCTGCTTCTCCCTTTCAATCGCAGCCCTCCCGTTGTGGGTATTCTCGAAGTGAACCAGTCGGTGGATCCGGTAACGTTGGGTGAACCCAGGGATCGCCCCCGCTCGGTGCTCCCGGAGGCGACGCTGGAGGTCGGTCGTGACCCCGGTATAGAGACGCCGGGAGAGGCTCGAGAGGATGTACACGTAGTAGATCTTGGGCATGCGCTAGCATCGCCCTGGACCTTCAACGAACCGTCAACGCTCGGTAGATCCCTCGCTCCGCTCGGGATGACAGCGGGGGTGAGGTCTAGGCGTACGGGTCGTTCCCACCCTTCAACCGCCCCACCCCACCCCGCGGCTTCGGCTGCTCCGCCTGCACCACCTTCCCCATCGCCCCCTTCACGAAGGCGACGACCGAATCGGGACGCACCCGCCGCGCCGCGTGCACGGCTCGGCGCACATCCTCAGCCTTGCGGCCCTCGCAGAGCTCGGCCACCTGCTGCCGGGTGAGCGACTTGTCGAGCTGCTTCAACTGGCGCCACATCGCTTCGGCAAAGGGAATGTCGGGTTGGGGCGGGAAGCGCTCGACTCCATCTCGGCCGGACATCACCGCCGGCCGCGGGAACTTCACGAAGATCGGCTGGGTGAAGTGCGGATGCCGCACCATCAGCTCCCCCTTCGGCAGCCCGGCGAGCTTGCTCTTGATCGCCGGTGAGAGCGTCTGGTACCCCGGCATCGCCAATTCGTCGGAGTCCATCCGCCCGTACACCGTGGTCCCCGCATTGCCGACCACTCGGCGCTGCACCTGGCTCCGGAACTGCTGGGCGCTGAACAGGACCAAGCCGAGGTAGCGACCCCGCTCGCTCAAGTCGAGGAGCATCTTCTTCACGTAGGTCTCGGGTCCGTCGCCCGGGGCGTACTTGTTGAGCTCATCGACGAACACCACCACATGGTCGACGCCCAGATCTCGGCGCTCGAGGTGCTCGCGGAGCTTGGAGACGACCCGGGTAAAGACGAGATCCTGCGCCAGCGGATCGACTCCCGCCACGTCGATGACGGTGATGCTCCGGTCGCGGAACTTCCCCCAGGGGAGGTCGTTCACCGCGCCGTCGTCGGTGACGAGCCCCTTGGCACGGGTGCTGATGTTGCCGAGGCGGTTGCGGATCTTCCGGATGGTGGCGACGTGATGGGTGCGCCAGCTCTCCTGGTCGTGTGCTTCGAGGGAGTCGAAGACCGAGCGGAAGAACTCGTCGAGGTCGGCGAAAGTCTCGACCCGGAAGGGACGGTCGCGCAGTTCGCGCGCCTCGAACTCCTTGCCGACGATCCGGTCGGTGAGGAAGTCGATGAAGGCATCGGCCTTGGCGTCCACGTCGTCCTTGTTGAGCAGCACCTCGGCGAAGTCAAGCACTTCGCGGAGCCCCCAGACCAGCGGCTCGGTGCGGTCTGCGAGCGCTTCGTTGGTCCGGAGGGTGTTGAGGTTCACGCCGTCCGCCTTGTAGGGAGCGAAGACGGTGACGTCAGCGAACGGCGCGGGAGTCAGGCCGAGTCGGTCGTACTGGCGCCGGTCTTCGTCGGTGAGCTCTCCGGCCTGGTCGAGGAAGCAGAGGTCGGGCCCCTTCACGTTGAAGCAGAGTGCTGCGACCGAGCCTTTATGGGCGGGAAAAGTCTGAAAGATCGAAGAGACCAGGAACTCGACGGCACTGGTCTTGGTGGCAAGACCCGACACGCCGGTGATGTTGAGGTGGGCTGCTTCGGGGCCGAGGAGGAAATCGGCGTCGAGGAAGATCGGGCTCTCGAGCCCTCCGGCGGCGTAGAGCCCGACCGGGATCGGCGTCGGCTTGGCCGAATGGACGTAGGTATCCATCCGGAGCGCGGCGGTGACGTCGGCGTCGTCGGCGAGGCGGACTCCGCCGAGGGGGACCGGCTGGAGTGGCTCTTCTGGGACCTGCCGGAGCACAGCGGCCTGCCAGAGGCGGATCTCTGGGCGAGCACTCGCTTCGGTCCCGGCGCGGGTCGGGTCGCCGTCGGCGCCGATGACGTCGTGCATAGGCGTCATCAGGTCGGCGTAAGCGAAGGCGTCGGTGACGACGCCGTAGACCAGGCGTCCTTCCGCTTCGACGCAGACGATCGCACCGATGCCGACGCTGGCCTCACGCGCCGTCCAGAAGAAGAACTGGTGCGGGGTGGAGGGCTTGAGCTCGGTGGCGACGACGCGGCCGATCATTCGGTCACAGGGCGGGAGAGGATGGTGCGGAGATCAGCGCTACCGCCGCCGTAGATGAAATTGGTGAAGACCCATCCCGAATCGAGCGGAAGCGCCAGCGCGATAAGTGCTGGGGCCGTGTCCCGCATCCATGCGCAATTCGGGTAGATAGGGAACGCGAGTGTATCTCCGTGGGGGACCGGCGCCCGCACCTCGTACCGAGCGCAGGGGTCCTGGCTGTTAAGGAACGGATCGAATTCGATGTTGCAGATCGACTGGGAGGCATCCTTGCACTTCTCGTCGGCTTGCAGCAGCGTACGCAGATCGGGAGACAAGACCTGCGGTAGCACGGCCAGCACAGTGGCCGTGCTTCGATCCAGAGACGCGGTGTCCGAATACCAGTCGTAGAAGGCCTGGACCTCTCCACGAAGGTCCAGATGGCTATCGGTAGCCAGCACGACGGACGGAGGAGACGGCTTGCACGCAGCCACCAGCACCCCGAACAAGAAGACGAGGGTACTCCCCCTCTCCGCTTTGCGGAGAGGGGGCCGGGGGGAGAGGCGGAAACGGGGCCGATCGCTGCTCATCTTAGTTCCTCGCCTTCAAATACCGTTCAACGTCATGGATCCCATAGAGCAACCGATCCCACCGCGCATCCGGCGTGCTGATCGGCGCCCGTTCGTGCAACAACCATCTGGATATCCTGTCCGCCTGTGCCACTGTCTCGCTGTTCGGCGCCGCTTCTACACGGATCAACCCGTGCAGCAGGTCCTTCCCTTCCCACTCCCAGAGTCGCACTGCCCAGGCATACACCGGCGCCCGAGCGCGTGAGCGGGGCGCGTACACCGACGTGCGATGCGCGTACGGGAGCCGGAGCCAGGTCTCGAGCTCGGCGCCCCCGAATGGCAACGACGCGTGGCTCTTGATCACGCCGAGCATGCGGGGGTCGGAGGCCCAGTCGGGGAGCTCGGTGAGCGAGCCGTCGACCACCAGCCAGCCGTCATCCTTCGCCCGGAACGCCCGCCCTGCCTCGCGTTCACATTCGGCGCGCGCCTGCTCGACCCTGATCCGCGCCTGGACCGCGTCGCCCACCGGGTGCGGAGGCTCGTCGGTCGGGAGGGCCGCCGTCTCCCACTGATCGAGCGCCTTCCCCGCGGCCGCGAGTGCCTCGGGGCGGGCGATGACGATCCGCCGCCGCGCTTCGGTGGCGGTCTGAAAGTGACGCCCCTCCCGGCGACGCACCGCTGCCGCAACGGTCGCGACAACGATGGGACTCGCACCGGCGTACGCTACGATCTCCCATCGCTGGACGCCGTCGAGGAAGGCGACCGGGCCCTCCCAGGGGGCGGCGTCGCCCAGCGGGTGGGCCGTGAGGACCCGATCTTCGATCAGTTCTGCCGGCTGGATCGACGCCTGCTCGGCGCGACCGTCGCTGGCGGGAGGAAGACCTTGGGCAGGCTGGAGCCCCGCCCCCCTGAGGGCGCGACGGAGCGCGGCGAGGGCGGGTGTGGTGCGGGAGGGTGCCGAGGCGGTCAGGGCGGATCCTCGTCCGGGCCGAACGGCACGGCGAGGAGCCAGAAGCCGGCGAGGCGCCCCTTCCCATCGACCTCGATGAGGAGCCGGTCGGCCACCCGGATCGCCTCCACCTGCCGCTTGGTGCCTATCCGGAGGTGCAACAGGTCGTGGCGCGGATTGGCGGCCACCGAGAGCGTCGTGTCCACCTCGACTGCGGCGACGCCCGGTTGGCTCGGTCGGGGAGGGAGGATCACCACCCCATCCCGGCTCGGCTCGGGGGCCATGAGTCCCGGGACCTCAGTGACCTCCGGCCAGACCACGATGTCGAGCCCCTGCACCCGTCCGCCGGCGACATCGACCACTGCGACGGAGCCCTCGTCGTCGGTGAGTTCGATGGTGCCTGTCAGTCCCCCACTCTTCCGCACACCGGCCATCGCACCGGAAAGTATGTCGGTCTCGTCGTCCCAGTTCCATCGGATCGTGGGAAGGGGACCGTCCAGATGGTCGACCCGGGAATCGAGGTTCATCGGTCAGGCCGCACGCTGAGGGGTGAGCTTGGCGATGAACCGGAGGACGCGGTCGAGTGCCAGGCCAAGCTCCTTGTCGGAGACCGCATAGGAGAGTCGTACCCAGCGGTCGTCGCCGAAGGCGCCGCCGGGCACCAGCGCCACGCCCTCTTCCTTCATCAGCCGGTCGCAGAAGGTCTGACCACCGGTCACATCCCCCGCGGCGATCCCGTCGACCCGAAAGAAGAAGTAGAAGGCGCCGAGGGGTTCGACGAACTCGACGCCGGGGGCCTCGCGACGGAATCGGTCGACCACCGTGTCGCGGCGCTTGCGGAAGCCCGCGACCATCCGCTCGACCTCCACCTCCACCCTGGGCTCGGTGAATGCCAGCGCCGCCGCCACCATCGCTATGTGGTTGGCACCGGTGGTGGTGTGGGACTGGAGTGCCGCCATCTGCTTGGCGAGCGCCGGCGGCGCCAGGGCGGCACCGATCCGCCAGCCGGTCATCGCGTACGCCTTGCTGGCACCATAGATGACCACTACGCGCTCGAGCAGCTCGTCGGGGAGGTCGAGAAACGAAGGTGCCGGCCCGGGACCGTAGTGGATGTGGCGGTAGATCTCATCGGCGATGACCCAGACCTGCCGCTCATGCGCCCACTTCGCGATCGCCTTGAGCTCGGCGAGCGTGTACACCGCGCCGGTCGGATTGCAGGGCGAGCAGAGGATCAGACCGCGCACCAGCTTGTCGTATTTCTTCTCGAGATCCTGGACGCCGACCTTGAGTCCCCACTCCGGATCCCCCGGCACCAGGACCGGCGTGGCGCGGGCGAGGTGGACGATCTGCGGGTAGCTCACCCACGCCGGTGAGGGGATGAGGACCTTGTCCTGCGGCCCGAAGAGCGAGAAGCAGGCATTGAAGATCGCCTGCTTGGAGCCGGAGCTCACCACCAGGTTGTCGGCGTTGACCGGACGCCCCCCCGACATCAGCGAGAGGTTCCGCGCGATCGCGGCGCGGAGTTCGAGCGTGCCGATATTGGGGGGATACTTGGTGTAGCCCTTCCGGATCGCCTCGATCCCCGCCTCGGCCACCAAGACCGGCGTTTCGAAGTCAGGCTCACCGATGCTCAGGTCGAAGACGTCCTCCCCCGCCGCACGGCGCACCTTGCAGGCGGCGCTGATCGCGACCGTTTCGCTGCCCTTGAGGTACTGGAGGTTGGTGGAGAAGAGTTCGGGCATCGGTGGTGGGGTGAGGGTGCTGGGTGCTGGGTGCTGGGTGCTGGGTGCTGGGTGCTTCAACGAAAATAGTACCCTCGCCGGCCTTGGCGCTGCCAGCACCGGCCCACTGGCCCACTGGCCCACTGGCCCACTGGCCCACTGGCCCACTATAATTGTCCCCCCGCACAGCGCGGGCACATCTCTTTGACAACCGAGGTCGTCGTGTCGGGTCTGACCGAGCTGGTGGGCGCGGGTATCGCCGCCCACCTCGAGCAACTGGGCTATCGTGCCGAGCAGGCGGAGTTGAAGGAGATCCTTCCTCTCACCGCTCGCGGCAACAATGTCGTCGTGGTGACGCCGCCGTCGGCAGCGCACGCGCTCCCGCTCCTCGCGGGGATCTGTCGCGCGCTCGCCGAAGGCGAAGGCGCCCGTGGTCTCGTGCTCGTCCCGACCTACGCCCTCGGCGCGTGGACCCGGGTCCTCGCCCCGCTGGCCACCGCGGCCGGCCTCCGGCTCCACGCAGGTGAGGGCCAGGCCCGGGCTGCACGCCAGCTCTCCGCCGGCACCGTCGACCTTCTCCTCACCACTCCAGACACCGCACACGCCCTCCAGCAGCGCGCCACCCTCAAGGTGGACGGGCTCAAGGCGGTCGTGCTCGCGTGGCCCGAACTCTGGGCCGACGACCCTGCCGTCACCGCGTTGATGGCCGACGCGAAGGAGGCCCAGCGCGTCGTGCTCACCAGCGACCCGGCCGCGGTGGCCGATCTGGTCGAACGCTACGCCCGGAAGGCGATGACCTTCGGGGTTCCCGGGGCCGACCAAAGCGCCCCCTTCCCGCTCGGACCGGTGCGGACGGTGAGCGTTACCGAGACGGAGCGGGGACAGGCGCTCTGCGCCGCCCTCGAGGTGCTCGACCCCGCCGCCGCGGTGGTCTGGACGCTGGATACCGTGGGAGCCGCCGAGGCCACCGCTGCCCTCGCGGGGCGCGCGACCGACGTGCCGGTAGTGACGGGTGACGTCCCGGTCGCGAAGCTCGTCATCGCATGGGACCTTCCCGGGCGTCCCCGGCTCGAGCAACTCCTGAGCGCCGGCGAGGTCGTGCTCTTCGTGCCGCCGCAGGCGGAGCGCTGGGCCGCGATCGCATTGCGCGACCGCCGACCGCTCCGGCTGGCGGGGGCGGTCGAGACGGCGCGGGACGATGCGGCGCGTCGCCGAGCGCGCGTCACGGAGACGCTCGAGGCCGGGTTCCCGACCACCGGGCTCCTCGCCCTCGCGCCGCTCTTCGAGCGCCACGACGCCCCGCTCATCGCGGCCGCCCTCTATCAACTCTGGTGCAACCAGGCGATGATGGCACCGGCGTCCACTAGCGCGCCTTCAATGGCCGGCGGGACGCCGGCCGCTACGGGTATCATGTGGGTCAGCGCCGGTTCGGCCGACAACCTGCAGCCCAAGGATATCGTCGGCGCGCTGGTGAATGAGATCAAGGTCGAGCGGTCGAGCATCGGCAAGGTCGACGTGAAGGAGAAGTTCTCCCTCGTGGAGCTCCCCGCCGCCGACGTGCAGCGGATCAGCGAGGCGTTCACCGGGACCACCCTCAAGCGGAAGCGTGTCCTCGCGCGTCCCGACCGCGCCCGCGAGGAGCGCCCCGCCCGGCCCGGCGGCGACCGACCGTCGCGCGGCCCCCGCACCGAGCGCCCGCCGCGCCGACATGACTGAGCGCTCCCCATCTCCCGACAGGGAGAGGGGGCCGGGGGGAGAGGGCGCGCGGGGCAAGGGCGCCGGC
>JBDSIR010000150.1:0-23219 GCA_039917855.1 Gemmatimonadales bacterium | reverse complement strand
CTGGCCCAGGCGCTGAGCGAGATGGACGACGCCAGCGAGAAGAGCTACGCCGAGGTGTTCGAGGAGTCGGCGTTCATCACGCTGGGACTCTGCTATCAGGAGAACGGGCGCTTCTCGGGGGGCGCCTACCACCCGATCCTCAAGCGGATCGACCAATTCCTGTCGGCCAAGCTCCTCGCGGCACTCGAGATCCGGCACGCGCGCGCCGCCAAGCTCCTGGAGTTGAACGAGCACGTCAACGAAGCGGTCAAGAAGCTCAAGGAGAAGGGACTCGAGAGCCCCTACTTGAAGGCGTTCGTGGTGTCGCGCATCAACCATCTCCGCTTCGTCAAGGACAAACACCCGGATTTCGATGATACCATCGAGAAGATCCTCGGCGCTGCGCGGAGGTTCAACCCGGGGAATGTGAAGGCGGATCAGGTGGCGCGGAGTGGCGGAGCGCCGGAGGAGTAGGCGGGTCGGCGGGTCGGTGGGTCGGTGGGTCGGTGGGTCGTTCCCTGAATAAAGTCATCCCGAGCAGAGCGAGGGATCTTGCCGGTCAAGACCGAAGCAAGATTGCACGGCACGATCTTCGCTGAGTAGATCCCTCGCTCTGCTCGGAATGACATTCTCTGACTTGAGGCGGGAATGTGAAAGCACGGCCGACGTCCATCGATGCCTACCTGGCTCCCCTCCCCAAGGAGCAGCGGGCGGCGCGGAATACGGGAGGCGCCGCCAAACGATGACGGAGGCGAGTCGTGTCCGTCTCTGGTGGGCGATGACCTTCCTCCTGGTCGGGCTGGGGGTCGCCGCCGCGGGGTATCGCGCCCTGCACATCTCCGACGCGGGGGTCATCGCCGAACCGCTCCGGGCGCGACTTCTCGACGCGGTGGGACGGTCGGATCCTCTACGCGCGGAACGTGCTCGGGAGTTGGCGCAATTCGACGCCCAGTTCGCGCGCCGCCCCACGCTCACCATGCTGCATGTGATCCCCGGGGCGCTTTTCCTCGCCTTCGCCCCGCTCCAGTTCCGGCGCCGGTTCCGCGACCGCCATCGCACCATCCATCGCTGGACCGGGCGCCTCCTGCTCGGGTTGCTCCTCCTCTCCACGATCCCGGCGCTCCGATTCGCCATCGGTTCCCCATTCGCCGGAGCCGCCGAGACGGTGCTCATCGTCATCATTGCCGGACTGGTCCTCAACTCGGCAGTTCGCGCCTGGGTGGCGATCCGGCGAGGCGAGGTGGATCGTCATCGCCGGTGGATGATCCGGCTCTTCGCTCTCGCACTCGGGATCTCGGTCGCCCGCGTCGTCGGCTTTCTGCTCGATCCCCTGATCGCCCCCATGGGTCCATCGGTCGCCAGCGTGTTCGTTCCGATACTTGGCGCCGGCTGGGCACTCGCGATCGCCGGCGGTGAATGGTGGATCCGCACCACGGGGCCCCGTGGAGAGTGAACCCCGCGGCGTGCATCGCGGCGGTCGAGGGCCGCGGGGGCGGCGGACGACGCGCGGGGACCGGCCGAAGGCCGCTCCCCTTTTTCGCGCGCTGTCATCCTGAGGGAGCTTCAAGCGGAGCCTGTCCTGAGCGAAGCGAAGGAAGCGCAGCGAAGGAAGAGCGAGGGACCTGGCGTCTGTCGATCGAACTCGCGTGACGAGTCCGGTCGTGGCGAGCCAGGTCCCTCGTCGCTCCACTCCTCGGGACGGTTCCGTCCACGGGACGCAGCCCCGCCCTCCAGGAGCCAGGGGCTTCAGCCCCAGCTCAGTCCATCACCACCGCAACGACAGGCAGCTGAGCCCGCCATCCATCTTGGCGAACTCGCTCATCTCCAGCACTTCGAGCGTGTAGTCGAGCCCCCGGAGAAGGGCGTGGGTCCGCGGGAACCCCGCAGCGACCAAGACCACGTCGTTGACCCGCACCCCGTTCGCCGCGTACTCCTCCCCCTGCGGGACCCGCACCACCTCCAGCCCCGCGAACGAGGGGTGCTCCGCGAGCGACTCGATGACGAGGAGGCGGCCGTGGCCGAGCGCGGTGAGGCCGCTCTTGATGTGGAGGATCCCGGAGATGCTTCGGATATCCACCGTCCGGGCCGGCCGGCCCCGCGCCGCGAGCCACTCGGTGAGCTGGCGCGCCCCCTCGGCGTTGGTGCGGCGGGAGATCCCGATGAGGACGCGGTCCTCCGCCTCGCAGACATCTCCCGCGTCGAGCGTGCCGGGGCCGGTGATCCGCGCCATCGCCGGAAAGATCGGCGCGAGCGCCTCGGCGATCGCCGTGACCTCCGTCGCGCGACTCTCGGCGCCGGGACGGGTGAGGATCGCCGCGTCCGCCAGGAGGAGTGCCGTGTCCTCCACGAAGGTCGAATCGGGGAGAGCAGGATCGGGAGGGAGTCGGAGGAGGGCGCACCCGTGGTACACCAGGGCGTCACAGTACGCCGCGTGCTGGTGAAGGGCGAGCTCGACGTCGGGGACTCCGAGGCCGGCCGTGGTCAGCCCCCCGGCAAAGGTGCGTGCCGGGGGGCGGACGAGGGCGCGGGTGAAGCGAGCGGTCAGGCGGTTTTGGCCCCGCCCATCGCCTGATAGACCGTGCCCGCGATGGTCCCGCCGATGACGGTTACGAAGGTGAGGCCGAGGGTCATCGTCCAGGCCGCGCCGTATGGCCACCCGGCGTAGACCGACATGAAGAGCCAGGTCGGGAAGTTGATCAGGAGCCCTGCGTACACGCCATAGATCGCCCCATTCTTTGGCCCCACACCGAAGACGCTACGAGTCCGCGCGTATACGCCGACCAGCATCAGGGCGGCGAAGAGATCCCCCACCGTCTCCCAGAGCTTGGAGACCTCCGCCACCATCCCGGGGATCTGGGCCATCGTCGAGCCGAGCAGCAGGGAGCCGAGGAAATTGTCCCAGATCAGCAACCAGACCAGGACGGCGATGACTGCGGCCACGTAGCTTTTCATCAGGTGCCTCCGTGAGGGTGGGTGGATGTGCCCCATGTTAGGGCTCAACCTTCGAGGGCGCCAGAGAGCTGGGCGGGGAGGCGGCGGGTAGGCAGGTAGGCGGGTAGGCGGGTAGGCGGCAGCTGGAGGACGGAACCATCCCGAGCGGAGCGAGGGATGACACCGGTGAGAGAGGCCACGGACGCTTACCGCCCCTACATTCCCTACCGCCAATACAGCCTTAACCTCTCCACATTTCGCTCCACACGCTTCCCGCCACTCCCACATCTCAACTTCCCGTGTAAACCATTATTCGACAATAACTTAGCAAGGAAACCCTGGCCCACCGGCCCACCGGCCCACTGGCCCACTTGTTGGCAAACCCCGCAACCCCTTCCAGCTACACACTTTGTGATGTGGATTATTTTTCCTGCTTGACAGCCCCTCCGGTTTCTCCAATCTTGCCCATCCTCTCCTGATGTCCGGGGCCACTCGCCCCACGCCGCTCTGATAAACCCGACAGCGCGCACCATCTCACCACCGTGGGGGTTGTTGTCATGGCCCGAGTCCGCGTGATCAAGCCCCGTCCCCTGTCACGTCCAGCTGCGACCGGCGCGTTCGACCAGTATCTGCTCGACATCCAGAAGCTCCCGATGATCACCGATGTGCAGGAAGAGCGCCGGCTCGCCCGCCTCGCCCTCAATGGGGACGAGAAGGCCGCCGAACGCCTGGTCACGGCCAACCTCCGTTTCGTCATCAGCTACGTCAAGAAGTATCAGGGACACGGCCTCGACCTCTCCGAGCTGGTGGCCATCGGCAACGAAGGGCTCCTCAAGGCGGTGCGGAAGTTCGACCCCGACCACGGCGTCAAGTTCATCTCCTACGCCGTCTGGTGGGTCCGCCAGGCGGTCCTCAAGGCATTGGCCGAACAGACCAGGTCGGTCCGGATCCCGCTCAATCAGAATTCCCATCTCATCAAGATGTCCAAGGCCGAAGGGTTCCTGACCCAGGAACTTGGTCGCGAACCGACCGACAACGAGATCGCCGTGGCCCTGGGCGACAGCATCGAGAATATCCGCGCCTCCCGCCGGATGACCGCCGCCGAGCTCTCGCTCGATATGCCGGTGGACCGCTCCGACAAGGGGGCCTCCACCCTGGGTGAGCGCTTCGCGGGGACCGAAGGGAATGAGATCGAGGACCGCACCGATGCGGTGCTCCGGCGCGAGTTCATCGACAAGCTCTTCGAGCGCTACCTCACTCCCCGCGAGCGCAAGATCCTGGCCCTCTACTACGGCCTCGAGGAAGGCGCCGAGGCCCTCACCCTCGAGAAGATCGGCGCACTCCTCGGCGTCACCCGGGAACGGATCCGCCAGATCCGCGAGCGGGCCTTCGAAAAGCTCCGGCTTTCCCCCGACGTGCTGAGCCTCAAGGACCGCGAAAAGATCGTCGCGGCCTGAGTCAGGCCCCCTGCCCCCTCGAGCCCTCCCGCCGGAGGGCTCTTGTGTTCACATTCATCATGGCCATGGGCGATCCCCGCTCCCACCTCGAACGTCTCCTCGGCCCCGAAGGGGTCGGCCGCGATCCCGGCGGCACGCCGCGCGCATTCCCCGATACGGCGGAGTCGCTGGCCGAGGTGCTGACGCTGGTGGAGCGCCAAGGGTGGCACGCCCGGCTCGAGGGGCGCGGCTCCTGGCTCGCCGCTGACGCTCCCGCCGACCTCGCGATCTCGATGCGCGCGCTCGATGAGCTCCTCGCCATCGACGTCGCCGCCCAGACCGTCACTGTCGCGGCGGGCATCTCTCTCGAGACCCTCGGCCGGCGCCTGGCCGACCGGGGGTTCTGGCTGCCGTGGGATCCCCCCGGCCGCCCCGACCGCTCGGTCGGCTCCATTCTCGCCACCGGGACTGCCGGGCCCCTCCGCGCCGCCTTCGGCTCCCCCGCCACCGCGCTCGATCGCTGCGTCCTCGCCACCGGAGACGGCCGCCTCCTGGAACTCGCCGGCGACGCCGCCCGGGTGCACGCCACCGCGTTCGGTGCTTCGGGACCACTCGCCGAGGTGACGCTGCGTGTGCGCGCCATCCCCGAGGGGGATATCACCCTGACGGCCACCGGGCCGCGCGACGACCTGACCAAGGCGGCCCGCGACGCCCTCGCCGCCGGTGCCCGTCCCGCCGCCCTCGAGCTCTTTGCCCCCGCCGTCGCGACCGCGCCCGACTGGGTCCTGGCGGCGCGGTTCCTCGGCCCAGCCGCGCTGCTGGTGGCCGAGCGCGCTCACCTGGTGCAGTCGGCGGCGCTGGCGTGGACCGAGCTCCCCGCCGACCGCGCACCTGCGGTCTGGATGATGGCGGCGCGCGCGCCCCTCGGTGGACCGGTGACGGTGCGGCTTGCCGCGGTGGCCGACGGGATCGACGAGACCATCGACCTCGTGGGCGATCATCTCGACGAGGGACTCATCTCCATCGGCCTGGCTGACGGCCTCGTGCGCTGGAGCGGACGCGCCGAGTCGAAGCGTCTGCGGGCCCTCCGGCGTGCGGCGGCGGCCCGCGAGATCCCGATGACGCTCGAACGCGCCCCCTGGCCACTCCGCGAGCAGGTGGGACATTACGGCGCCTACCGCGAGAGCGGGGCGCCGGCACCGGGATGGCAGCGGGAATTCGACCCGGGGCGCCGGATCGTGATGACCCTTGACGACGCCGGCCGCGGGGAGGGCTGACTACCTTTCAGCATGACCCGGTCCCGCGGCATCCTGTTCGACTTCAATGGCATCATTGTCGACGACGAACCCCAGCACTGCGCCGCACTGATCGCGACCCTCGCCGAACACGACGTCGTGCTCGAACCCGCTGCCTATTTCCGCGACTACCTCGGCTACGACGACCGCGGCTGTTTCGTGCGCGCCTGGAGCGAGGCGGGACGCACGCTGACCGACACGATCCTGAAGCTGCTGGTGAAGCGGAAGTCGGAACGCTACCAGCAGGCCATCCGCGGCTCCCTGGCACTCGTCCCCGGGGCGAAGGAATTCGTCCACGCCGCGGTGGCGGAGGGACTCATCCTCGGCGTGGTGAGTGGTGCCCTCCGTCGCGAGATCGAGCTTGTGCTCGACGTGGTCGACCTCAAGCGGCACTTCAGCTCGATCGTGGCCGCGGAGGATGTGGCGAACTGCAAACCCGACCCCGAGGGGTATCGGAAGGGACTCACCGCGCTCGGGCTTTCGGCCGGCGATGTGGTGGTCATCGAAGACAGTCTTCCGGGGCTCGCCGCGGCGCGGGGGGCCGGTCTCCGCTGTGCGATGCTCACGACGAGTCACGAACGGGACGAGCTGACCGGGGCTGATCTGGTCTGGGATGACCTGGCAGGTCGGCGCCCTGCGGAGCTCCCGTGGAACTGAACTTCCCCGAGCTCGCGCTCGACCCGGCGCGACTCGCGCGCCTGACCACCGGTGCGGTGGCGGTGACGCTGGAGCGCGCCATCCTGCAGGTGGACGGACCCGGCGCCGTGCAATGCCTGCAGGGACTCCTCACCACTGACCTCGTGAAGCCGGGCGACGACGCCCTCACCTGGGGCGCCCTCCTCACCCCCAAGGGGATGATCGAGACCGACCTCTGGGTGGTGCGGCGCGGTGAATCGGTCATGCTGGTGATGCCGACCGAGGGGATGGCCAAGGCGGGGCCGACTTTCAAGCGGTCGCTGCCACCTCGGCTCGCCCGGATGACCGACCTCGCCGGCCAGTGGCGCACGCTCCATCTCTTCGGGACCGGTGCCGAGCAGGTCCTGCGTGACAGCGGCCTCGCGCGTGAGGCACCCGCGCCCGGTCGGGTGAGCGTCGGGGCCGACGGCCTCATCGTAGCGCAGCCCGCTCTCGGAGGTCCCTTCGCCTTCCTCCTGCTCGGCCCTGAGCTGATGGTCGCCGCGGCTGCCGCGCGGCTGCAACAGGCGGGAGCGGCCTCGGGCACCGTCGACGATGCCGAAGCGGCACGGATCCTCGCCGGCTGGCCAGCGCTCGGCGCCGAGATCGACGACAAGACCCTGCCGCAGGAAGCCCGGTTCGACGAGCTCGGCGGGGTCAGCTACACCAAAGGGTGCTACCTGGGGCAGGAGACCGTCGCCCGAATCCACTTCCGTGGTCATCCCAACCGTGAACTGCGCGGCCTCGAGTGGGATGACGTGGGCCCGCTCGACGGGCGGGTCATCGAAGGCGCGGGGCGCGAGGCCGGCACGGTGCGCTCCACCCTCCTGGCTGGAGGGCTGCGGCTCGGGCTGGCGCCGATCCGGCGCGAGGTGGCCATCGGTGACATGGTGACCGCCGGTGGACGCCCCGCGCGGGTGGTGGCACTCCCCTTCGGCGGACTGCGCGTCGCATGATCCTGCTGACCGGCGCGACCGGCCTGGTCGGGCGCCAGGTCGCCGAGCTGCTGCTGGAGCGCGGCACCCCGATCATCGCCCTCGTCCGTGACGAGGCCCGCGCGTCCTGGCTTCCGAGCCGGGGCGCACGACTCCTGTCGGGACCGATCACCGATCCCGCCACCTGGGCGCGGGTGACCGATATCAGCGCCATCGTCCATTGCGCCGCGGTGATCACCGGCGGGAGGAACTGGGACGAGTACACTGAAGCGAACATCGCCTCCACCCGGCTCGCCGCCGAGCGAGCGCGGGTGCTGGGCGTGCCGCTGGTGCACATCTCATCGGTCGCGGTGTATGGTGGCTCGACCACCGAACCGGTCGGGAGCGTGGGAGAGGATTTCCGCTTCGCCAAGCTGGATGACGGCGCCTGGTATGGCAGGTCGAAGCGTGAATCGGAGGAGGCGGTGTGGCGCGAGGCGGAGAAGGGACTCCGCGCCATCGCCCTCCGCCCCTGCGTCATCTACGGTCCCCACGATCGGCTGGTCTTCCCCAAAGTCCTCGCCGCGGCCCGGCGCGGGATCATGCCGCTCATCGGGAAGGGCGACCGGCCGATAGCGCTGGTGCACGCGGGGAGCGTGGCCCTCGCGGTGCAGGCCGCGCTCGCCTCGACCACCGGGTGGGGGCGGGCGTACAACATCACCGGGGACGCCCCCATCGCGCCGCGCGACCTCGTGGCCGCGCTCGGTCGGGGTCTCGGTCGGAGGATCCGCACTCCCGAGCTCCCCGAGCGCCTGGTGCTCGGCACCGCCGACCTCATCGATGGCTTCGCCCGGCATTTCCTGACCCAGGGACTCTTTCCGGGGACCCTCAGGACGGCAGTGGGCTACTGGCGCGGCGGAGATCCCTACCGGAACGACGCGGCGAGGACCGTGCTCGGGTGGGCGCCGCAGATCGTGCATACGACGGAGATCGAACGGCTGGCGAGACTAGGCGGGTAGGCGGCGAAGGACCGGAACCGTCCCGAGAAGCGCCAGCGACGAGGGACCTGCTCTCCACAGGGTAGGTCCCTCGCGCCGCTCGGGACGGTTCCGCCTTGATGCTCCCCCCTCTCCCGCAAGGGAGAGGGGGCCGGGGGGAGAGGTAATAATGTCGAACGGGCCCCTCGCTTTCGCGAAGGGCCCGTCGGGCGACAGTACTGGACCGACTCAGGGCTGAACGTGGGTCGTGTCCATCATCTTGTGGGTGCTGTCCATCACATGCATGGTGTCGGACGGCATGATGGTGGAGGCGCTGCTGTCAACGGCAGGAGCAGCGTTCTCCTTCGGCGCGCAGGCCGCGAGCCCGAGCACAACGGCAAGTGCGAAGAACTTCTTCATGGTGATGCCTCTGAAATGGAGTGGGGCCCAGTGGGTCGAGATCGATTGCGCAGTCACTGTCGTCCAGACGCAACGGGGACTGAAAATAAGAGAAACAGGCCCCAAGTCAAGGGTTCAGGCCGTTCCCCTCACGCCGTCCACCCCATCTGCCGCGCCCGGGTGACGACAAGTTCGGCCGCAGCTTCGTACCCCAGCACGCCGGTGTTCAGGGTCAGGTGATAGTGGGCCGGGTCGGTCCATTCCCGCCTGTAGTACTCACGATGATAGCGCGCCCGATTCGCATCGGTCTTATCGATCGCCGCCTCGGCCGCCGGCCGATCGACGCCCAGCCGCGCCGCGACCACGCCGATCCGATGCGGTTTCGGCGCGACCAGCCGCACGTGGATGGCATCGTGCGCCCCGACCAGCACGGCGGCGGCGGCCCGCCCGACGAGCACCACCCTGCCCTCGGCCGCCACCTCGGCCACCACCTTCTCGGTGATCTTGACCAGCCCGGGCTCGTCGAGCGGCTTGAGCGACTGGGCCGACTCGGCGGTGAGGAGCTCCTGGCTCGAGGCCGCGAGCGCCATCACGATCCGCTCGAACAGACCGGGAGAGCGCTCTTCCTGGGCCGCCACCTCCTGCGGCGTGACTCCGGCGCGAGCGGCCACACGGTCGATGAGCTCATTGTCCACCACGGTCCAGCCCAGGCGCTCGGCGATGAGTTGGGCGACCGAGCTGCCGCCGGCACCGTATTGACGACTGATGGTGATGAGCATCGCTACCTCACTGTCCGGGTCGCACGCGACCACGCGGTCACCGCGACCAGTATGCAGAGCAGGCCGCCGAGCATGTACGCCACCCGCGCGCCGTAGTGTTCGGCCACCCACCCCATCTGGAACGATCCGATGGGGGCGAGGCCGACCACCATGAACGAATAGAATCCCATGACCCGACCACGCAGCGCATCGGGGCTGGTGGTCTGGAGAATGGTGTTGGTGAACACCGCCATCAGCACCCAGGCGAATCCGACCAGCCCGAAGAGAACGAGTGCGACGGGCAGGTTCGGGGCGAACCCCGCCGCAACGAGGGTCAGGGCGAATCCCAGCGCGGAGGGAAGCACCCACCGCTCCCGGTCGAGGCTGCGTCCCCAGATCGCCGCCCCAATCGCGCCTGACGCCGCGCCGATCCCCACCGCCGACATCATCGCCCCGTACCCCGCCGACCCGGTGCCCAGCACGTCGCGCGCAAAGACCGGGAGCATCGTGATGAAGGCAAAGCCGAAGATGCTGAACGAGGTCGTCACCAGTACGAGGGTCCGTTGCATCGGTCGGGAGAAGACGAATCGTACCCCCTCCCAAAGTGCGCCGAGATCCCCCTGACCGCCCGACCGCCTGACCGCTTGACCGCCGGGGAGCCGCATCAGGATGAGCCCGGCCAGTACCGCGAGGTAGCTCGCCGCGTTCACGTAGAAGCAGACCGCTGCGCCGGCGGCCGCCAGGAGTATGCCCGCCAGTGCAGGACCGATGACCCGGGTCCCGTTGAACACCGTCGAGTTGATCGCGACGGCGGTAAAGAGATCGTCTTTCCCTACCAGCTCGCCCACGAACGCCTGGCGGGCCGGGATCTCGAACGCCGAGAAGAGGCCGGCGAGGAGCGCCAACCCCTGGATCCAATGGATGGTGAGATGGCCGGTGTGGGCGAGGATCGCGAGGGCGAGGGCCTCGATCAGCATCCCGGTCTGCAGCAGCAGCACCATCCGGTGCTTGTTGGCCCGGTCGGCCACCACGCCGCCGTAGAGCGTGAAGAGCAGCACCGGGAGGGCGCCGAGGGTGCTGACGAGTCCGACCTGGAATGGTGAGTCGGTGAGCTCGAGGACCACCCACCCGAGCGCCACCGTCTGCATCCAGGTGCCGATCAGGGAGACGAACTGCCCGCCGACGAAGAGCCGGAAGTTGCGGTGACGGAGCGCGCCCAGGGCCATGCACCCAAGGTAAGCGGTGAGCGGTGAGAGGTAAGCGGGGGGTCATCAGGCATGGTCGCGTACCAAGGGAAGACCCTGCAGACGCGCGAACCCATGATGGACCGAACCCACGAGGCCCCTAGCGAGAGGTCTGACATCGGTACGATGCTCAGCGTCGTCAACTGCAGAACAGGAACCCAGGATGCCCAAGAACCCAGGAAGGAACAATTGTGTGGTCCCCGGCGCGGAACTCCGTCCTGGGACCACATAGTTCTGCTCCTGGGTTCCTGGGAATCCTGGGTGTCTGTTTCGCAGTTGACGTTGATCGTCCATGTGTCAATGCCAGGTCCCAGCTCGGAGCATCGTGGGTTCGGCCATCATGGGTTCGCGCGCCCGAGGAGCTCTGGCGCGAGACGCGGGCATTTCCGGCGGAGACGTGGCAGCGGGGGGCTCCGAAGCACCGGAACCCCCCGCTTACCGCTCACTGCTCACCGATCACTTCATGATCTTGACCAGCGTCCCCACTGCCAGCACCTGATCCGTCCGCACCCCATTCACGGCCGCCAGCTCCTCGTTGGGGAGAGTGCCGCCATTGGCGCGGCCGGCTTCGACGATCGTCTGCGCCGTACGGAGCTGCACGATGTACACCCGCTTCGGCACGACATTGATCTTGGCCGCGTCGGTCAGCCTGGCCAAGCTGCGGGCCACCGAGAGGAATGCCGCGTCATTGGCAGAGGCCTTGGCCTGCGGGCTGTAGCCGAGGATCAGGTAGGTGGTGCCGTCGAGCGCGACCCAGGTCGCCCGGCCCGCCACCACACCCTGCTCGGTGGATGCCGAGAAGAGCATCGTCCACGCCGTGAGCCCGTTGATCGTCAGCGCCTGCCCCTGCCCGGGGGTGAGTCCCTCCTGGGCGGCGAACTTCCGCCCGGTGGCCTGCGGCGACTCGGTGCCCGTACCGGAGAAGACCACGATCGCATCCTGCGCAGGGCTCATCCCCGCCACGGCGTCGGTGCCGTTCTGCGTCTTCCAGCCATCCGGGAAAGCGAACCGGAGCCGGAGCGCAGGATGGTAGAACGTCGTCCCCTCGAAATACCCCTGCCGCGGGTCCTCACCATACACCAACCCTGCGAGCCGACGCAGGTACCCGTTGCGATCGACCCTCAGCGCGTCGAATCGGGTCCCTGCGGCCTCGGCGGCGCGTACCCGCTCGTCGTTGTGCTCGGCGCGGCCCTCCGGCGCTGGGTGGCTCGACTGCCATTCGGGGAGCCGCTGGCTCGGGTCCCCGCTCACGCGGGAGAGGGTGTTGAACATGTTCGTGCCCTCGCGCATATCCCAGCCCCCGGCCACTCCGTATCGGAATCCGAGCGCGTCGGCCTGCGCCTCATTGTCGCGACTGTACTTGAGGAAAAGGATGCCAAGACCCGCCTCTGCCACCCCGGCGATCTTGGCCAGCCGCGCATCGACGATCGAGGCCACACCGAGCCCCAGCCCGGCGAGCTGGGAGCGGGTGATCTGCTGGGCGGAGTGCCGTGCGGCGATGTGCCCCATCTCGTGGCCGAGGACCGAGATCAGTTCGGCTTCGCTGTTGAAATAGGGGAGGATCCCGCGGGCGAGGAAGACCGGGCCGCCGGGGAGGGCAAAGGCGTTGACCACCGGTTGATCGGCGATCTGGAAGCTCCAGGGGAGGCCGGGACGCTCGGTGGTGCGCGCGATGAGGGTGCCGAGGTCGGTGAGATAGGCGTTGAACCCCTGGTCGGTGTAGACACCGATCGAATGTTCGACGTCGGCCTTTCCCTGCCGCCCCATCGCGATCTCCTGCGATTCAGAGACCAGGGAGAATTCATTCCGGCCGGTGACGGGGTTCATCGCGCAGGCGGCGATGGCGAGGAGCGACCCGCTGAGGGCGGTGTTGCACAGGATATTTGTCATACCATCTCTATCGATCAGGAAGTCTCAAATGAACGAATGGGGTCACGTGAAGCACGATACCGCCGTCACCCGGCTCGCACTAGACGCCATCGAACTAGACCAAAAGCATTAGGCCCCCGATGCTGGCATCTTCCCCCTGATAGTCTCGTGGCCCCAGAGCAGGACTCCGCTCTGGGACCACAAGATCGTCGTTCGCGGTCAGAGCCCCGCGATCACATCCCGGGCCAGCGCCAGCCGAAGATTCCGGCGGTCACGAGCGCCATCACAAGACCGTCACAGAGTTCCTTCATCGCCACCTTGAAGGGGCGACCGAACCAGATCACCTGGTGCCCCCAGGCGAACCCGTAAGCGAGGAAGGCCGCGGTCCCCGTCACCTGGAAGACCTTGAGGTACTCCGTGCCTGGTGCGAGGGTGACCACGGCGATGTAGGCCACGAAGAGCGACACGACGGCGTGGTAGAGGACGTTCTTCGCCTGCATCGTGACCATGTTCCCCATCCCGGTAGGGAGGATGGTCATGAAGCCGACCGGTCCTTCGTCCCGTTTTACCTTCATCTCGGGACTCTGCATTTCGGCGTGGGTGCAGAAGGGGACGAGATACATCCCCGGCGCGATCTTCCCCTTGAGCAGATTGCGAAGCGCCCCCTCGTCGGGGAAGGCCTTGTAATCGGATCGGTGGTGCGGCAGGACCATCCACATCAGGAATCCGAGAAAGTGACAGGCGACCGCGGCGAGGAGGATCGGGAGCCACAGCTGGCCGAGCGGGACGAGCATCGAGACCTCGGTATGGGGTGTCCCGGGAATCTACGCCCCAGATCCGCGCCGGCTAGTTCACGCTCGGCACCCTGTCGGAACGCACCTGCCGCGCCGAGCCACAGACGTCCAGCACCACCTTGGCATCGGCCACCACCGCCGGTCGCGCCTCCTTCTCCACCTGCTCCCGTCCCCGCCGCGATACCTGCTCAGTGTACGACTCCGCCGTCACCGCGAGCGTCGTCCCGGCCCCCCCGGTGGCGATCTCCGCCTTGAGCTGGTCGTACGCCAGCTGGTCAAAGATGTCGTGCGACGCGTCGGTCACCGTCTTCCGGGTCCGCAGGAACCCTTCGTCAGGCTTCGACTGGAACGGCTTGTAGCCCAGGGTCTTCGCCACCGAGTCGACGCAGGTGAACGTCTCCGAGACCGACACCGGGGTCACCACCGTGGTGGTCGGCCAGAGTGAATGGCCGCAGGCGGCAAGGACGAAACAGGAGACGGCGACAGGAATACGGTTCATCAGTCCCTATCTGCGGAAGGAGACCACCAATGACCAGTGACCAACGACCAGCGACTACTGACCACCGACTACGGACTACCGACCACCGACCAGCTCCCGATACGCCCCCTTCAACAACGACTGGAAGTGCCACACCCCCGCTTCCATCTCGGGGCTGAATCTCCCCCGGTCATACGCCCTGCTCCCCAGCCCCGCCTGCACCCGCTCACAGATCTCCCGATCCTCCGCCTGCACCTTGTCGCTGTACTGATGATCCGCCTCAAGGCGCGACTTTCCATCCGCACTTTCGGGGTCACGATAGAAATACCGGAATACCACCCGACAGCGGTCCGGGCCGAGTGGCTCGACGACGTTGGTCTGCAGCCGGCCCGGCAGGATGTTCACCATGTAGTTGGGCCACACCCAGTAATAGAACGCCTGGCCGCCGCCATCGTCCGTGCCGTTGCCACTATAGGGAGAGGGGGTGCTGGCATCGAGTGGCGTCCATTGCAGGTTGTAGCGTTCGAACACCTCGGTGCGGTACTGCGAGTACTCGAAGAGCGACACCAGCTCGGGATGCACGAAAGGGACGTGGTACCCTTCGAGAAAGTTATCGACGTACACCTTCCAGTTGCAGTCGACCTCGTAGTCCACCCGCCGAGCGAACCTGAGCCCCCCCACCCGCGCCGGCATGATCCGCTCGGCGATCCCCTTGAACGTCTCCGCCACCGGCTCGGGATCCTGACCGAGATGCACGAAGACCTGGTCCTCCCAGGTATCGACCCTGATGGGGACGAGGCCGAAATCCTTCTTGTCGAAGAGCTCGCTCCGGTCCATCTTGGGCACCCCGCGGAGCGAACCGTCGAGCAGGTAGGTCCATCCGTGATACTGGCACCGGAGCGACTTGGCCTGCCCGTCGCAGAGCGCGAGCGGGCCACCACGATGCTTACACACATTATAGAAGGCGCGGAGCTCTCCCTTTTCCCCCCGAACGACGATCACCGGGTTGTCGGCCACGGTCGACACCAGGAACTGCCCCGCCTCACGCACCTGGTCGACCGAGCCGACATTCTGCCAGCTCCGCGCGAAGACCGCATCGCGGTCCACCTGATGGAACGCGGCGTCGGTGTACCAGCTCGACGGGATCGTATCCGAACGTTCGACCGGCACGATCTGGAGGTCGCCGGTGCTGATCGGGGGGAGGACCGCAGGGCGCTGCATGTCTGTAAGGTAGGAAGGTAGGAGGGTAAGAGGGTAGGAGGGGGGGGAAGGGACAGCCTGGGTCATCCTGCGCGAAGCCCAATATCCTACCTTCCTACCCTCCTACCTTCCTACCCCCCTAGATTCTCGCATGGCATCGAAACCCCTGATCATCGGCCTCGTCGGCGGCTCCGGCTCGGGCAAGACCACCGTTGCCCGCGGCATCCTCGACGCCCTCGGCGGGGTCGATGCCGCGTTCATCGACCAGGACGCCTACTACAAGGACCTCCACACCCTCCCGCTGGAAGAGCGCGCCAGGGTCAACTTCGACCACCCTGACGCCCTCGACAACGACCTCCTGGTGGCGCACCTGCAGTCGCTCGCGAGCGGGGTCGCCATCGACAAGCCGACCTACGACTTCGCTCACCACACCCGGGCGGAGAAGTCGGTGCGGGTCGAGCCGCGCGACGTGATCCTGGTCGACGGGATCCTGCTTTTCGTCGACGCCCGACTCCGCCGGCTGTTCGACATCAAGATCTTCGTGGACGTCCCCGACGACGTGCGCTTCATCCGCCGGCTGCAGCGCGATGTGGCCGAACGGGGCCGCTCGATGGAGTCGGTCATCGCCCAGTATCTCACCACCGTCCGACCGATGCACTTGGAGTTCGTGGAGCCCAGCAAGCGATTCGCCGACGTGATCCTCCCCGAAGGGGGACACAACATCATCGGGGTCGAGATGATCCAGGCGCGGGTGCGGGATGAGCTCAGACGACGGCGGGGGTGACAACGGGTGACCGGTGACCAGTGACCAGTCTTGGGACGGCGGAGATCATTGCAACCGTTGCCCGGTCACCGGTTACGGGTCACTCCTCACAATCTTACGTACCACCCCTTCCGGTACATCAGGTACGCCACCCCCCAGAAAACGAACACCACCATCACCGCGAACCCCAACGAGGCGTTCACGGGGCTCAGCCACGGATCGAAAAAGGCCGCCAGGATCCATGCCTTGAGCGGCACCGAATGCCCCTCCACCACCGGCCCGACCTTGATCAGGTTGAGCCCCCGCCCCACCACTCCCGACAACACAAAGACCGCCAGCGCGTTCGCCCCATAATGTTCCAACGGTCGGGCCCACTTCGTCTTTCCCAGCCCATCCATCACCCACATCATCGCCGCCAGCACCAGCATCGCCATTCCGGCGGTCCAGAGCACGTACGAACTGGACCAGAGGTTCTTGTTGATCGGGAAGACCCAACTCCACGCCCACCCCAGCACCAGCAGCGCGTCCCCACCCAACATCAATCCCAGGGCGTGGTCGGCCACGCTCCGCTCCTCATCCAGCCATCGCCAGGTGAGGGCACCGAGCAGGCAGGTCGCGATCGCGGGAAAGGTGCTGAGGATCCCCTCCGGATCCCATGCCGTCTGCCACCGATGCCCGCCGAGGATCAAGGCGTCCACGTATTGCGGCAGGTTCCCGTCGGGATCGAGCACCCCGGCGCCGAAGCCCGGCACGGGGACCACGAGGAGCGCGATCCAATAGCCCAGCAGGAGGGCGGCGACCGCGTAGCGCCAGACCCGCGGTGAGGAGAATGTGATGATGAGCCCGGTCGCGAGGTAGCAGAGTGCCAGCCGCTGCAGCACTCCCATGACCCGGATCGTCGACAGGTCGTAGTTGGGGAATCCGTTGAGCGCGAGCCCGATCAGGAAGAGCAGGAGCGAGCGCACCACCACCTGCCCCGCCACCCGCGCCCTCGGCACACCCGCACCGAGACGACGCGGAATGACCAACCCCGCCGATATCCCCATGATGAAGACGAAGAAGGGGAAGATCAGGTCGGTCGGGGTCCATCCATTCCAGGTCGCGTGCTCGAGCGGCGGATAGATCGTCGCCCACGATCCGGGATTGTTGACCAGGATCATCCCCGCGATCGTGAGGCCGCGGAAGGCGTCGAGGCTCCGAATTCGTCCAGGGATCTCGTTCACATGGGTGAGCGGTGAGCGGTGAGCGGGCTGCACTTCCAGTATCGCTCGGGAGACCGCAATGAGTAAGGGCCCTAGCCTTGGGGCCCCCGCTCACCGCTTACCGCTCACGCTGTTCAGCTGTTCTTCATATAGGTAAGCCCCGCTCGCTGCGCCTGCTCGATCGCCTGCACCATCGCCGGCACAAGGGTGACCCCCGGCGCGATGTTGGCGAGCCACTCGGCGCGCACCGCCGAGACCTCCTGGTTGGTGGCCGCCGCGATCCGGCCAAGCCAGAAGCCGAGGGCGTTGTTGCACAGGATGAAGCGGGCGCCGAGCCGCTGGAGCGCCGCGGGAGTCGACGCCTCGCTCGCGAAGAGTTCGCCGTTTCGCGGCGTGATGTATGGGTTCCGGACATACGGCTGGCCGGTCGAGGCATCGTTGAGGCTGAGCGCCTTGCCGAGCTCGTACCTGGCCCACACCGCATCGCCGAAGACCACCGGCACCGCCATCCCGAAGACACCGACGACCGCCTTCACGTGGTTCTCCCGCACGCCCGGAGTGGCGCGCCAGGCGCCGAAGTAGTTCACGACGTGCAGGAACGGGATGGCATTGTCCATCTTCGCCGTCTCGAAGAACTGCCGGTACTTCGAATCCACCCCGCGGAGCCAGCGGGTGTTGGCGTCGATCTCCGGGGCCTGCATCGGCGCCTGGGCTTCGACCCACGTGGGCAGGGTGGCAAGCGCCGCAATGGCCGCGCCGGCGGTAGCGCGGGTCAGGAATCCACGACGATCGGAATGTGTCAGGTTCTCATCGAACATTTGGTCCTCCTTATGGGTTGCTAGTGGTCTCATAGGGCGTATCTGCCGGGGCACCGCCCCGGGGCCAGTCGTTCTCCTTCCCCGCGAAGTCGGGCCGGGGTTTTCCGTCGATGTAGGCGGCCACGTCGAGCGCCTCCTGCCGGCTCAGCGTACCTGGCGTGATCCGCGGCATGTTCGCATGGATGAACGCAGCGGCCGTCCGATAGCGCGCCATCCCGGCGCCGATGGTGTAGGAGCGCGGGCCCCAGACCGGTGTCGCGAGGAGGGTCCCTTCTCCATTTGCGCCGTGGCAGAGCGCGCACTGCGCAGCGTAGGTCCGCTCCCCGCTGGCCACGTCGGGCCGGAGGGTGTCGAACGCGGCGGTCAATCTTCCCCCCGCGATCCCCCCGGTCACCGGCGTATCCCGCGAGAGCCAGGCGAAGTAGGCCACGATCGCCTTCATAGGCGCCGCGTCGAAGGCCAGACGCCTCCCGGCCATGCTCCGCTCGAAGCAGTCATTCACCCGGTCCTCGATGACCTGGATCTCCGCGCTCCGGCTGCGGTACTGCGGGAATCGGGCGTATACCCCTTTCCAGCCCAGCACCTCGGTGGCGCCTCCATCTAGGTGACAGCTGGTGCATCGGAGGGCGTTGCCGACGTTCGCCGGGAGGCTCTCGACGGTGGCTTCCAGTATCCCCTTTCCGCGGAGGATCTCGGCACGCAATGGATGGTCCGCGGGCGGCTCGGCGATCGCGGGCGGCAACGGGCCGGAGACCGGTGGCCGGGTGTCGACCCGACATCCCATCAGGAGCCCCCCCAGCACCCAGCACCCAGCACCCAGCACCCGCATCCGCGACCGCGACCACCGCGACCACCGCGACCGACATTCGTCCCACTCTGAAGCAGTCTCCATAGACCGCAATCCTACGTCCCAATTGCGGGTCCCGTAAGTGGGGTGTCGAGTCCCGCCGACACTCCGCGGCCTGAAGCCTCGGAGAATCGGCGGAGATGCCCAGTACACCCGGACTTGCACACGCCGGTTCCGCCTGTGCAAGGCCTCCGCCCGCGCCCATCTCCCGCCCGAGTCGCAAGCACCACCATCCCCTCGGGAGGAACCGATGTCCGTACCTCGTCTCCGGCACCCACTGCGTGCCATGATCTTCAGTGTCATCGCGGTATTGCTGTCCGCCGCGTCGCCCTCGGTCAATCTCGGTCGGGTGGAGGGATTCGTCCGGGACCAGGCCGGCGCCGGCATCGCCAACGCCGAGGTCCTCATCGTCGGGACCTCCCACTCTGCCTTGACCGACGCCCGGGGTCACTACCTGATCGGCGGCCTGACCGCGGGTCCCGTCGACATGCTGGCTGCCTTTGTCGGGTATCGCCCGCTCACCATCCGCGGCGTCCCCGTGACGGCGGGGCAGACCACCCGGCGCAATTTCGTGCTCGAGACATCGGTGGTCGAAGTCACCGCTCTCGAGATGCGGGATCAACGGGCCAGAAGCGAGCCGCCCGCCGCGGATGCAGCGAAGACGAACGGCTTCTCCGAGGCGGCGATCACCACCGGCGCCGCCGCGGCCGAGTTCGGCAACTCCGGGAGCGGCGTGATCTCCCGCAACAACCCGCCGCGCTTCGTCGGCCCGACCTCTCCCCCGCCCTGTTGCTACCGCCAGGTCACCCCACCCCCGCAGGACTTCAACACTGAGGAGTACTCGCACATCCGCGAGAATGGCTTCCGCCCCGTTTCCTCCGCTCCCCTCTCGACCTTCAGCATCGACGTCGACAAGGCCTCGTATGCCAATGTCCGCCGATTCCTGAACCAGGGCTCCCTTCCTCCGGTCGACGCGGTCCGGATCGAGGAGATGATCAACTACTTCTCCTACGAGCTTCCCGAGCCGCGCGGCGAACACCCATTCAGCATCACCACCGAGGTCGGCGCCGCGCCCTGGGCCGCCAGCCACCGCCTGGTGCGCGTCGGGATCCAGGGGAAGCGCCTGCGGGGCGAGCGCATCCCGCCGAGCAACCTGGTCTTCCTCATCGACGTGTCGGGCTCGATGCAGCCGGAGAACAAACTGCCCCTGGTGAAGCGAAGCCTGCGCCTCCTGGTCGACCAGCTGCGGGACGAGGACAAGGTCTCGATCGTCGTCTATGCCGGCGCGGCGGGGCTGGTGCTCCCTTGCACTCCTGGCACCGAGCGCACCCGCATCCTCAACGCCATCGACCGGCTCGATGCGGGGGGTTCCACCGCCGGCGGCGCCGGGATCCAGCTGGCCTACCGCATCGCGCGGGAGAACTTCGTTTCCGAAGGGAATAACCGCGTCATCCTGGCCACCGACGGCGATTTCAACGTCGGCGCCTCGAGCGAGGGAGAACTCGTCCGCCTCATCGAGCAGGAGCGCCGCAGCGGCGTCTTCCTCACCGTCCTCGGCTTCGGCACCGGCAACTACGCTGACGCGCGGATGGAGTCGCTCGCCGACAAGGGGAACGGTAACTACTTCTACATCGACAACCTGATGGAAGGGCGCAAGGTCTTTGTCGAGGAGCTCCAGGGGACCCTCTTCACCATCGCCAAGGACGTGAAGATCCAGGTGGAGTTCAATCCCGCGGAGGTGGCCGCGTACCGGCTGGTGGGATACGAGAACCGCGCGCTCCGCGACGAGGACTTCAACAACGACTCGATCGACGCCGGCGAGCTCGGCGCCGGTCACTCGGTCACCGCACTCTACGAGATCATCCCGGTCGGCGTGCGCGGCGAGGTCCCGGTGCCGGGCGTCGATCCGCTGCGCTACCAGTCCCCCGAGCGGCGGCCCAACGCGGTGCGCGGCGAACTCCTCACCGTGAAGCTCCGCTACCAACGCCCCGAAGGGAGCGCCAGTCGCCTCCTCGAGGCGCGGGTGCGCGATCTGGACCGCGGGGAAAGTGCGCTGAGCGGTGACTTCGCCTTCGCGGCGGCGGTCGCCGAATTCGGGATGCTGCTCCGGAACAGCGAGTTCAAAGGGACCAGCAACGCGGCCCACGTCCTCGAGACCGCTCGGGCGCACCGGGGCGAGGACCGTGACGGCTACCGGGCCGAGTTCGTGCAGCTGGTCCGGAGCTGGCAGGCGCTCCGCGGAAACCGGGGAGAGGAAGTTGGAGTAGTAGAACGGGAGTGATCGTTCTTGGCTGCTGGCTACTGGCTGCTGGCTACTGGCTCTTGGCTCCTGGCTCCTGGCTCCTGGCTGTTCCAGGTGTGAACAGAGATCTGCGCTTCATGCAGCGATCGGCCAGCAGCCAGTAGCCAGTAGCCAGTAGCCAGTAGCCTTCCAACGGCAGCTCTCGTTCCAAGTCGAAGATGGGAGATGTGAGTAGTGAGGTTGCCGGGTGGGACGTACGTGGGGCAATTCACCTATAGATCAGCCCAATCCTGCGTACGCAAGAACGGCAGCCTCGTACCCCACTCCACGCATCTCTGCAGTGACCGGCCGGTCCGGTCGTCGTCCCGGGTCTGTACTCGCTCACCCGGGCGGCGGTCGGGCCGGTCGGGTCTTCTCCGCAGACAGGTACGCGGCGTCCGGACGAACGGAACCGTCCCGAACGCGAGTGAGGGACCTACTCGACGATGTCGGTAGGTCCCTCGCTTTGCTCGGGACGGTTCCTACTCTATTCTCGATCCGACTTCACCCGACCAGTACCCCCTCCCGCGTCGGATAATCGATATACCCCTTCTCGTTCCCGCCGTAATAGGTGCTGGCATCCCCTTCCGCGAGCGGCGCCCCTTCGGCGAAGCGCTCCACCAGATCGGGGTTCGCGATGAAGGGACGCGCGAATGCGATCGCCGTCGCATTTCCGGCCGCGACCACTTCCTCGGCCCGCGCCGCGTCATACCCGACGTTGAGGATCATGCCCCCGGGATACACCGAACGGATCGCCTCGGTCGTGGGAGGATGCGCCTCACCCTTGGCCCGCGGGCCGGTCTCGGTGACGTGCAACCAGGCGAGGCCGAAAGGCGCAAGCAGTCGTGCGGCGGTGGTGAAGGTCCGGATGGGGTCGCTGTCCACCATCGAATTGAAGCTGTTGTCCGGTGAGAGCCGGACCCCCACCCGGTCGGCACCGATCGCGTCGACCACCGCCTGGGTCACCTCGACCAGGAACCGCGCGCGCTGCTCAGCGCTTCCGCCGTAGGCGTCGGTCCGGTGATTGGCGCCGTCGCGCAGGAACTGGTCGATGAGGTAGCCGTTGGCGGCATGGATCTCCACCGCATCGAAGCCCGCCTCCCGCGCCTTCCGCGCCGCCTGCGCGAAGTCGTGCACGATGGCGCGGATCTCGTCGATCTCGAGGGAACGGGGGGTCTCGAAGCTCTGCAACCCTTCGTAGGTGAAGGCCTTCCCTTCCGCCGCGATCGGCGAGGGTGCCACCGGCCAGCGGCCGCCGCGGAGCGAAGAGTGCGAGATCCGGCCGGTGTGCCAGAGCTGCACCGCGATACGTCCACCGACCGCATGCACCGCGTCGGTGACCTTCCGCCACCCTTCGACCATCGCGCTGGTGTAGATGCCCGGGGTGAGGGCGTACCCCTGGGAGCCAGGCCCGACCTGGGTCGCCTCGGTGATGATCAGGCCGGCACTCGCCCGCTGGGCGTAGTAGGTCGCGGCGTGCTCGCCGGGGACTTCATCCTTGCGAGCGCGATTGCGGGTCATCGGGGCCATCACCACCCGGTTGGCGAGGGTCACCGCACCGAGGCGGCCGGGGGAGAGGAGGGAGGGAAGATCGTGAGCGGTCATGGTAGAGGTCTCGCTAAGAGTTGATACAGCTATGAGCGGTTGACTGGTGGTTAGTCTAGAACTGAACTATAAACTGAAAAAAGGGCCTCAGACCGGCACGCCGGCACGCAGGCGCTCGAGGAATTCGATCAGGAGCTGGCGCTCACTCGGCGTGAACCCCGCCATCACCTCGGCCTCGGTCGCCGCCAGCCGCTTGGCGGCCGCCTCGTACTTCCGGCGCCCCTCGGCGGTGATCTGGGCGCGGACGCTGCGGCGGTCATCGGCATCGGGGACGCGCCGCACCAGCCCCTCCGCCTCCATCCGGTCCATCAGCTGGGTCACGTTCGACTTCACGCACGAGTTCTTCTCGGCGAGGGTGCCAAGGGGGAGGGCGTCCTTCGAGTTGTAGAGGTGACGCAGCAGCTTCACTTTGGCCAGCGAGAGCCCGACCTCTTCGAGGGCGCCCTCCACCCGCGACTCCACTTCCTGGGCCGCATGGACCAGGTGGTAGGTGAAGGCGCAGAGGCTTCCCTGCGGGGCCGCGAAGTCGTTCATAGATGAAGTATATCGCTCGGGGATCCGGGAGTCAAGCACCCCCGGTGCCCCCCGCACCTGCGGATGGGCGGACGGGCTCGGAGGCAAGCAATGCAAGGAGTCATCCCGAGCCTTGTCCTGAGCGTAGCGAAGGAAGAGCGAGGGATCTTGCCCGCAGTGCCCGGTCGCCAGAGTTCACCGCGACCGAGTACTGTCGAGTAGAGCCCACGCTCTGCTCGGG
>JBDSIR010000149.1:0-49008 GCA_039917855.1 Gemmatimonadales bacterium | reverse complement strand
TGGTGAGCATCGATCAGGACCCTGCCGCCGGTCAGCGCGAGGTCGATCCTGGCGTCTCCGCCGAGCTTGAAGGTCAGGGTCCGGCTGTCGGACGAGATGGTGACGATGTGATCCGTCGCCGCTGGCGGCGGGGCGTCGCGGAAGAAGTCGCGGATCGGCTCGAGGATCCCGGCCAGGCGGTCAGGACCGAACGGGTCACGCGTCGCGGCAGCCAAAGGGGGGGCCGTCGCGACGATCAGGAGGAGGGCGCCCAGCGCCCGGCGGCTAGGAGTGCGCACGTGCCACCCCGTTGGTCGGCGCCGTCATCAGACGGCGCATCGCCAAGAGCCCGCTCGCATAGAGCAGGATCCCCGTACCAAGCGTCAGCGCGGCACGGGCGGGGGAGGAGAGCAGGGTCCGAGCTGCCCCGGTCCAGGGCTGCTCGGCCAGGTTGGCCACCAGCGCCTGGAGTCCCGTCCACCCGAACCGATACGCTGCATTCCCCAATGACGAGACGAGGGAGGCGAGCTGGTCCGGGTGGCCGAGGCTCCAAGCCACACTGAGACCGGCCCCCGTCACCGCCAGCCCGACCCCCGCTGCCACTGCCCGCCACCGCGGACCGAGGAGGGAGGGCCGGACCAGCACCCGCCACGGGGCCCGCGCCACTGGGGCGGGGACCGTGACGGCTCGCATCACCCGGTCGGAAAGACCGGCCGAGGGAGCGAGCAGGGGCAACCGCCCGAGCCACGCCACGACGCGCCGTTCGGCGTGTGCAAGGGCGAAGCAGTCGGGGCAGTCCTCGAGATGGACCAGCCGGACGGAGGGCAGGGTGCCCTCCAGCCAGTGGTCCAAGTCCTCGGGGGTCAGATGCCCAGTGGTGGGGTCGATCATCAGCGCCTCCTACGAGCGGTCCCGCGGTGGAGTTTCATTCCTTCAGGTGGCCCAGATACTGGCGCAACTCATTGCGGGCACGGTGGATATAGGTCTTCACCGTACCCAGCGGCAGGTCCAGGGATTCGGCGATCTCTTCGTACGCCAATCCCTCGACGTGCCGCAACAGAATGCACGACCGGTACTCCGGTCGGAGCTTCGAGATCGCGGCCTCGATCGCCTTCCCGACCTCCCTCGCCTCGAGCTCGTCGAGGGGGGACTCCCCCTTGGATCCGACCTGGAGCGCGGTCGCCTCGACCGCGTCCGGGGTCTCGGCGGACGGGCTCCCGTCGAGCGAGAGCGTGTCCACCTCTCGCCGGCGCAGCTGATCGATCGATGTGTTGTTGGCGATCTTGAAGATCCAGCTGGAGAACTTGAATTCAGGGCGGTACGAGTCGAGGGCGTTGAGCGCCTTGATGAAGGTCTCCTGGGTCAGGTCCTCCGCCAGCTCGCGGTCGCGGACCATACGGAAGATCAGGGAGAAGACCGGGCGCTCGTAACGGCGGACAAGCTCGCGATACGCCGCGTCCGAACCGCGACGCGCCTCGAGGACCACTTCCTGGTCGGACGCGGCCGGGCCGACCGGCGCCGGCTCAGTCACCTGAGCGGGCGCGGCTTGCGAGGGCCATTCGGGGAGGGGTAGCTTTGGCTGCTATGTCGGCCACAGATATGAAGTTACCTGTGACCGGGGGCGCAGAGAAGCGGTCGTACGTTCGCGGGATGTTCGCGGCCATCGCCCCCAGTTACGATCTATTGAACCACGTCCTGAGCCTGAACGCCGACCGCGGCTGGCGCCGGCGGGCCGTCGACCGGCTCGGCTGGGAGCACGCGGCCGAGGGACGCTACCTCGATCTCTGCGCGGGGACCCTCGATCTGGCCGCGGAATTGGCGCGCCGCCCGGGGTTCCGCGGTCAGGTCGTCGGCGCCGATTTCGTGACGCCGATGCTCGCGCTCGGTCGGCACAAGGCCAAGCGTATGCACCCCGTCACGGCAGACGCATTGGAACTTCCCTTTGCGGATGGGGTGTTCGATGGCGCCACCGTGGGGTTCGGGGTGCGGAACCTGGCCGAGCTGGCGCTGGGGTTCCGGGAGGTGGCTCGGGTGCTCAAGCCCGGAGCGAAGTACGTGGTACTCGAGTGTTCCCAACCGCCGCGCGAGCCGATGCGGTCGCTCTATTTCTTCTACTTCCGCCGGATGCTCCCGTTCGTCGGCAGCTTCGTCTCGAAGCACGACAACGCGTACACCTACCTGCCGGAATCGGTGCTCGCCTTTCCGGGACCCGACAGCGTCGCGTCAACAATGAGTGCGAACGGGTTCAAGGACGTGACGTACGAGCGGTTGTTCGGGGGGATCGTGGCCATTCACGTGGGAACCCGGGAATGACAAGTGCGAAGTGCGAAGTGCGAGGTACGGGGTACTTCTCCGCTGGGATCAGCGAGGGTGCACGCGCGTGTGATCCCCGGACTTCGCACTTCGCACTTCGCACCCCATCGAGCCGCACTTCGCACCTCGCACTTCGCACCGCGGTCTCAGCATGACGACCGCCACCCCCCGAGAAGGCCAGACCCTCTCCGGCGAGTCGCTCTTCACCCGGTACATCAATTTCGTCAAACTGCCCCACACGCTCTTTGCGCTGCCCTTCGCGCTCGTGGGGGTCGTGACCGCATCGTTCCGCGCGCCCGTGACGCTGCGCACCGTCGCACTCGTGGTCGTGGCCTTTTCGGCGGCGCGCTGGGTGGCGATGGGGTTCAACCGGATCGTCGACCGGGAGTTCGACGCCAGGAACCCGCGCACTCAGATGCGGGAATTGCCGCAGGGCAAGCTGACCCCCTCGCAGGCGTGGATCTCGGTCGTCGCGGCGGCATTCCTCTTCATCCTCGCCGCCTGGCAGCTCAATCCGCTCTGCGCCTGGCTCAGCCCCCTCGCCATCGGCTGGGTGCTGACCTACAGCGTCACCAAGCGGGTGTTCGACTGGCCCCACCTCTGGCTCGGCGTCAGTCTCGCCATCGCGCCGGTCGGCGGGTACCTCGCAGTGACTGGCCGGTGGAGTGAGCCGTGGTGGGTGCTGATCGCCGTCACCCTCGCGGTGGCGACCTGGACCGCCGGGTTCGACGTCTTTTATGCGCTCCCCGATGAGAGTTTCGATCGCACCGAGGGACTTCGTAGCGCGGTGACCCGGCTTGGCCAGACCCGCGCGATCCTCCTCGCCAAGCTCCTGCACGGCGTCACCATCCCGGCGCTGGCCTTCTTCGGCTGGGGCGCCGGCTTCGGGGTGTGGTACTTTGTGGGGGTCGGAGTGGCGGCGGGGATCCTGGCGTACGAACATTCCCTGGTGAAGCCGGGGGACCTTTCCCGGATCGACGCCGCATTCTTTACGATGAACGCCGTGATGAGCGGGACCGTGTTCGCATTCGCGTTGGTGGACCGTTTGCTGTGAGGTCATGATGGGCAAAAAGAAGAGCGAGATCCCGTTCCCCCGGCCGAAGGCGGCACCCGCCAAGAAGGGTGAGCCGCATCAGCCGACACCAGACGCCGAGCAGCAACACGCGCCGAGGCCGGTAGTGGTGAACCACCCGGTGCGGGTGCCGACGGGGAATCGTCGGGGTGGGTGAGAGTTTGGAGTTCGGAGTTGGGAGCGGTGTGCCATCGGCTGGGCACCTTCCGTCGCACCCCTCCCAACTCCGAACTCAAGACCACCCGCGGAGTCGGCATTGAGCGCTGATCCCCTTATCCTCGCCATCACCGGTGCCTCGGGCGCGCCCTACGCGGTGCGCCTCCTCGAGGTGCTGGCCCGCAACAAGGTCCCGACCTGGCTCATCGTGTCGGGGCACGGGTGGCGGTTGCTCGAGACCGAGACCGGGATCGAGAGCGACAAGACGCTCAAGGAGCGGACCGGGGGGGATTGGTCGTCGGTGACCGTGTTCGATGACGCCGATCGCGGGGCCAAGCCCGCCTCCGGGTCGGTCAAGACCCTCGGCATGGTCGTCTGTCCCTGTTCGATGGGGACCGTGAGCGCCATCGCCCAGGGATCGAGTCGCTCGCTGGTCGAGCGCGCCGCCGACGTGACGCTCAAGGAACGGCGCAAGCTGATCCTCGTGCCGAGGGAGACGCCGCTGTCGCTGATCCACCTGCGGAATCTCACCGCCGTCACCGAGGCCGGGGCCGTCATCATCCCCGCGGCGCCGGGGTTCTACCACAAGCCGACCAAGATCGAGGAGCTGGTGGACTTCATCGTTCAGCGGATCATCGACCAGGTGGGGCTCGAGATCCAGGTGGCGCAGCGGTGGCAGGGGTGACAAGGGTGCGAAGTGCGAAGTGCGAAGTCCGGGGTGTTGGTGTGCCGTCGGACGGTCGCCAACAAGCACCCCGCACTTCGCACTTCGGACTTCGCACATGCGTCTAGGCATCATCTCCGACACGCATAACCTCCTCCGCCCAGAGGTCTTCGAGGTCTTCGCGCAGGTCGACCACATCCTCCACGCCGGCGACATCGGCGACCCTGACCTCCTGACCGCGCTTGAAGCGATCGCGCCGGTCACGGCGGTGTGGGGCAACACCGATGGTCTCGATCTCCGCGCCAGGGTCCCCGAAGTGGCGAGGCTCCGCCTCGAGGGGACCGATTTCGTGGTCGTCCACGGCCACCAGGTCGGATCGCCCACCCCCGAAAAGCTGCTCGCGGCGTATCCCGACGCCGAGGTGATCATCTATGGTCATACCCACCGACCGCTCCTCGTCACGCTCGATATGGTCGTGACGGTGATGAACCCGGGTGGGGCGGGTCCGACCCGCTTCGATCTTCCCCCATCGGTCGGCATAATGGAGCTCGAGGCGGGGATCCCGCCACGGGCTCGGTTGGTGCCGCTGACGGACCTGGATGATTGAACTCCCCCTCTCCGCTTTGCGGAGAGGGGGTCGGGAGGAGAGGCGGAACTGCGAGGACCCATGCGTAGAACTCTGTTCCTTCTTGTGATGACCCCGGCGTTGTTGGCCGCCCAGGTCCGCCCCCGCGCCCGCGACCTCGGTATCGCCCCCGGCGTCTTTCCCCCCGGACGGTGGAACGCGATCACCGACGTCGCCGGCGTCAGGGTCGGTCAGGTCACCATCGATCAGGGCGACTCGGTCCACACCGGCATCACCGCGATCTTCCCGCACGATTCCAACACCTTCGCCTGGCGCGTCCCCGCCGCCATCTACGTCGGCAACGGGTTCGGCAAGCTCCTCGGCGTCACCCAGGTCCAGGAACTCGGCGAGATCGAGTCGCCGATTCTCCTCACCTGCACGCTTTGTGTCTGGCGCGTGGCCGACGCGCTCACCGGATGGATGCTGGCACGCCCTGGAATGGAGCGGGTGCGCTCGTTCAATCCGGTCGTGGGAGAGACCAATGACGGGGGCTTGAGCGCGATCCGCTCCCGCCCGATCAGGTCCGAGGACGTTGTACGCGCCCTTGAGGGCGCCGTTTCCGGCCCGGTGCAGGAGGGCAGCGTCGGCGCGGGGCGTGGGACGCTCAACTTCAGCTGGAAGGGTGGGATCGGCACCAGTTCGCGGAAACTTCCCCAACGCCTGGGTGGGTGGACTGTCGGCGTGCTGGTGCAGACCAATTTCGGCGGCGATCTCAGCATCATGGGGGTGCCGGTCGGCCGCGCCTGGGGCCTCCAACCCTTTCCCGAGGCGCACGGGCCGGGAGGCTCGGTCATGGTCGTGGTCGCGACCGATGCGCCGATCCTGGAGCGGAACCTCGGCCGCCTCGCCAAGCGCGCGACGCTGGGACTCGGACGGACCGGAAGCTGGATGGATAACGGGTCGGGAGATTACGTCATCGCCTTCTCCACCGCGGTCGAGCTTCGGCGGGCATACGACGCGACGCGAGTGGGTGGGACGGAGTTGGCCAATGAACAGATGAGCGCCCTCTTCGCCGCGGTCGTGGAAGCGACGGAGGAAGCGGTCTATAACGGCCTCCTGGCCGCGACGCCGGTGAGGAATGCTGCGGGGCGGGTGGCGGATTCGCTCCCGGGGGATCGATTGCGCGCGCTGCTCCGGGAGCGACACGCGATCCCCTGAGGATCAAGAGTCCAGAGTCTAGAGTTGCGAGTTGAGAGGGGTGCAAGCAGGAGATCATCTCCGCTTGCACCCCTCTCGACTCTCGACTCTCGACTCTCAGCTCTCAACTCTCAACTCTCAACTCTCAACTCTCAACTCCCAGCTCCTCACGGATCGATCGCCGGCGCTCGGCTCAGGGGATTCATCCCCAGGCCGCCGATCATCTTTCCGGGGATCAGCACCCAGCGGAGCATCAGCGGTTCCGCGGTGAATTCAGTGGCGCGGAAAATGTGCCAGTATTGCCGCAGGCCATTCCGTTTGACCCACCGCTCCTCGACCACCTCGCTCTCCATCCCGGCCCGCTGGACGAACTCGCCGATCATCTCCGACCACTTGTCCTTGCTCCCCAGCTGCTGCTGCATTTCGGGAGCGGTGTGAGCCCAGAGGCTGTCCACCTCGGAGGAGTAGAACCAGTTGGTCATCTGCCGACCGAAGGCAAGTGAATCGTAGTCGAGCTTCACCGCGGGGGGAGCGGGAGCGGGGGCGGGGGCGGGGGCGGGAGCGGGGGCGGTCGCCGGGGTCTGTGCGACGACGGGGGCCGCCGCGAGGAGGGCCAGGAGGGCCGAATACCGGAACTGACGCATTAGGGGAGGTCCCATGTGAGAGATGGCGCCCCTACGGAATGGGTTGCGTCTAGTTTCAGTTTGTAACGGTGGCCCAGCTCTCGATGGGGGTGGTCCGCCGGAGCGCATCGGGGTGCTTCCGGAACCACGCCATCACCACCATCACCTCGTCCAGGCGCTCGACCGGCAGGACCCCTCCCGGTGCCTCGGCACGCGCCGATTCTTCGGTCACGGCGGCCCTGAAGGCCTCCAGCTCGATCGGGGTGGTGGGATAGGGGAACGCCGCGCGGATGGTACCCCGCCGGATCAGGTAGGCCCGGTCATCCCCCTGCGCCCCGGGATCCCGATAGACGAAGCTCAGCAGGTCGACGGCGGCCCGGGCGCGCACGCTCGCCGCCAGGAGCCATTCCAGGGCCTCGAATTTCTCCCGCCAGCGCGCCGCGGTCTCGAAATCGGCCTCGGCCGCGGCCTGCTCCATCGCGGTCACCACCCGGTCGACCGGCCGGATCGCCCGCGCCTCGAGGAAAGCGACGGCGTCGAGCGCGGCCCCCTGATACCGCTCCTGGGTCACGAGTCCGGCGCAGGGCCCCAGGCATTGCCCGATATCATACCGAATGCAGGCCGCCTGCCGCGGCTCGGCGAAGAGGTCCCCCTGATCGGCAAAGACCATCGGCATCTTGGGGGTACAGTCGCGGAGGCCGAGGAGATCGTTGAGGACCCGGATCGCTTCCCGGACCCGGCCGACCGAGCCGAAGGGACCGTACACCCGCTCATCGCCATGCGGCCATTTCACCGCGGCCAGGCGCGGGGCGATCCCCCCCATCATCGTGATGAAGACGGCCTGGCGGCTCCGGTTGCCAGCGATGTTATAGGGGGGACGGAGTCTCTTGATGGCGCGGATCTCGCCGAGGAGCGCGGCGAATTCGCTCGGGGCGTAGTCCCACTCGATGTCGGCGGCAGCCTGGAGGATCCGGGCCGCCTTGTCGTCGGGGAACTTGGCGCGGAAGTAGGTGAGGAGTCGCGCGCGGAGCTTGCGGGCCTTCCCCACGTACAGCACCCGACCGGCGGGGTCCACCATCCGGTAGACAGCGGGGCGGTCCTCGGCGAGGCGTTTCACCCGGTCCTTGAGGCGGGTAAGGTCGGCGGTGGGGAGGAGGAGGAGGTTGGCGCGCACGGTGATTCAATATAGGAACGAGGGCAACGATGAGCTCCCCCTCTCCCCCGGCCCCTCCCCCTATCGGGGGAGGGGAGTCTATCGGCACACTCCCCCTCTCCCGACAGGGAGAGGGGGTTGGGGGGAGAGGGGTTACCTCTGGCACCTGTGACAGAACACCGTCACCCTTGCGTCGATCTCGTGTGTGCTTGAGAGTCGGGTGCCGCACACCTTGCACGGCTCACCCTCGCGGCCGTAGACGAAGAGCTCGAGCTGGAAATTCCCCCGCTCGCCGGTGCCGGTGCGGTAGTCGCGGAAGGTCGTGCCCTGTGACCGGATCGCCGCCTCGAGGATCCGTCGCGAATGGTGCCGGATGCGGGAGGCCGCTTCAGCGCTGACTTTGTTCCCCGGCTTGGAAGGATCGACCCCCGAGGCGAAGAGCGCCTCGTTGGCGTAGATGTTCCCGATCCCGACCACCTGCTTCTGGTCCATCAGGACCTTCTTCACCGCCGCGCGAGTCTTCGCCAATCGTCCCGCGAAATGCCCCTCGGACCACTCGGCTTCGAGCGGTTCGGGACCAAGGGCGCGGTCGTACCGGGTCCACCCCTTCTCGTCGAGCCAGAGCAAGTGCCCGATGCGGCGCACGTCACGATAGACCAGGAGCCGGCCGTCGTCGAGGGTGGCGCGGAGGACAGCGTATTTCGCTTCGTCGGGGGTGAGGTCCCGGTCGTACACGAGCAAGGAGCCCGTCATCCCTGGTTGGACGACGAGGCGGCGATCGCCGAGGGCGAAGATGGCGTGTTTGGCACGGCGGGTAAGGCGATCGATGCGTCGGCCCGGAAGGTCGGCGAGGAGTTTCTTCTTGGAAACGCCGCGGAGGATGTCGGTGTGGGTGAGCTGGGCCGAAATGATCGATCGCCCGACGACGTGTTGCAGGTCACGGACGATGGTCTCGACTTCTGGCAATTCAGGCATACTGGAACATCGCTAGAATGCGTGGAATGCCAAAGGTGGGTCCAATGCGAGAAGGCGCGAACGAGAGAACATCTCCATTCGCGCCTTCTCGCCTTCGAGCCCGCTTTTGGCCTTAGTCCTTGAGCCGCCCGGACTCCCGCCACCCGATATCCGCCCTCCACACCTTCCCCGGGAACCCGATCATCTCGCATGCAGCGCGGCTACGGGCCTGCGCTTCGCGAAACGTCGGTGCGACCGCAGTCACCGTGAGCACGCGGCCGCCCGTAGCGTGGAGCGTCCCGCCCGCGTCACTCGTACCCGCGTGGAACACCGTGACGCCGTGCGGGAGCTTCTCGGGGATCGTGATCGCGGCACCTTTTCTCGGAGCGTCCGGATAACCCTCGGCGGCGAGGACGGTGGTCACGGAAGCGGAGTGGGCGGATGGGCGGACGGGCGGAAGCGACTCACCCTTGGCAGCCGCCATCAAGAGCTCGAATAGCCCGCCCTCAAGGAGGGGGAGTACCGCCTGGGTCTCGGGGTCGCCGAAGCGGCAGTTGAACTCGATGACCCAGGGCGAACCATCAGGGTCGATCATCAATCCGGCATAGAGGAGCCCGGTGAACGGGGCACCGCGACGCTCCATCTCCTTCAGCGTGGGGAGCAGCACCTCACGCTCGACGCGCGCCAGGAGTTCCGGCGTCGCGAACGAGACCGGCGCGTACGCCCCCATCCCTCCAGTATTGGGTCCCACATCTCCTTCACCCAGCCGTTTGTGATCCTGCGCCGGCGGGAGGATCCGCACTTCACGGCCATTCGTGACGGCGAAGACCGAGAGCTCCTCTCCCTCCAGGAACCCCTCGATCACCACGGTGTCGCCGGCGGGACCGAAGCGATGGTCGCCCAGCATTTCACGGAGGGTGGCCTTGGCTTCGGCACGCGTGGCACAGACCACGGCGCCTTTTCCCGCAGCGAGTCCCGAGGCCTTCACCACCAGCGGCTCGGCGTGGCCGTCGACATAGGCGAGCGCCTTGGTCAGGTCGGTGAACGCGGCGTAGGGGGCGGTCGGTACCTTGGCCGCGGTCATCACTTCCTTGGCGAACGCCTTGCTCGCCTCGATCCGGGCGGCGGCGCCACTCGGCCCGAAGACGGCGACGCCCCGCGCGCGCAGTCGATCGGCGAGACCGTCGGCGAGCGGTTGTTCGGGCCCGATGATGACGAGATCCACCTCGTGCGTCACCGCCGCCTCGACTTGGGAGTCGAGGTCGGAGGTGGCGATCGGAAGGAGTGTGGCGAGCGGGGCGATGCCGGGATTGCCGGGGGCGGCGTACAGCGTGGCTGTAGCAAGTTCGCGGCGGAGGGCCCACACGAGCGCGTGCTCGCGTCCTCCGCCGCCGACGACGAGGATCTTCATTACGCTCCGGGCTTCTGCTGCGCGTTGCGGAACGCCTCGCGCACCTTCTCTGCCGCCTGCTTGGCCGCCGCGCCGACGTGCTGTGCCGCCTCGCGCACCTGCTCCTTGTAATAGTCGCCCGCCTCGCGCGCGTGGTCGCGGATCGGGCGGTCGGCCTCGGGAGTGCCGCGGCGGATGTACTCGCCCCGGAGGATCCGGTCATACTCGCCGGTGGCGACCCATTTCTGGTTCTCTCCTGCGCGCACGGTGGCAAGCGGATGGGTGAGGCCGACGGTGTTGATGAACTTGTACACCAGGTCGAGCCCTTCATTGGAATCGGCGTACTCGTGCGCCTGCGCCATGAAGGCCTCGGTATTGAGGTCGGCGGCGGTGAACCACTCGCCACGTCCGCCTCCCGCCATCTTGAGGAACTTCCGCTGCATCACGATCGGGTCCTGCACGCCGAGGAGTCCGGCGCGATCGGCGGTGAGTTCCGCCTTCCGGCTCCACTCGAGGAAGGCGAGCTTGACGGGCAGGATCGCGATCCCGGCGAGGAACGGGAGTGCACCGAGCGACACCAGGGCCAGGATCGCGGCGATGGTGGCGTAGAGCGCGTGCCCGCTCATCACGTGTCCCAGTTCGTGGGCCAGGAGGGCGCGGATCTCGTGGTCGTCCAGCAGCTCGAGGGCGGCCGAGTGGATGACGATGAACGGATCGTCGATGCCGTAGGCGCCGGCGTTGAAGACCGGGGTCTGGGTGACGTAGAGTTCCGGGACCTTCTCCCAGTCGAACGTCGCGCACATCTCGACATGCATCTGCCACAGCCTCGGGAACTGGGTCGGTCCGACCCGCACGGCGGCGCCCTGGAACAGGAGGCGGATCCCGCGCTCACCGCCGAGGAGGCCGAGGATCTTGCGGATGATATCGTCGACGCCGGGAATGGCGCGGAGGGTCTGGAGGGCGGCGCGGTCGGCGGGATGCTCCCACGTGACCGGGGCGATCTGAGGATAGGTACGCCGCGCGCGGGACGCGGGGACGTTCGTGGCCATGGCTTGGAGCCTTGGAAAGGGGACCCTTACTCTACGGCGCTCAAACTAATTGGTTTCGAGGTGGAACATACGGTGTTTGAAGTGTTGTCATCCCGAGCGGAGCGAGGGATCTAGCCCGGATCGGTCGGTAGCCGGTCAGCAGGCTTCGATCGGCGGAGAGTAGATCCCTCGCTCTGCTCGGGATGACAGCTCCGTCACGCCTTGAACGCCTGTTCCAAGTCCGCGATCAGGTCGTCCGCATCTTCGACGCCGCAGCTCAGTCGCACCAGCGAGTCGGTGAGTCCCATCGCATTGCGGCGCTCCTCGGGGATCGAGGCGTGGGTCATCGACGCCGGGTGGCCGATGAGGCTCTCGACGCCGCCCAGCGATTCCGCGAGGACGAAGAGCCTCACCGCCGCGACGAAGCGCCCGGCCTTGGCCACGTCGCCCAGGTCGATCGAGATCATCCCGCCGAAGGCCGTCATCTGGCGCTTGGCGAGCTCGTGCTGCGGATGGGAGGGAAGCCCGGGATAGTAGATCTTCTGCACCCCCGGCTGCTTGGCGAGCCAACTCGCGATGGCGCGACCGTTCTCGTCGTGCTGCCGCATCCGGAGCGGCAGAGTCTTGAGCCCGCGGAGTGCCAGCCAGCAATCCATCGGTCCCGGCACCGGCCCCGACGCGTTCTGCAGGAAGCCGAACTGCTCGGCCAGATCCTCGCGCGAGGTGAGCAGGAGGCCGCCGATCATGTCGCTATGGCCGTTCAGGTACTTGGTGGTGCTGTGCAGCACCACGTCGGCGCCGAACTCGAGCGGGCGCTGGAAGATCGGGGTCGCGAAGGTGTTGTCCACGGCGAAGACGATCCCACGAGCCTGTGCCAGGTCGCCGACGGCGCGGAGGTCGGTGAGCGTCATCATCGGGTTCGTCGGGGTCTCGACGTAGAGCATCTTCGTCTGCGGCGTCACCGCCGCGGCGAAATGCTTCGGGTCACGGCCGTCGACGAAGGTGAAGCGGAGTCCGAACTTCTCATACACCCGCTTCATCAGGCGGTGGGACCCACCGTAGATCGTCTCACCGGAGACGATGTGGTCGCCCGGGGAGAAGGTCTTTAGCAGGATGTCGAGTGCGGCGAGCCCCGAGCCGAACGCGAAGCCGTGCGTGGCCCCTTCGAGCGCGGCCACATTTCGTTCCAGCGCCTCGCGGGTGGGGTTGGCGGTGCGGGCGTATTCATAGCCTTTGTGGACGCCGAGCCCTTCCTGGATGTAGGTCGACGTCTGGTAGATCGGCGGCATCACCGCCCCCGCCAGCGGGTCGGGGACCTGCCCGGCATGCACCGCCCGGGTGGCGAGCTTGTGACCTGGATCACCGGCAAGGATGCGCGTCATGTCCCAAAGGGGTAGGAGAGGGCGGGAAAGCTAACGGCGGGCCCCGGACGGTGGCAGGTCGCCTGTTGTGGCCCCCCAAATGGGCGGTATGTTAGAGGCGTGAGCGCCCCCGCTGCTTCGGTTCAGATCCCCAAGCGCACCGAATCAGCCCGGTGCTTGATCGTCGACGACGACTCCCTCGTTCGCCACGCGCTCGTGCGGGTGATCGAGGGGCAGGGGCTCTCCTGCCTGGAGGCGGGGAGCGGCGAAGAGGCGCTCGAGGTCCTGGCCAAGTCGGGCGAGGTGCCGCTGATCATCAGCGACATCCACATGCCCGGCCTCGACGGGATCCAGCTCCTCCAGGAGCTCCGTCAACGCCACCCCGATACCGCCGTCATCATGCTCACCGCGGTATCCGACGTCGAGACCGCGGTGGCGTGCATGCAGATGGGTGCGCTCGATTACCTCGCCAAGCCGGTCATCATCGACGAGGTGCGGGCCCGAGTGGCCAAGGCGCTCGAAAAGCGCGAGCTGATCCTGCAGAACCGGTTCTACCAGAAACACCTCGAGCTCCGGGTGCGTGAGCAGTCGCGCCGCATCAAGGAGCAGTTCGTCGACGCGGTCCAGACCCTCGCCCACGCCCTCGAAGCCAAGGACGCGTACACCCGCGGCCACTCCAAGCGGGTCAGCTGGTACGCGGTGAAGACCGCGGTGGTGCTCGGCTGGACCGGCGACGCGCTCGAGGAGCTCCGGCTTGGCGCCGAGCTGCATGACATCGGCAAGATCGGCACCCGCGAGGCGGTGCTGAACAAGCCCGGCCCGCTCACTCCCGAGGAGTTCCAGCACATCACCGAGCACACCACGCTCGGCGAGCGGATACTGGCCCCGCTGGCGCGCGAGTCGCCCCGGGTACTCCGGATCGTGCGCTCGCACCACGAGCGGCTCAACGGGAGCGGCTTCCCGGACGGGCTCAAGGGGGAATCGATCCCCGAAGAAGCACACGTGGTGTCGGTGGCCGACGCCTTCGACGCCATGACCACGAACCGGACCTATCGGACCCTGCGCCCGGCCACCGAGGCGCTCGAGGAGCTTCGCCGGTGCGTCGGGACCCAGTTCGACGCGCGCGTGGTCGAGGCCTTCCTGCGCGCCTTCCCCGATCCCGCCAAACTCCCCGTCTCACTCTGATGTCGCAGACCTTGATGGTCTCCGTGTCCGGGATGCGAGGCATCGTCGGCACGGACCTGACGCCCGAGCTCGTCGCCCGCCACGCCGCCGCCCTCGGCGCCTGGGCGCGCGCCGCGGGCCGGCCCGTCGTCGTCCTCGGCCGTGACGCGCGCACCAGCGGCGAGATGTTCGCCCGCGCCGCCGCGGCCGGATTGATGTCCGCCGGGGTCGAGGTGATCGACCTCGGCATCGTACCGACGCCGACGGTCCAGCTCGCGGTCGAGCATCACCACGCCGGCGCCGGCCTCATCCTGACCGCCAGCCACAACCCGATCGAGTGGAACGCGCTCAAGCTCGTGGGTCCCGACGGTATCTTCCTCGATTCGACGGCCGGGACGGCGGTCCGCACGTTGGCGGAGCAGGGGCCGCCGCGGGCCGGATGGGATGGGATCGGCACCCTGCGGGAGGATCCCGACGCGATCCGCCGCCATCTCGACCTGGTGCTGAGCCTCCCAATGCTGGACCGCGAGGGGGTCCGTCGGTGTCGCTTCAAGGTGGCGCTCGACTGCGTTCGGGGCGCCGGCGGCACCACGATGCCGAAGCTGCTCGAGGCGCTGGGGTGCGAAGTGTTTGCCATCAACACCGAGACCGACGGGCGCTTCCCCCGGCCGCCGGAGCCGATCCCCGAGAACCTCGGAGAGCTCGGCAAGCTGGTGCGCGACAGCCGGGCCGACATCGGGATGGCGGTCGATCCCGACGTCGACCGGCTCGCCCTGGTCGATGAGAAAGGGGTGCCCATCGGGGAGGACTACACCCTTGCCTTCGCGGTGCGGGCCGTCCTCGCCGCCGGCGGGCGTACGCCGATGGTCGTCGGCGGCGAGGCCACTGTGGTGGCGAACCTCTCCACCTCGATGGTGGTCGAGGACGCTGCCAAGGCGTTCGGTGCCCGCTTCTTCCGCGCGGCGGTGGGCGAGGCCAACGTGGCCCGGGCGATGATCGAGGAGCGCGCGGTGGTGGGGGGCGAGGGCAATGGCGGGGTGATGCTGCCGGCGCTGCACGTGGGGCGCGACGCCCCGGCGGGGGCGGCACTCGTCCTTCAGCACCTGCTCCAGTCCGGAATGAAGGTCTCGGAGGCCGTGGCCGCCGCCCCCCGTTACATTATTGTGAAGGCGAAGGCGCCGCGGGGGCCCGATCTGGCCCCGGTGTACGAGCTCCTTCGCCGGAAGTTCCCCGAGGCCACCGTCGACGAACGCGACGGGCTCCGCCTCAGCTGGGCGGATCGCTGGGTGCATGCCCGGCCGTCCGGGACAGAACCGATCGTTCGATTCATCGCCGAGGCGCCGACCGCGAAGGACGCGGAGGATCTCGTTGCGGCCTGCCGAGAGGCGTTCGGCAAGAAGTAGGAGAGTTCCAATGTGCGGGATCGTCGGCTACATCGGTGAGCGTCAGGCGGCGCCGCTCCTGATCGAGGGGCTGCGTCGCTTGGAGTATCGGGGCTACGACTCGGCGGGGCTCGCCGTCGTCAACGGCAAGCTCGAGGTCGTCAAAGCTGCGGGAAAGCTCGCCAACCTCGAGGCCGTGCTGCTCAAGCATACGCCCGTAGGCACGCTCGGCATCGGGCACACCCGCTGGGCCACGCACGGCGCGCCGACAACCCCCAATGCCCACCCGCACACCGACCAGAGCGGGAAGATCGCCGTCATCCACAACGGCATCATCGAGAACGCCCCGGCCATCAAGAAGTGGCTTTTGGGTCGGGGGCACGAATTCCGTTCCGAGACCGACACTGAAGTGCTGGCGCACCTGATCGGCGAGCACTACAAGGACGACCTGGCCGAGGCGGTGGCGGCGGCGCTGCGGGAAGTGGAAGGGGCATATGGCATCGCCGTGGTCTCGTCCGACGAGCCCAATGTGCTGGTCGCCGCACGGCAGGGGTCACCCCTCCTGGTCGGCGTGGGCGACGGCGAGTGGTTCATCGCCTCGGATGCCTCGGCGATCCTGGCCCACACCCGGTCGGTGGTGTACCTGGACGACGGCGAGATGGCGGTGCTGACGCGCGAGGGGTACAGCGTCCGCGATCTCCACCTGTCGCGCATCAGCAAGCCGGTGAGCCAGATCGAGTGGGACCTCGCCACGATCGAGCGGGGTGGCTTCGAGCACTTCATGCTCAAGGAGATCTTCGAGCAGCCTGACACGATCCAGAACACCATGCGCGGCCACCTGCTCGAGGAGCAGGGTACCACGCGGCTCGACGGTTTGAACCTCACCGACGAGCAGCTCAAGAAGTTCGACCGCATCATCATCACCGCGTGCGGCACCAGCTGGCACTCCGGCCTCATCGGCGAGTACCTCATCGAGGAGCTCGCGCGGGTGCCGGTCGAAGTGGAGTACGCCTCCGAGTTCCGGTATCGCAATCCGGTGGTGGGGGAGAACACCCTGGTGATCGCGATCTCCCAGAGCGGTGAGACCGCCGACACCCTTGCCGCCGTCCGGGAGGCGAAGCAGCGCGGTGCCCGAACGATCGGGTTCGTCAACGTGGTAGGCTCCACCATCGCGCGCGAGGTGCACGGCGGCACCTACCTGCACGCCGGTCCCGAGGTCGGGGTGGCGAGCACCAAGGCGTTCACCAGCCAGGTCGTGGCGCTGGCGATGTTCGCGATCCGGCTGGCGCGGCTCAAGCACATGAGCGTGTTGCAGGGGCGCGAGCTCATCCATGCGCTGCACCAGATCCCCGGCCAGGTGGCCCGGATCATCGAGCAGGCCGAAGCGGTCGAAGCACTGGCCGACCGGTTCCAGCACTCGCAGAACGCCCTCTACCTGGGCCGCGGGGTGAACTTCCCGGTGGCGCTCGAAGGGGCGCTCAAGCTCAAGGAGATCAGCTACATCCACGCCGAAGGGTATCCGGCGGCCGAGATGAAGCACGGCCCGATCGCGCTGATCGACGAGAACATGCCGGTGGTGGTGGTGGCCCCGAAGGACGCGGTGCATCAGAAGATCCTGAGCAACGTCGAAGAGGTGAAGGCGCGGGGCGGGCAGGTCATCGCCATCGTGACCGAGGGAGACGCCGAGATCGCCCGGAAGGCCGATGCGGTGTTCCACATTCCGGCCACCCACGACCTGTTGACGCCGCTGCTCACCATCATCCCGCTGCAGCTCTTCAGCTACTACGTGGCGATCAAACGGGGATGCAACGTGGACCAGCCGCGGAACCTGGCGAAGAGCGTGACGGTCGAGTAGCCGCACCGCGCCTGGAGCCTAGCGCCTGGAGAGGAGCCGGCAGGGTCCGCGCCAGGCGCTTCGTGCTTGGCGCTGTTATTTTCACCCCGTCCGTGCACCCCCACACGATCCGATGAGCTCTCCGATGTCCAAGACCGGCCCCATCTCCCAGTTCCTCCGCCATCATTTCCGGCACTTCAACGCCGCTGCCCTGATCGACGGTGCCGACGGCTATCGCACCCACCTGGCCAACGGGGGTTCGATGCTGGTGACCCTCGCCGGCGCGATGAGCACCGCGGAGCTGGGGCTGTCGCTGGCGGAGATGATCCGGCAGGGGAAGGTGACGGCGATCAGCTGCACCGGGGCCAACCTCGAGGAGGACGTCTTCAACCTGGTGGCGCACGACCACTATGAACGGGTGCCCCACTACCGCGATCTGACCCCGGCCGACGAGCAGAAGCTCCTCGACAAGCACATGAATCGGGTCACCGACACCTGCATCCCCGAGATGGAGGCGATGCGCCGGATCGAGAAGGTGGTCTTGGAGGAGTGGGTGGCGGCGGACAAGAAAGGGGAGCGGTACTTCCCTCACGAATTCATGTATAGGATCCTGTTGTCGGGGAAGCTCAAGGGATCGTACCAGATCGACCCGAAGAACAGCTGGCTCCTGGCGGCCGCCGAGAAGAACCTGCCGATGTTCGTGCCCGGGTGGGAGGATTCGACGCTGGCCAACATGTACGCAGGGCACTGCATCGAAGGGCACGTCAAGAACGTGCACACGGTGCGCACCGGGATCGAGTACATGCAGTCGCTGGCGCAGTGGTACTTGACCACCGCACCCAGGAGCAGCATCGGTTTCTTCCAGATCGGCGGCGGGATCGCCGGCGACTTCCCCATCTGCGTGGTGCCGATGCTGCACCAGGACCTGGGCCGCACCGAGGTGCCGCTCTGGGGCTACTTCTGCCAGATCAGCGACAGCACCACGAGCTACGGCTCCTACTCCGGTGCCGTTCCCAACGAGAAGATCACCTGGGGCAAGCTCGGCGTCGACACCCCCAAGTTCATCATCGAGTCGGATGCGTCGATCGTCGCGCCGCTGATGTTCGCGCTGATCCTCGATCAATAACCACCTCACCCGCTGTCCCCCTCTCCCTTACGGGAGAGGGGGAACGTATTTCTGGGATCTGCTCCCCCTCTCCCGTAAGGGAGAGGGGGTCGGGGGGTGAGGTTGGATGGGAGAGGGGTCAAGGGGTGAGGTTACATTTCCCAGATGCGAGTCGTTCTGCAGCGCGTCTCCCAAGCCTCTGTGACCGTCGATGGTCGTGTCACTGGGAAGATCCAGAAGGGGTTTCTCCTTCTGGTCGGCTGGACCCACGGCGACACCCCGGCGCAGAATGCCTGGATGGCCGAAAAGGTCGCGGGGCTGAGGCTCTTTGCCGACGCCGATGGGAAGATGAATCTCGCGCTCGGTGATGTCGGCGGGGCGATGCTGGTGGTGAGCCAGTTCACCCTCTATGGCGACGCCGAGAAGGGACGGCGTCCGAGTTTCATCGCCGCCGCTCGACCCGAGGAGGCGATCCCATTGTACGAGGACTTCGTCGCTCAGCTCCGGAAGTCCGGTCTCAAGGTCGAGACCGGGGAGTTCGGGGCGATGATGGATGTGGCGCTGGTGAATGACGGACCGGTGACGCTAGTGCTGGAAAAGACGGCGTCGTGAGCCCACTGGTGCGAAGTGCGAGGTGCGAAGCCCGGGGTGCTGTCGGCCCGGCTGGCCGCGTATTCACACCCCGCACGTCGCACTTCGCACTTCGCACTCTCAAATGACACGCATCCTTACCCTCGCGAGCGCCTCCCCCCGCCGCAAGCAGCTCCTCGAGATGCTCGGCCTCCCCATCCGGGTGGAGCCGGCGCACATTCCCGAGGCGCTCCTGCCGCGGGAGTCGCCGCTGGCGTATTCCAAGCGCCTCGCCCGCGAGAAGGCCCGCGCTGTCTCCGGCGAGTTCGTCCTCGGCGCCGACACGATCGTGGTGCTGGACGACCATCTGATGGAGAAGCCGCTGGATGTGGAGGACGCGGTCCGGATGCTGACGCTCCTGCAGGGGCGCACCCACGAGGTGATCAGTTCGGTGGCGCTGGCGCATGGCGGGAAGGACGAGGTCCGCACCGACATCACCAAGGTCACCTTCCGGTCGGCCGACGAGGCTTTCCTCCGGGCGTACATCGCCACTGGGGAGCCAATGGACAAGTCGGGAGCCTACGGGATCCAGGGGTATGGTGCGGCGCTGGTGGAGCGGGTGGAAGGGGACTTTTTCGGGGTGATGGGGTTGCCGGTGCGGCTGGTGTTGCAGCTGCTGGACCAGGCCGGCTGGGGCTATCGATTCACCAGGTAGGTATCGATCCGGAGCCGTCCCGAATGGAATGAGGGACCTACTCAACGTTGAGCAGGTCCCTCGCTTCACTCGGGACGGTTCCGATCTTCGTCCGCCTACCCGCCTACCCGCCTACCCGCCTACCCGCCTACCCGCCTACCCGCCTACCCTTTGATCCTCAGCACGGGGACCGGCTTGGCTTTCCCCTTCAGCGCCAGCGGCTCGAGTTGATCGACCTGGGGCTTGTCCGCGAGTTTTTCGTAGAGCGCGGGGGAGAGGAGGATCTCTCCGGGGGCGGCCTTGGAACAGAGCCGGCTGGCGGTGTTCACCGGGTCGCCCAGCACGGTGTACTCGAGTCGGCGGTGGGAGCCGATGTTGCCGGCGAAGACCTCGCCGTAATTGATCCCGATGCCGATCTCGAGCGTGGGGCGCCCTTCCTTCTTCCAATGGGCATTGAGCTCCGTGAGGGCCTTCTGCATCGCGATCGCAGCCTGGACCGCCTTGTCGCAGTCGTCAGGATGCGCGATCGGCGCTCCCCATAGCGCCATGATCGCGTCGCCGATGAATTTGTCGAGGGTGCCGCCGAATTCGAATACGATATCCACCATCTCCTCGAAATACTCCGACAGCATCGAGGCGATCTCGTCCGGGCTCATCTTCTCCGACATCGAGGTGAAACCCCGGATGTCGGTGAACATCACCGTCACCGGCCGCTTTTCGCCCCCCACGCCCACGGCATCGGCCCTGGTCGCGATCTCGGCGGCCACGTTGGGTGCGAAGTAGCGCTCGAAATTCGACCGGACCATCGCCTCGCGCTGGACCTGCTCGGCATACTGCACGTTCCGGAGCCCCACCGAGGCCAGATTGCTGAAAGCGACGAGGAACTGCAGGTCCTCGTCGCTGAAGCTGTTGGTGGCGGTCATGTTGTCCACGTACAGCAGGCCCACCGCCTCGTCCTTGGAGTTGAGGAGGGGCGAGCACATGGCGCTCCTGACGCTCTGCAGGACGATCGACTGCCCCTTGAAGCGGGCGTCGGCCACGGCGTTGTCGGTGAGGATGGCCACCTTCTCCGCCACCGCCTTGTTGGCGATGGAGCGGGGTACCGCATGGTGCGAGGCGTCGCCGAGCCGGCTCCGGGCCACGCGGGGACGGAGCTCCTTGCTCTCCGGGTCCTTGAGGAGGATCGAGACGCGGTCGACCGCGAGCACCTCGAACGTCATGTCCGCGACGTTGGTGAGGAGCTGGTCGAGATCGAGGGCGCCGGAAAGCTTCTGGGCGATGTCGAGCAGGAGGGAGAGCTTCTTGGCCTGGCGCTCTCCCGACGTTGTGCCTTGTACGCGGAGGAGGCCGACCTTCGACGGGGAGTCGCCGACCGGGAGCGCCGGAGCGCCGCCCGACATCCCACCGACCGCGCGGACGATGGTGCCCCCCGGGACCGGAGAGAAGGGCGTCGCCTTCGGCTCCGGCGCGGCCTGCACCACCTGGACGGTGAAGGCCACCTTGCCGAAGGTCACATTCTCGCCCGTGGACGCGACCTTCTCTTCGAGCTTCTGGCCGTTGAGGAAAGTGCCGTTCGAGCTTCCCAGGTCCTTGACCCGGATGCCGTTCGGGGTCCCCTCCAGCTCGGCGTGACGACGCGAGATGGTGGGGTCCTGCACCGGGAAATCGGTGCCGGTGGCGCGGCCGAGCACGAGGACCCGCCCGGGGGGGCAGTCGAACGTGTGTTCGCCGGAAGTGGAGACGAGGCGGAAGGCGGTCATCGAGTCGCGAAATATAGGAGGCCCGGGGAGTCGGCGCTAACTGCGCGTCCGAGCCGCGTGGGCCAGGGCGGTGAGGACGCCGCGGGCCTTCGCCGCGGTCTCTGCCAGCTCCTTCTGGGGATCGGAGTCGGCCACGATGCCGGCACCCGCCTGGACCCAGGCGCGGCCCCCCTTGATGACGGCGGTCCGGATGGCGATCGCCGTGTCGAGGTTCCGCGCCCCCCAGCCGAAGTAGCCCACGGCGCCGGCATACGGCCCGCGACGCGAAGGCTCGAGCTCGTCGATGATCTCCATCGCCCGCACCTTGGGCGCGCCCGAGACGGTCCCCGCCGGGAAAGCGGCGGCCAAGGCGGCGAGGGCGTCGAGCCCCTCGCGAAGCGTCCCCCGCACCTCGCTCACGAGGTGCATCACGTGGCTGTAGCGCTCGAGCGTCAGCTGCTGGGTCACGCGGACGGTGCCGAACTTCGCGACCCGCCCCACATCGTTCCGCCCCAGGTCGAGGAGCATCATGTGCTCGGCCCGCTCCTTGGGGTCAGCCAGGAGCTCGGTCGCCAGGGAGGCGTCCTCGGCGGGCGTCTCGCCCCGTGGCCTGGTCCCGGCGATCGGTCGCACGGTCACCTCGCCATCCTCGACCCGCACCAGCGCTTCGGGTGAACTCCCCACGATGTGAAGGTCGTCGAGGTGGAGGAAAAAGAGGTAGGGCGAAGGATTGAGGGCGCGAAGGTAGCGATACGCGAGGAACGGATCGGGGGCGGGGACCTCGAGACGCCGCGAGAGCACCGTCTGAAGACAGTCGCCCGCGGCGATGTACTCCTTGATCTTTCCCACCCCGGCGCGGAATGCCTCGGGGGTGAACGGCGACAGCGGAAGTGCGGTGGCCCCCGGCGCCCCGAGGTCGAGCGGATACAACGGGCTCGGTCGGGCCAGCCGCGAGGTCAGCTCGGCGATGCGCGCCTGTGCTTCGTCATAGAGCTCGCGGAGCTGCGCGTCGTCGTGGCGGGCCGGGACGGCCATCGTGGCGATGACCTGTGCCCGGTGGTGCAGGTTGTCCACCACGAGCAGGGTGTCGACCAGCATCACCACCGCGTCGGGGAGACCGCGGTCATCGGCGGGACCCTTGGGCAGGCGCTCGAGCGTGCGCACCACGTCATACCCGATGAAGCCGACGGCGCCGCCGGTGAAACGCGGCAGGTCGGGGATGTCGACGGCCGGGTAGCGTCGAAGGGTCTGGCCGAGGTGATCGAGCGGAGCGACGTCGAGCGCCACCGGCTTCCATCCCCCCTGCGCGGTCCATCGCTCCGCGTCCCGGTCGCGGTAGCGGTACACCTCGCGCGGTTCGGTGGCGAGGAAGGAGTATCGCGCCCACCGCTCGCCCCCTTCCAGTGACTCGAGGAGGAACCCCCAGGGGCCACGGTGGATCTTGGCGTACGCTGAGACCGCGGTGTCCCCGTCGAGGAGGACTTCGCGGGTGATCGGCACCATTCCGCCCTTGACGGCGGCCAGTCGGAACGAATCGAAATCAGTGGTCAATGTGAGTCGCTCGGACGCGTCGGCGCGGAGGCGCATCGGCGCATCGAAATAGGTTCACCCAGCTCGCAGCACCGCTCACTTCCCCACCACCATCACATACGTGCCGTCGCCCGGAATGAGTGCCCTCAGCACGTCCGGCGCCGGGTGGGTCGAATGGTAGATGGTCAAGTCCCCGTTCTCCTCCCGGCGTGCCACGGTGAGTCGGCGGTCGACCTCCGTCAGGGCGCGATACTGACGCAGGGATCCAGCCGGAGGGTAGAAATGCACCGCGTACTTGAAAGCGATCTCGGTCCCGGGGCCCCAGTCGGCGTCGGCAGAGAGGTCGACACCGTACATCCCGGGACGGGTCTTGATGGTGACCCGCACCGAGTCCTTGGAGTCTTTCGCGAAGACGGTGCTGGGCAGGGTCAGCTCGACGAACTCCGTCCGGTCGGGGGGACCGTGCCGCATGATCACGACACGGGCTTCGCCTCGGTGGATGGTCACCACGGTGTCGTTGGGCGCGATCCCCCCGACCTCGACCGGCTCGGCCTCGTCGTGGGGGACCCTGCGGACCGCCACCGGGGCGGTGGGGGCGCGTGTCGTGCTGCCGGGGGTCGACGTGGTCCGGGAGATGCCGTGCGCGCACCCTGCCAGGAACAGGGCCATTCCAATCGCACTCAAGACCGGTCGCGTTAGCTTCACTCTATGCGCCTCATCGCGTTGCTCCTCGTCGCCTGTCCGTCGGTCGCCGTCGCCCAGGGGTGGAACGAGCCGGCCGCCATTGCGCTGGTATCGCGCGCCGTTGTCCGGCGGACCGTGGCCCAGGGGGACTCCGGTCTCCGGAGCTGGCACGTCCGGGCCCACGGGATGGTGCTCTTCCTCGCGCAGCTGAGCGAGGGGGGGACCGGGACGCCCCGCCTGATGAAGGCGGACGAATTGGACGTGGAAGTGTATTGGAGCGCCCCGGGCCGGAGCAAGCAGGTGATCCGTGGCTGGCGCGACCGCCGCTACCTCCCCACCGATATCCGCTACCACCGCGACCACCTCGGGATCGTCACCGACGGCTTCGGTCCCCGCATCCGGATCGGCGGCGGGGACGAAGTGAAGGACGTCGTGCACCCCCTCTCGGAGGAGGGACTCACCCATTACGACTTCGCGATACGCGACTCGGCCCGGATCACCGCCGGAGGGCAGACCACGATCCTCGACGTGATCGACGTCCGTCCCCGCGATCCAGCTGCCGCCGCGGTCATCGGCACCGTCTACATCGACCGCGCGACCGCCGAGCTGGTGCGCGCACGGCTTTCGTTCACTCCGGTGAGCTACATCGACAAGACCGTCGAGGACCTCACCATCCTGCTGGACTACGCCCACGTCGACGGTCGGGCCTGGCTGCCGTGGCGACAGACGATCGAGATCCGCCGGAACGCCGGGTGGGTCGATCTTCCGTATATCGGGATCATTCGGGGGACGTGGGAGTTCGGCGACTACGACCTCGACCTCTCGATCCCCGTGACCACCTTCAGGGGCCTCGCCATCGGCGGACTTGGCCAGCCGGGAGATTCCGCCCGGCCCTGGCCGGCGCCGTTCGACAGCGTGCTCGCCGCTGCGGGACCGGGGGTCTCCGAAAGCGAGGTGGCGCAGGCGCGCAGGGACATCGCGCGCGCGATCGAAGGGCGGGTCGCGGCCGGGATCACGCCGACCCGCGTGGCCGCCCACAACGTGAGCGATATCATGCATTTCGACCGGGTGCAGGGCGTGGCGCTCGGTGCTGGAATGATCGTGAAGGGTGGAGGGTCGAGGGTGTCGCTGCGGCCGGATCTCGGCATCGGGCTCGCCGATGGACGGCTCACCGGGGGCGTCATCCTGATGTTCAGCACCCTCCACCCTTCACCCTCGACCATCGAGATCTTCGCCGAACGCCGCATCCGCGACCTCAGCGACCAGCTCGTGATGAGCCGGGTCCTGAACTCGCTCACGGCGCAGGAGTCGGGGGACGATCATGGAGACTACCTGTTGTTGGAGAGGGCGGGAATCCAGGTCACGAAACAGTTCGCTCCAGACTCTAGACTCTCAGCTTCACTCGGCTGGGAGGATCCGGGGCCGCTCGGCATTTCTGCGACGCCGGCGCGAGGCACCTTCCGGCCCCAGGTCGACCTAGGGGGGCCCGGTTACTGGGCCGGGTCGATCGGACTGGCGGATGGCGCCGAAGGGGAGAACGGGTGGAGGGTGGCGATCGAGGGGGGAGTGGGCCGCGCAAAGTGGGGGCGCGCGACCTTGGCGCTCCAGGAAGGAGCGCGGATCGGCGGGACCGAACTGCAATTTCGCGGGTATGGTGGGGCGGCAAGCCGGGAGGTACCGGCGTGGCGGACCTTCGTCCTGGGAGGGCGGGGGACGTTGCTGGGAGAGGGCTTTCGCGCATGGGGTGGGCGCCAGATGGCGTGGGGAGCGCTCGAGTGGCGGGTCCCGATCCCCTTCCCGGCCATCCCCCTCGGCGACTTCGCGTCCACTGGCCACGAGGCGGTACTGGCACCGTTCGTTTCGGGCGGATGGGCGGACGGGCGGATGGGCGGACTCCAATGGGAGCCGACGAATGGTGTGAAAGGATCGGTCGGGGTCGCGCTGGAGTTGTTCTACCGGCTGATCCGGATCGAAGCAGGAACCTCGCTTCAGACTGGCACGGTCGGGGTGACGTTCGACGTGGGGCGGGCGTGGTGGGGGGTGCTCTAGGGTGTTCGCCCTGAACCGTCTCCCGCGAAGCGGCGGAACTTCATTCCGCGCGGAGTCATCCTGAGTCGGCTTCAGCCGACGAAGGATCTTGCGTGAAATCGACCCATCTGTGCATTCGACTGGTGACGCTCTTTCCGGGGCTGCCTCTCAGTTTCGGGGATGCCAAGGCGCTTACACGTGTACATCATGGCTTCCGCCAGCGGAGTGATCTACATCGGCTCCACTTCGAATCTACGCCAACGCGTCTGGCAACATCGCGTCGACTGGTTCAAGGGATTCTCCGGCAAGTACCGTGTCGACCGGCTTGTGTACTTCGAGGACCATTCGGCCCCGAGCGCGATGGTTACTCGGGAGCGTCAACTCAAGGGATGGGTGCGCAGGAGAAAGGTCGATCTGATCGAACTGGAGAATGGAGGTTGGAGGGATCTCGCCGAAGGCTGGTTCGGTGGGGATGGTCGATCGGGACCACGGGGACGCGCTGGGGCGGGCTAGATCCTTCGCGGGCTGAAGCCCGCTCAGGATGACACCGTCCCAATTGAAGTTCGCGGCCTTCGGCCGGCCCTGGGCTCCCAAGTGCCGCCCTAGCCCCCACCCCCGAAGGGGTCTAATTTCCCGGTCTTCACTATGTCTTTCACCGACGCCTGGCTCACCACCGCACTCGAACCGCTCCTCCCCCCCGGGGAGTTGGACAAGCTGCGCCCTGCAGCCGACCAGCCCACGATCTCGCTCTGGGACAAGGTCGTCTCCGGCGGCCTCCTCACCGAGGAACAGGTGGTGAAGGCGGCGGCCGATCGGTATCGCTTTCCGCTCGCCGACCTGGCCAACCTTTCCATTGCAAAGGTGCGTGACGCCATCCCCGAAAGCCTCGCCCGGCGCTTCGGGGTGGTCCCCACGCGGGTGACCGATTCGGTGTTGGAGGTGGCCACCGCCAACCCGTTCGACCTCGAAGCCGAGAAGATGCTGGCCTTCGCCACCGGGCGCGAAGTGCGGATGCAGCTGGCGGGGCCGAGCAAGATCGCCGAGAAGCTCGAGGAGATCTACCGCCCCGAGAACGTGGTGGAGAACCTGCTCCAGAACCTCGAGGAGCAGGAGGTCACCCAGATCGACGAAGAGGTCGAGGCGGACGACCTCCTCGTCAGCACCGAAGAGGCCTCGGCGCGTCCCGTCGTGCGACTGGTGGACGCCATCCTCTCAGAGGGGATCATCGCGCGGGCCAGCGACATCCACATCGAGCCCTCCGAAGGGGGCGTGGTGGTGCGCTACCGCATCGATGGCGTGCTGGTCCAGAAGATGAAGATCCCCCGGGCGGCCGGGGTCCCGCTCATCTCACGCATCAAGATCATCAGCTCGCTGGACATCGCCGACCGGCTCCGCCCGCAGGACGGCCGCGCCCGGGTGGCGGTCAATGGCCAGCCGGTGGACCTCCGCGTGTCGACCCTTCCCGCGTCGTACGGCGAGAAGGTCGTCATCCGTATCCTCAACGCGCAGGCCACGGCGCTCGACCTCGAGGCCCTCGGCCTCTTCCCGGACGAGATCACGCAGCTCCACGCGATGCTCGACAACAAGGACGGGATCATCCTCGTCACCGGCCCCACCGGTTCGGGCAAGACCACGACGCTCTACTCGGCCATCCGGTACATACAGGATCCGGGGGTCAACATCGTCACGGTCGAAGACCCGGTCGAGTACCGGCTGGCGAACAACATCGTGCAGGTGCAGGTCAACCCGAAGGCGGGACTCACCTTTTCGACCGCCCTGCGGTCGATCCTGCGGCAGGACCCCGACGTCGTGCTCATCGGCGAGATCCGCGACCAGGAGACCGGCTCCATCGCGGTGCAAGCGTCGCTCACGGGTCACCTGGTGCTGAGTACCCTCCACACCAATGACGCACCCAATGCGGTGACGCGTCTGGTGGACATGGGACTCGAAGGGTTCAAGATCGCCTCGGCGCTGCGCGGCGTGGTGGCCCAGCGGCTCATGCGGCGGCTCTGCAACACGTGCCGCGAGATCTCGACCGAGCCGGTGCCGGAGAAGCTCCGCAAGCATATCCCCGCCGGCGCGGCGCTCTATCGCGCCAACGGCTGCCCCGAGTGCGCGATGACGGGCTTCCGCGGCCGCTTCAGTGTGGTCGAGATCATGCCGATGACGCCGGAGCTCGAGCAGAAGATCGGCTCGAATGCACCTCCCGACCAGCTGGCCGAGGCCGCGCGCAACGGGGGGATGAAGACGCTGTGGGAATGCGGTCTCCGCCACGTGCTCGAGGGTCATACCAGCGTCGACGAACTGCTCCGCGTCACCGACGTCCCGGTCGCGACCCCCCGTCCATCGGCCAAGGTGGCGACCCCTGGGCCCCGAAGCACTCCGTCGGCCGGGACCGCCTCGATGGGTCACGCGACGCCGGCCCACGGGAACCACCACTCCAGCTCCGACGTCCTCGACAGCCTCGAGCTGGTGGAGGACGAAGGAGCTGTCCCTCCCACTCCCGGCACGGCGGGGCGTGGCCGCACCGTCCTCGTGGTCGACGACGAAGACCACCTCCGCCGCCTCCTCTGCGACCTCCTCGAACGGGAGGGATATCGCACCATCGAGGCCCGCGACGGCTCCGAGGCGATCGACCGCGTGGATCAACACGCGCCCGACATCATGCTCCTCGACTTGAACCTCCCGGGACTCGATGGCTACGGAGTGCTGGCCCAGCTTCGCTCCCGCCCCGACACCCGCCTGCTCCCCATAGTCGTGCTCACCGCCAAGGGGGACGAGGACAACGAGGTCCGTGTTCTCCAGGCCGGTGCCGACGACTTCCTGACCAAACCGTTCCGGGCCCGCGCCCTCTACGCCCGGCTCGAGAAGATCCTCCATCCCCGGCGCGCCCACTAAGGCCACCCGATGAGCGGCATCGCGGTCCGCTTCGTCGACGTGTATATCCTCCGACGCGCGGTCGATGCGTGGGAGCTATTGACGTTGCGCCGGGCGGCTGGGACCCGTTGCACCGGTGCTTGGGAGGTCGTGCACGGCCATCTGGAGGGGGACGAGCGGCCGGTGGCCGCGGCCCTCCGGGAGCTGCGTGAGGAGACCGGGTTCGAGGCGGAGCGAGTGTACAATTTGAGCCGAGTCGAGACTTTCTATCGGCATGCCACGGACGAAGTGGCGCTGATCCCCGTCTTCGTGGCCCTGGTGGCCGGGGGCCAGGAGCCGGTGTTGGGCCCGGAGCACGATGCCCACCGGTGGCGCCCCCTGGCCGAGGCGACCCAGGCACTCGCGTGGCCCCGGTCGGCCAGGGCACTCGAGGATATCGCGCGGATCTTCGCCGGTGTGGATGTGGGGCCGCTGGAGGACGTCCTACGGGTATGCTGAAGAGCCGACAGCCCACAGCCGACAGCCGACAGCCAGATCGCACCCCAAGGTGGAGTCTTCGCTTGTCGGCTGTGGGCTGTAGGCTGTCGGCTGTGGGCTGCGCGCTCCTCACCTTGTCATTGGTGATCGCGCCGATGCCACCCTGCACGGCGATCCCCCGTGCGGGGCTGAATGTCGCAGGGGACGTCCGGATCTGCCCCGGCCTCTATCGGATCCCCGATCCGCGCGAAGGTGGGGTCCTCATCGTCACGACCTCCGACACCCACCTCGACTTGAGCGGAGTGACGATCGAAAGCGGCGACTCGGTGCCGGCCCGTTTCACCGGCGTCGGGGTGCTGGTCCGCGGCGCCGACCGCGTGGTGATCAGCGGCGGACGGATCCGTGGCTACCGCTGGGGGATCCGGATCGAAGGGGGAGCGGGGGATCGGGTCGAGGATATGGCGCTCTCGGGGTCACGGGCCCAGGCGCTTCGCTCGACCGACCTGCGTTACGATGAGGGCGACTGGCTCGACATCTTCCATCCAGAGTCGACCCTCGCCTACGGCGGCGGCGTGGTGCTGATCGACACCGACCGCGCCACCGTGGCACGGGTACGCGCCAATGGCGCACAGAACGGGATCGCCCTCATCCGCAGCCGTCGCACCTGGGTCACCGAGAACGACGTGTCGGGCAACAGCGGCTGGGGGATCTCCCTCTGGGCCTCGGCCCTCAACACCCTGCAACGGAACATCGCGCACCACAACATCCGCTGTGAAGCGCCCACCTGGAGCCGCGGATGCGATTCGGCGGGGATCCTGCTCCGTGACCGGAGCGATTCCAACCTGGTCGCCGACAACGACCTCCGCCGCTCGGGGGATGGGTTCTTTCTGAGCGGACATCGTGGTGCCGTCCGCCCGTCCAACGGCAACCTGATGGTGCGGAACGACGCCTCCGGGTCGCCCCACAACGCCTTCGAGGCGACCTTCAGCACCGGTAACGCCTTCGTCGACAATCGCGCCGACAGCTCGGCGTTCGGATTCTGGCTCGGCTACAGCACGGCGACCCTGGTCCGGGGGAGCACCATCATCGGAAGCCGGGAGGCCGGCATCGCCATCGAGCACGGGAGCGACAATGAGCTCTCGCGCAATGTGATCGTCGGGGGCGGGACCGGCATCCATCTTTTCGCGCCGCACGCGGACGACCAGCCGAGCCGCACCACCGTCATCTCCCGGAACAGCATCAGCGGCACCCAGAAGGGGGTGGTCCTCGAGCGCACCACCACCTCGACCGTCGTGGGCAACGTGTTCGACGCGGTGGGCGATGCTCTCGTGGCCGATGCCGCGGCGATCGATGCCCGGGTCACCGGGAACATCTTCCTGGCGGTCACGGGGTGGTACGTCGACGCGCCGGATCTGAACGTGGGCGGGAACTACTGGGCCACCACCGACGGCCGCGCCACCCAGGCGAGGGTGCGCGGCCGGGTGACGGTGTTGCCATGGCGGCCGGCGAGCGAGGCGGGGTACTAGGCTAGGCGACGAGGTCGGCGAGCGCCGCGCGAAGCTCGCGCGGGTCGAACGGCAGGGAGACGGTGCGGATCCCGCTCTGGTGGAACCGCTCCGCCTCGGTGGCGAGCGAGGGGGGCAAGGCGGCGAAGATCCGGCCCCGGAGTGCAGGACGTTCGGTGAGCAGGGCGATCGCGGCGGGGCCCCGGCCCGGCCACTCGAGCCGGCCGCTCACCAGCACCGCGTCCCACCGATCCTCCTCCAGTCGCTTGAGCGCCTCGGACCCCGATCGGGCGGATCCCACGAAGTGACCATCGGGGCTGAACAGCGCCGCCACCAGTCGCTCCGACTTGGGATCGTCGTCCACCAGCAGGATGCGGCGCCCGGGCGGGGCCGCCGCTGCGGGCGGACCCGATGTGGTCACCGGGAGGCGCAGGGTGAACACTGCCCCCCCGGTCGGTCCGTGCGCGTATTCCAGCCGGCCGCGATGCGCCTCCGCAATCCCGTAGCTGATGGAGAGGCCAAGTCCGGTGCCCTGGCCGGGCTCCTTGGTGGTGAAGAAGGGGGTGAAGAGCATCGGCACATTGTCGTCCGTCACTCCCGTGCCGTTGTCGGTCACCGAAAGCCGGGCGTCGCCCTCGCTCACCGTGGTGTCGATCCGAAGCACACCGCTCCCCGGAAGCCGGGTCGATCCGACCGACTGGATGGCGTTGGTCAGCAGGTTCAGCACCACGGACTGCAGCTCATAGAGGTCTCCGTCGACCTCCACCGGCCGTGGGGCGAGGTGCTCCTCGAGCGTGATCGCGCGGATGCGGAGTTCGTACGCCACCAGTTGGGTGGTGCGGGCCACGACCTCGTTGAGGTCCACCCGCGAGCGCTCAGGTGCACCCTTCCGTGAGAAAGTGAGGAGGTTCCGCACGATCCGGCTGGCGCGCTCCGCCTGGTCTCGGATCACCCGCAGGTGCTCACGCGCCTCCGGGGTGGTCTTGGCCTGCTCCACCAGGAGCTCGGCCAGCCCGGCGATCGAGGTGAGGGGATTGTTGAGTTCGTGCGCCACACCCGAGACGAGCTGGCCGACCGCGGCGAACTTCTCATTCTGGATGAGCTGCGTCTCCAGGGCGCGCTGATCGGTCACATCCTCCACCAGGACCACGCCCGCGGCGGCTCGGCCCTCCGGGACCGGGGCGGCGGTGAGTCGGAGGATCCGGCCATCGCCCGGGAGGCGCACGGTGAGTGGAGGCAGGGGTTCGTTGCGGTGGAGCGCCGTCACCAGTCCCGCCGCTGCTTCACCGCCGGGCCCGAGCAGGGTGACCAGCTCGGCCCCCGCGAGCGATTCGACCGGATGCCCGAGGATGCGCGCCAGTGCCGTATTGCCACGCTGGAGCCGGCCATCGGCATCGAGCACCGCGACACCTTCGGTGAGCGAGTCGAACGCGGTCTCCCAATCCTCCTTGCCTCGGTGGACCATCTCGACGAAGCGCGCGTTGGCCAGCACCACCGCCGTATGCGTGGCGACGGTGGAGAGGAGGCTCAGGTCCTCGGCTGTGAACGGTCCCGCCCGATGACCGGTGACGCCGATGACGCCGAGTGACACGCCGTGGGCGCGGAGCGGGGCGATGGCGGCGGTGCGGGCGGCGAGGCCGGGAAGGATCGTGACCGCCGGGCCGTCGGTGGCCTGGGTCTCGATGTGGCCGGCGTCGAAGGCACGCATCGCCAGCCCCTCGGCATCGCGGGGGACGATCCGCCCCGCGAGGTTGGCCACGTCCCCTTCGGCGCCCGCGATGCGCAGCGGACCACCCCCCGGTTCGGCGAGCAGCACGAAAGCCCCCTGGGCGTTGAGGAACCGGAGGGTGTAGCGCGCGACCTGCTCGCCGATCCGCTCGATCTGGAGCGATTCGGCGAGGATATAGCTGAGTTCCTGGAGCGAGAAGAGCTCGCCCATCCGGCGATCGAGCTGGAGGGCGAGCTCCTGGCGGGCCGATTCCAACTCGTCGGCCCGGCGGGCCATCGCGCGGGCGCGCACCAGCGCCACGAACGCGATGCCGCCGAGCGCGATCGCGACCACCCACCCGGCGTGGGCCGAGCTCAGGACTTCCCCTCGCCCCCGGAGCGCTGGGTGGAGACCGCCTCGGGGGGTGCGTTGGGCTTGACGCGGATCGACTTCGCGGGGATGCCGACATTCACGTGATACGGACGCACGTCCTTCGTCGCCACCGCCACCGCACCGACCATCCCGTTCCGGCCGACCCGTACCCCCGCCAGGACCGTGGCGTGGTAGGTGATCCGCACGTCCTCCTCGAGGACGGTCCGCATGCTGATGACGTCCTTCTGGTCCACGATGCTGTGGGTGTGACTGTAGATGTTGGCGTAATCCGCGATGCTCACCCGGTCGCCAAGGCTGATGCCGCCCCGGTCATCGAGGAGGACGTGCCGGTGGACCACCACGTCGTCGCCGACCTCCAGGTCGTAGCCGAAGGAGAACTCGATGTACTGGAATGCCTTGAAATTGCGGCCGCAGCGCGCGAAGATGTGCCCCGCCAGGAGCCGCCGGAACCGGATGGCGAGGTCGATGTTCTGGCCCCCCATCGGCGAGCGATCGAAGGAGTACCAGAGCCAGAGCAGCGGCTTCACCCGGGCGAACTTCACCTGATCGCACTCGGCGTAGTACTCGGGCTCGAGGGTGATGTGGTGAGGGTCAAGCGCGAGGAGGGCCGAACGGGTCGCGAGGGGCGTCGTCGGGCTGGCCAGCGCCGCGTCGACGTCGAGCCCCGGATACCAGAGCTGGGCGAGGGTGTCGCGTGCGAAGCGATACCAGTCGGCTCCCGGCGCGTCGAGCGCGGCGCCCAGCTGGGCGAGCCACTCCGCGCCGGCCTGTTCACTGGCGTCGGGGAGGGCGATCTTGCGAAGGGGGCGGAGGACCATGGAAGGAAGTTATCCAGGGGAGGTTGCCTCCGCCTGCAATTCCGAGTAGACTATCCGTGATTCAAGAAAATCACTTGAAACCAATTCTCATCTAACTCCATGACCATCCGGCACGTTCTCCTTCCCATCCTCCTGCTCGCGGCTCCGGCCCTGGCGGCCCAGACCGAGCCCTCCACCACCGTCGGCGGGTACGGCGAATTCCACTTCACCGACCCGAGCAACGCCACGCCGTCCGCCGATGTCGCGCGGGTGGTCCTGTATCTCTCCCATACCTTCGATGAGCGACTGACCTTCCGCTCGGAGCTCGAGGTCGAGCACGCCCGCATCGAGGCCGGCGGGAGCGAGGGTGAGGTCGCGCTGGAGCAGGCGTTCCTCGACTATCGCTTCTCCGATCGGTTCACGCTGCGCACGGGACTGGTGCTCATTCCGGTCGGCATCATCAACGAGACCCACGAGCCCCCGACCTTCAACGGGGTGGCGCGCCCGGCGGCGGATCACGACTTGATCCCGTCGACCTGGCGTGAACTCGGCGTCGGCGTGCTCGGTCGCTTGGGCGACGGGTGGAGCTGGCGCGCGTTCATCGTGAACGGGCTCAAGGCGGACCGCTTCAGCGCCGCCGAAGGGATCCGTGGGGGGCGCCAGGAGGGCCAGAAGGCGAGTTTCGCCAACTATGGACTCACCGCCCGCGTTGAATGGGCGCGACCCGGCCTCAAGGTCGGCGTCTCGGGGTTCCACGGTGGCTCTGCGGGGACGGACACCCTCGTCGGGAGCGGCAGCTTCGGTGCCCCGGTGACCGTGGTGGCGGCCGATGCCCGCTGGGAATCGGGTCCCTGGTCGGCACGGGCGCTGCTGGTGAATGTCGCCGTCCCGGACGCGGAGCGGATCAACAGCACCTATGGCAGCACTGTCTCCACCCGGAGCCAGGGGGGCTACATCGAAGGGGCATTCGACCTCCTGCACCTCCTGGCCCCCGGCCGCCCCGCGCGGCTCGATGCCTTCACCCGGTTCGAGAAGGTCAACACCCAGGCCCAGATGCCGAACGGTGCCACGGCCGATGGATCGCTGGACCGTACCATCGTGACCAGCGGGCTGACCTTCCGGCCGCTCAGCAATGTCGCGTTCAAGGCCGACTACCAGATCGTGCGCACCGCTTCGGGCGCCAGTGAGAAAGAACAGTTCGACCTCGGCCTCGGCTTCAGCTTCTGACCGTGCGCGCACCGACTCTCATTCTGCTGCTCGCCATCGCCCTGCGGGGCCAGGCGGGGGCCCAGACCGTCGCGCCGAAAAAGATCCACGCGTCGGTGGGTCGGGTCTTCGGCGCGGGAACGCAGGTCGACACCCTTTCCACCGCACATGGGCCGGTCCTTCGCGCGCTCCGGCATGACTCGCTTCTCGGGTACGCCGTCGTGCGCGATGTCCGGGGCAAGGATCAGCCGATCACATTCCTCGTCGCCGTCGACAACGCGGGACGGGTCTTGGATGTCGACATCCTCGTCTACCGTGAGCCGTATGGCGGCGAGGTGGTGTACGAGAGCTGGCGCCGGCAGTTCCGGGGGCGGAGCGCTGCGGACTCGGTGCGGCTCGGTCGCCCCATCCGCAACATCTCCGGCGCCACCATCAGCAGCAATGCCGTGACCCTCGGCGTGCGTGCCGCGCTCGAGGATCTTGCCGCCCTCCGCCACGACGGCGTACTGCGATGACGCTGCCGACCTGGGCCGACCTGCCGGTTCCGTTCCGCCGACTGGCGCGATGGGTGACCCTCGTTCAGATCGTGGGCTACACCACCTCCCTGGCATTCGTGTGGTATACCACCCGGATACGTGCCGGCGGCATCGCCGACCGTTACCGGGGGGTCGACCCCGCGCAGGTCTCCGACGCGCCGATGCAGTTCCCGAAGCCGATGGAAGAGATGCTCCGGATCACCCACACCCACCTGCTCTCGATGGTGGTGATCTTCCTCATTTCCGGGGCGGCGCTCCTCTTCTGTTCCCGGGTCACGCCGCGCTGGAAGCATTTCCTCTCGATCGAGCCCTTTGGGGCGATCCTCGTTTCGTTCGCGGCACTCTGGCTCACCCGATTCGTGGATGCGCGATTTGCGCTCGTCCTCATCGCCTCGAGCGGTGCGATGGCGGTGACCTTCTACGTCCAGTGCGCCCTGGTGCTGCGCGAGCTGGGCTGGCGCGATCCCGCGTGATGGACCGCCGCGGGTTCTTCGGGGCGGTGGGGAGTGCGGCGATCTTCGCAACGACCCGCCGAGTCTACTCTGGACCCTCACCTCGCAACTCTGTTCTCGTCGAGCGCTGGAGCTGGGCGATGGGGCAGCCGGTCGTACTCCGCCTCTTCGCCGAGTCGGAGGCCCAGGGGTACGATGCGGCCCAGGCGGCCTTCGCCGAACTCCGGCGGGTGGAGGGGCACCTTTCCCGATTCGATCCCGCAAGCGACCTGGTCGCGCTCAATGACCAGGCGGGAGGACGGCCGTTGCGGGTGGGGAAGGATCTGGCGACCGTCCTGACCGCTGCCGAGGCGTTCCGTCGGGGCACGGCCGGTGCGTTCGATCCTGCGATCGAGCCGGTGATGCGAGCTTGGGGCTTTCACGCTGCACGGACGGAAGGCCCGACAGGGGTGGAGCTCGAAGAGGCGCGCGCGGCCGTGTCCGCCGCCCGCGTATCGATATCGGGAGATCGGGTGGGGCTCAGCGGCCGCGCCGTTGCCCTCGATCTCGGCGGGATCGGCGTCGGGTATGGACTCGACCGTGCCGGCGCGACCCTGCGCGGGCACGGGATCAGGGCGGCGCTGCTCAACGTGAGCGGGGATTGCCTGGCGATCGGCGCGCCACCTGGCGAACGAGGCTGGCGCATCGAGCTCGCCGATCCGAGCCGGCCGGGTTACGTGGTGGGCACAGTGCATCTGCGGGACAGCGCCCTGGCCACCTCCGCCAACACCGTATCGGTCCTGCAGTGGCGTGGCCGTGTGGTAGGACACGTCATGGACCCACGCACTGGTGGGCCCGCCGGACGGGTACGGCAGGTGAGCGTCGAGGCGCCGAGTGGGCTCCTCGCCGATGCCTGGTCGACCGCACTGCTGGTGGCGCCGCTCCCGCTGCCACGTCGGTGCCGGGCGCACGTCATCGCCTGACCGGGGACCGGAGGGCGTCGGAAGGAATTGACTCCTCCCGACTTCTTGTTGAGTGCTACGGGCTGCTGCGGGTCGAGTCGGCCTCGGCGGAGCGCGCGCGAAGCAGCAGGCGCTCCTGCTCGCGCGAGATCGTGGTCACCCGACTGCGCCAGGCGTCGGTGCGGATCGCCCCGTAACTGAGGGTGAATTCCTGCATCACCGGGACCGGCATCTCGAAGATATAGAGGGCGCTCGCCTGGTCGCGGTTGGCGAGCTGCTGATTGCTGAAGTTCGACGAGATCGGCACGATGCTGAGGGCGCGGAATTCCTGGCCCTGGACGCTCAGCGCGATGTCCTGCGGCTGGTATTGCTGCCCGGCACGGGCCGCGAAGAAGGTGACCAGCGCCACCCCCGGCGATGCGATCCCGTAGCGGTGCGCGATCGAGTCGATCGCCGCGCGGCGCGATTCGCGCAGGTCGTGGAGCGCCCGATAGGCGTCACTGGCGAGGAGGCGCAATATCCGCTCCTCCAATGGCACGAAGCGGACCTCGAGATCCCCCGAGGTGAGGCGGATCGAGATGTCGTCCTGGTTGAGCCGCCCGTACCCCAGGGGGACCATCTGCGCGTCGTTCGGGGTCGGGGACGAAGGGGCCTGACCCTGGGCGCCGCCGCAGGCCGCGGCGGCGACCAGCGCGGTCAGGCTCAAGGCGCTCAACAGGCGGCGCATCCTACTCCTCCCGGCCACCCACGGCGGCCTCAACGGTGTCGCGGAGCTCGGCCATGCCGTCGCCGCTCTTGCTGCTCGTCACCTCGACCTGATCCTCGGTGAGACCCAGCGCCTGCGCGATCGACTTGGTCTGGGTGCGGCGGACCTGGATGCCCAACTTGTCCGCTTTGGTCAGCACGGCGAGGACCGGCAGGCCGCGTTCGCCCAGCAGCTCGGCCATGGTGCGGTCCTCGGCCGAGGGGTCGCGCCGGATGTCCAACAACCAGACCAGGCTCGTCACCGAGGGGCGCTCCGTAAGGAAGCGCTGGATGAGGGCCGCGAAACGGGCGCGCTCGGTCTTGGAGGTGTTGGCGTAGCCGTAGCCGGGAAGGTCGATCAGGTAAAACGGTCGTGGGTCGTGGGTCGTGGGTCGCGGGTCCGCCGCGGCACGAGCGCTCACGACCCATGACCCATGACTCACGACCCGGAACACGTTCATCGTCTGCGTCTTCCCCGGCGTGCCGGAGACCTTGGCGAGGCCTTTGATCCCGACCAGCGCGTTGAGCAAGGAGGACTTGCCCACGTTCGATCGCCCGAGGAAGGCGATCTCGGGGAGGGGCGGATCGAGAAGGTGGAGGGGATCGGGAAAGGAGCCGATGAAATCGGCCGGCCAGCGGGCCGGTGGGCCAGTGGGCCGGGCGGGGGTCGAAGCGGACTGCTTGGTCATTGGGGGAAGTTAGTGCACTGCCGAGGATACCGCTGTTCACCGATACTGCAGGCCCACTGGCCCACTGGCCCACTGGCCGTCAGGCTTCCTTCTTCTGCCTCGCGCGCTCGGTGACGACCAGCGGGGCGGTGCCTTCGGTGACGCACTCGCGGGTGATGACCACCTCGCGCACGTCCTCGCGCGAGGGGAGCTCGTACATGATGTCGGTCATCATCGTCTCGAGGATGGCGCGGAGGCCGCGCGCGCCGGTGCCCCGCTTGAGCGCCCGCTGCGACACCGCGCGGAGGGCATCGGGGTCGAAGGTGAGGCCCACGTTCTCGAGTTCGAAAAGCTTCTTGTACTGCTTGGTGAGCGCGTTCTTGGGCTCGACCAGGATACGCATCAGCGAGTCCTCGTCCAGCGACTGCAGCGCCACCGAGACCGGGAGGCGGCCCACCAGCTCGGGGATGAGTCCGAAGCGGAGCAGATCGTCCGGCTCGACCTCGCCGAAGGGATTCATCTCGTCGATCGGTCCGGCCGTCGTTCCTGCCCCGGTGAACCCGATCTGCCGCTTCCCGGTGCGGGCCTGGATGATCTTTTCCAGTCCGTCGAACGCCCCGCCGCAGATGAACAGAATGTCCTTGGTGTTGATCTGGATGTATTCCTGCTGCGGATGCTTGCGGCCCCCCTGCGGCGGCACCGAGGCGACGGTCCCCTCGAGGATCTTGAGCAGCGCCTGCTGCACCCCTTCACCAGAGACGTCCCGAGTGATGGAGGGGTTCTCGGACTTGCGGGCGATCTTGTCGATCTCGTCGATGTAGACGATGCCCCGCTCGCACTCCGCCACGTTGAACTCCCCCGCCTGCAGCAACCGGACGAGGATGTTCTCCACGTCCTCGCCGACGTAGCCTGCTTCGGTGAGGGTGGTGGCGTCGGCGATGGTGAAGGGGACGTCGAGGATCCGCGCCAGGGTCTGCGCCAGCAGGGTCTTCCCGGTGCCGGTGGGCCCGATGAGGAGGATGTTCGACTTGTCGAGCTCGACCTCGTCCTCGCGGCGGTTGCCGCTGGCATTGATGCGCTTGTAGTGGTTGTACACGGCGACGGCCAGGGTGCGCTTGGCGCGTTCCTGGCCGATCACATACTGGTCGAGGACGTCCTTGATCTCCTGCGGGGCGGGGACCGAGGTGATCGTTTCGGCGACCTCGCGTTCCTCATCCTCCGCCAGGATCTCATTGCAGAGGGTGATGCACTCATTGCAAATGTAGACCGACGGGCCGGAGATGAATTTCCGGACCGAGTCCTTCGACTTGCCGCAGAACGAGCAGCGCAGGTGCTTGTCGTTGGACATCAGGTGGCCGTCGGGTCAGGTGTCGCTGGGAGGACCGGGGACCCTTCGAACTTGGGTACCCGGTCGGGGGGCGTCAAGGCTTGGCGCCGTTGACCGGCGCGAGGTCGGGCTTGCGCTCGATCACGTGGTCGATCAGGCCGTAGACCCGGGCCTCCTCGGCGCTCATGAAGCGGTCGCGGTCCATGTCCCGCTCGATGACGCTGAGCGGCTGGGTGGTGTGCTTGGCGTACAGCTCGTTCATCTTGCCGCGGAGGTAGAGGATCTCCTTGGCCTGGATCTCGATGTCGGACGCCGTGCCCGACGTGCCGCCCGAGGGCTGGTGGATCATGATCCGCGAGTGCGGCAGTGCGCTCCGCTTGCCCGGGCGCCCTGCGGCCAGGAGGAACGACCCCATCGAGGCCGCCATCCCCATGCAGATGGTGTTCACCGGCGCCTTGAGGAACTGGATGGTGTCGTAGATCGCCATCCCGCTCGACACCACGCCGCCCGGTGAGTTGATGTACAGGTAGATGTCCCGCTCGGCGTTGTCGGCCTCGAGGAAGAGCAGCTGGGCGATGATGATGTTGGCGACGTCGTCGTTGATCGGCGCGCCAAGGAACACGATCCGGTCCATCAGCAGGCGCGAAAAGATGTCGTACGAGCGCTCGCCCCGGCTGGATCGTTCGATGATGTACGGAGGATACAGCGTCGCCATGCTCACGCGTTGCCTTCGGTGACGGTGGACTGCGACAACAGGAAAGTGAAGGCCTTTTCCTCGGTCAGCGCGCGCTCCAGGTCGCGGAGCCGCCCCGCCTTCTCCAGTGAAGCGTAGAGCTGCGCCGGCGGTGCGTTCCGCGCCTTGGCCAGCTCGCTCACCCGGGCGTCGATGTCGGCCTCCGTGGCCGTCAGCTTGTTGGCGTCCACCACCGCGTCGAGCACCAGGCCCCGACGTACCTGCGCGGCGGCCACGGTCTCGAATTCGGCGCGGAACGTGGGGTACTGTTCCTTGGGGATCCCATACGCCTCGGCGTAGCCGCTGGTCAGGCGATCGACCAGGGACTTCGGCGCCGGCACGTCGTTGGCCGCGATGATGGCCTGGATCAGCTGATCGCGCACCTTGGCATCGGCGTCGCGGGCGGCCTCGCTCTCGAGGTCCTTCTTCACCGCCCGCTGCAGCGCCGCCAGGTCCTCGAAGTCCCCCTGCTCACGCGCGAACGCGTCGTCGAGCGCGGGCAGATCCTGCCGCTTCACCTCGCGCAGGGTGAGTTTGAGCTTCCGCGACTTCCCTCGCTTTGCCTCCTCGGGGTAGTCGTCGGGGAACTTCACCTCGACCTCGCGGTCCTCGCCCAGGGAAAGCTCCATCACCCGCTCCTCAAGCTCGGGGATCGCCTGACCTTGGCCGAGCACCAGCGAGTAGGGGCGGGTCTCGGTCGCCTCTCCCTCGTCGAGGTTGGCGATGGTCAGTTCCACGAGGTTGCCCAGGGCCGGCTTGGCGTCCTCGATCGGGCTCCAGGTCGCCTTCTGTTCGCGGAGCTTGTCGAGCTGCTCGGTGAGCTGGGTATCGGCGACCGGCTCCAGCTTCCGAACGAACTTGAACCCGCTGGTCTTGGCCAGCGTGAGCTCGGGATGGACATCCACGTGCAGCTCGAACTCGATGACGTTGGCGTCGCTCCACTTGAGGTCGTGGATGTGGGGCTGGCCTACCGGGCGGAGCTTTTCGGTCTCCCGGGCGCGCTCCCAGCTGGCCTGCACCAGCTCCTCGAGCACCGTCTGGCGGATGGCGTCGGCGTATTTCCGCCGCACCAGGGACTCGGGGGCCTTCCCCTTCCGGAATCCCGGGAGGCGGGCGGACTTGGCGTACTTGGCCACAGCTCCATCCTCGGCGGCCTTCACCCGCTCGGCGGGGACGGTCACCTGGAGGCTCTTCGAGGCCAGGTCTTCCTTGGTCTTCTGAATAGCGATGTCGGTCATGGCGAAGTGGAATCTAGCCGACCGGGGCGGGGGGGTCAAAAACCTCACAATCCCAATTCCTGCTTGACGTTGCGACCCCCGGCCGCCTCCTTTCGACGATGCCCACCGTCCTCGTGGTCGACGACGAACCCGCCATCCGGCGCGCCCTGCACCGCCTCCTGGCGGTCAAGGGGTACGACGTACTTGAGGCCGGGTCAGCGGCGGAGGGCGTGGCGGCGGTCCTCAAGGGCGGGGTCGATGCGGTGCTCTGCGATGTGACGATGCCTGGGGGGAGTGGATTCAAGTTCTACGACCAGGTCGTCAGCCAGGTCCCCGAACTCGCCCGCCGAGTGGTCTTCCTGACCGCCGACGCCAAGGAACCGGAGGTCCAACAGGCCTGCGAGTTGCGTTCCGCGCCCCTGCTCTCGAAGCTGTTCGAGCTCGAGCTCGCCATCGACGCGATCCGGGTGGCGCTGATCCTGAAGTGAGCCGGTGCCTCTTTCCGCGCTGGACGCCCAAGCGTGGAGGGTTAAGGGCTCCGTGCCACGCCTACCGCAACGGCCGGGTGCGCTTTCACCTTTCGAACGGACATATGGGTAGATTGACCCTGCGCACGGGAGATCAGGACCTGGACTGCGCCACCGAGAGTTCGAGACTAGAGTCGAAGCGGCTACTGAGCTGCTCGACCTCACAATAGAGGAGATCGCATCATGAAGGCCAGCGCAGCGAAGGACCGGATCTTGGAGGCCGCGGCCAAGGCGCGCGATATCGCGCTCGTGCAGATCGGCAAGGAAGCGGAGGCGCGGCAGGTCAAGCGGGCCGCCAAGGAGCGGCGGCGTGGGGCGGGGAAGATGGCGATCGCCGCCGTCGCTGCCGGTGCCGCGATCGCCGCCGGCACGATGGCGCTGCGGGCGCGGGCGAAGAAGAAGAAGTAGACTTCGCACCGCAGGAACAGGAACGGGGGCTCCGCGAGGGGCCCCCGTTTTGTCAGGGTCGAGTCGTAAGTGCAAGGGGCGAGTGGGCTTTCTGGCTCGCTCGCCAACTCGTCCCTTGCACTCTCATCTCGTTACTGGCGCACCTCCCGGTGCGCATCCGCCCACCACGCCCACGCCACGAATGCCCATTCTCCGACCAGCGCGAACCACGCCAGCGCCGTCACGCTCGGCGGCGGGGCGGAGAAGGGGGTTGCGACCCACATCACCGCCGAGAAGATCAGGAACGCCCAGAGGCCGATCGAACCGACCCGGTCCTTCGCCTTCGTCGCGGTGACGTAGAGCGTGATGCCGGCAAGGTAGAGCGCGCCCTCGATGATCAGGGTGCCGGGGATCGAGGACCAGAGGCCGAGGCCCAGCCGCGGTGAATTTCCGGGCCAGAGCGGGAGGTCGGGGGCGTGGCTGGCATAGTCGAGCACCCAATGACTGACGACCAGGGCGCCCAGCCAGATCGCGCTCGACTTGGAGATACCGCGCCAGCGGGCGAGAGCGAACACTACTCCCCCCCAGACGAGCGCCATCAGCAACGAGTGTGACCAGGGATAGGACAGGAAGGTGAGCTGGTCGAACCCGCCTGTGGCCGATCCGATGGCGACCTGCTCGATGCCGAGGAGCAACAGCACCGGCCAGACCAGGTCGAGCGTGATCGCGGCGGCGAAGAGCCACCCGAGGGAGACCTCAGGGGCGCGGCGCTTGGCGGCGAGGGCGAGAGCGGTGTGGCCGACGAACATGCACGCCTCCGTGTGAGGGAAGGATCGTTGGTCGTGCGTCGTGCGTGGTGCGTCGTGCTTCGGATGAACGTCGTGGTCCCCGTGCCGTCATCGAGGCACCCTCGGCGAATGAAACACGACGCACCACGTACCACGTACGGCCTTCATGCGAACGCCGGGAGTCGATCCGGAGCGTCCTTCAGGGCGCGGAGGACACCGAGCACCGCCGCAGGCGGGCGCAGGTGAACCCGGATGTTGGGATGCGAACGCCGGGAGTCGAACCCGGATGGGTTTCCCCACAGGATCCTAAGTCCTGCGCGTCTGCCAGTTTCGCCACGTTCGCGGGGTGGACGGAAATTGGGCGGTCGGGCGGTCAGGCGGTAGGGCGGTCCCGCGCAGCGGCGGAACGCTTCAATTCTCGGGTCATCCTGAGGACGCTTTAGCGTCCGAAGGATCTCCGGGGTCCCCTGCGAGGTTGCCTATGAGATCACGGCAGGGTTAGCGGAGATCCTTCGGGGGCTGACGCCCCCTCAGGATGACAGCTCGCTGAAATCATCCGCGGCTCCGCCGGTCCCGTCCGGCTAATACCCCCGCCCCACATCCACCGCCGTATCCGGCCGCTCCCCCCGCTCCAGCGCTTCCAGCGCGTGCAGGAACCCCGCCGTCGCCCCTTCGACGGTAGTAAGCCCGGAGATGTGCGGCGATACGAGCACCTTCGGGTGTTTCCAGAGCGGTGAATCGGTCGGCAGCGGCTCCGTTTCGAATACATCGAGCGCCGCACCTCGCAGGTGGCCAGCGTCGAGCGCGGGGATGATCGCCGCTTCGTCGACCAGGGCGCCGCGCCCCACGTTGATGAGATACCCACCCTTCGCGGCCTTGAACTCCTCGGCGCCTATCATATGGAAGGTCGCCTCGGTGAGGGGCGCGGCGAGGATGAGCCAATCGGCTCCTTTGAGCGCGTCGTGCAGGTGCCGGCGCGCGAAGACCCGTGCGAACGGATGCACCGCGCTCCCGCCGGAAGAGACGCCGTCGACCGTCACCCCCAAGGCGTGAAGCCGCGTCGCGATGCCCCGGCCGACTTCGCCAGTGCCGACCACCAGCGCCCGCGTCTCCGCCACCAGGGGCACACCCTCCATTTCCCAGCTCCCCGCGCGTTGTGCCTCATAGAAGGGGATGATCCGTTGGCGCTCCGCCAGCGCTCGCGCCACGCAGTACTCGCCGATCATCGGCCCGAAGGGCTGGCTCGTCCGCGTCAGGAGCACATCCTTCGGGAACTCCCGCCGGAAGAGCCAGGCATCCACCCCCGCGCCCGAGCCGTGGATCCAGGTGGGGCCACGAACCTCCAAATGCTTCGGCGGGCGGAAGGCGACCATCGCCTCCGCCCACGCGATATCCTCGGGGGTCAGATCCTGCGGCGCTTTGGCCCGAAACGCGATCTTCGGACGCGCTGCCTGGAGCAGGGGCAGCTGGCTGTCGCGGAAGAAGTCGGTGAGGAGGACGGTGCGGGGTGGCTTGGCGAGGGTCACGATAGGGGTGCACTCATTAGAAGAGGGCTGTCATCCCGAGCAGAGCGAGGGATCTACTGTCCGCAGATCGGACATAGTGTCAGTGATCCGGTCGACACGGGCTAGATCCCTCGCTCCGCTCGGGATGACATTCGAGGACTCTGGAGTCCGCCTACTCCCGCTCCGCCAGACCCCGCAACAGCTGCCACACCGTCACCGCCGCCAGCCGCGCCGTCCGCCCATCGACATCGTACACTGGATTCACCTCGCACAGGTCCGCCGACGTCACCCGGTTCGACCGACCCGCCTGATACGCCGCCGCCAGCCAGAGGTCGCTGCTCATCCCTCCCACCGCCGGGGCGCTCACTCCCGGTGCCCAGGCGGCATCCACCGCGTCCATGTCGAACGATGCCAGCACTGGGTGTTCCGACTCGGCGTAGAGTGAGGGGATCACCTGCGCGGTGATGTTGCTCCGCCACACGTAACGTCCGCGGTGGTTGTCGAGGAAACTCAGGTGGCTTGCCGCCACTGACTGCTGTTGCAGGCCGGCCACGGTGTAGCGCTTGCAGAGCTCCGACTCGTGCAGCAACGCCTGGCGAAAGGGTGAGCCGCTGTGCCCGCGTCCGTCTTCCATCAGTTTCCGCACATCGGCGTGCGCGTCCCAATTGAGGATCTCCACCGGCCTCGCCGCGCCGACGTAGCCGAGGAAATGTCCGTAGCTCGTCTCCTGTCCGCCGCCGAGCACGATGGGGAAGACCCCCTCATTGAGATACTGGGTCACCGCTTCGCCCAGCGACGCCTGGTCCTGCTCGACGTCGTCGCCGCACTTGAGATCACCGAGGTCGAGGGTGCGCTCGATGAGCTCGACGAACCCTTCGTGGTTCTGGGCGTCGGGCGTCAGCCGATAGAGCCAGCGGCGGATCTCATTCGGCGCTCCCGCTGCACCGACACGCCCGCCGTTCCGGTGCACCCCTTCATCGCTCGGGAAACCGATGATCACCACCCGCGGGCGGGAGCTCGTGGTGAGCTTGCCGCCGAGCAGGTGACCGATGCGGGCATCACCAGGTGCGGTGGTCGGGACTTCGGTGTCGGGGGCGGTGAAGGACGGTGCCACGAGTGGACCTCGATGTGAACGAGAGGTGCGAAGTGCGAGGTGCGAAGTGCGGTACGTCCGGTACGAGATCTAGTATTGGGCGGCCTGGCGGCCCGGTGGGTGTCTGCAAGGCGAATGGCTGCGAGCTGATCCCCGCACTTCGCACCCTACCCCACAGCGGACCACACGGTCTTCCCACCAATGACAGTACGCACACACGCATTGGGTCGGAAGTGGTAGAGCCACTGCGTCAGGTCGTCCGCCTCGATCAGGGCGAAATCAGCCTCTTTGCCCGGCGCGAGCGTTCCGATCCGATCGTCGAGGCGCAACGCCCGCGCGGCGATGCGGGTGGCGCCGACCAGCACTTCCGCCGGCGTCATCCGCTGAAGATTGCACGCCAGCATCATCGCCAGCGGCAGATGCCAACTCGGCGCCGAGCCGGGATTGAAGTCGGTGGCAACAGCCACTGCGACGCCGGCCTCGATGAGCTTCCGGGCTGGAAGCGGTGCAGCGTTGAGGTAGAGCGTCGCGGTCGGGAGGCTCACCGCCACCACACCGGCGCCCTTCATCGCCTTGATCCCGGCGTCGCTGATGTGCTCCAGATGATCGGCCGATGCGGCACCGACCTCGGCCGCGAGCTCGGCACCGCCATTGGCGGTGAGCTGGTCGGCGTGGAGCTTCGGGATGAGACCGAGTGTCGTGGCGGCGGCGAAGATCGCCCGCGCCTCTTCGTGCGTGAAGGCGCTGGCCTCCACGAATGCGTCGCAGAAGATCGCCAGTTTCTCCTTGGCCACCGCCGGGAGCATCTCGTCGATGACGAGCTTCACATATTCCGCCCGCCGCTCTTGGTAGTCCGGCGGAATGGTGTGCGCGCCGAGGAAGGTCGGGATCAGGCGGACAGGCTGACGGGTGGACAGGGCACGGTAGGCACGCAGCGTCTTCAATTCGTCCGCGACTGTCAGCCCATAGCCGCTCTTCGCCTCGACGGTGGTGACGCCGAGCGCCACCACGTCGTCCAGGAACTCTTCGGCCCGCTCGACCAGCTCGGTCTCACTCAGGGCGCGCGTCTTCCCGACCGTGGAGGCGATCCCGCCTCCCGCCTGGGCGATCTGCAGGTAGCTCTCTCCCTTGATCCGGCGTTCGAAATCATCCGCGCGCCAGCCACCAAAGGCCAGATGGGTATGGCAGTCGACCAGCCCCGGGATCACGATCCGCCCTTCGGCGTCCTCCACCTCCCACTTCCTGAATTCCGCCGGCAGATCCTTCGCCGCGCCGACCCACCGCACAGCTGTCCCCTCCCACGCCAGCGCGGCGTCGGTGAGCGCGCCGACGTCCGCCTGGCCGTGGCCGGTGCAGGTGTAGAGATGGGAGATGTTGGTAAGGACGGGCATGGTGGGAAGGAAGGTAAGGGAGTCAGGCCACCCGGTGGCCCGCGAACACCTTGACCGGGGACCCGTCCGCGATGAAGGCCGACGTCGGCGACGACATCAGGATCTCACCGAATGCGGGGCCGTACATGGTCCGCATCTCCCCCGTGGTGGAGCCGGTGGCGCTCCATACCCGCCAGCGCGGATGGGTCACGCGATACTCGAGGGTCTCGCCCTCGGGTTGGGCGGTGTACCCCCAGTAGTGCTCGGTGATGAACTCCGCTTCGCTCGCGGGGGCGCATGGCCCGATCGGGCCCGTCGTCGCCGCCTCGACCCCGCACCAGGACCCCTCGTGCTTCCATTCGTACTGCGCCCGGCCGCTCGTCTCGCTGAGCTGGACTCGGTGCCGCATCGGGCAGGCGAGGTACGGCTCATTGTACAGGGCCCGCGCAATGACCGCGATCGCGCGTCGGGGGACGATCTCCCGGATGAAGACGACCCCGCGACGGGCTCCCTCCGGCGCCTCTCGGCGGACGTAGAACCGGAGATTGACCTCGTCGAAATTGATGTGGAACGGGATGGCCACGCCGCGGATCCGAGTGCGGATGAACCTGAATCCGACCAGGCTCACGAGGGCGCGGCCCTGCCAGAGGTCCAGCTCGGTACCGCGGGGGATCGATGACGCGAGGAAGTCGGGCGGGACCTCGTACTGCAGCATCACGAGATCGCGCCATTCCGCGGTCAGGAAGGGGCGCTCACCGCCGGTCATTCAGCATCGGCAGGTCGACGCCCCGCTCCTCCGCGACCGCGATGGCGTCCTCGTACCCGGCGTCGGCGTGGCGCATCACACCGGTCCCGGGATCGGCCGTGAGGACCCGCTGGAGCCGCCGGGAGGCCTCGGCGGTGCCATCGGCCACGATGACCATCCCCGCGTGGATCGAGTAGCCGATCCCCACTCCGCCACCGTGGTGCAGCGACACCCAGCTCGCGCCACACGCGGTGTTGAGCATGGCATTGAGCAGCGGCCAGTCGGCGATGGCGTCGGAGCCGTCCTTCATCGCCTCGGTCTCGCGGTTTGGGCTGGCCACCGATCCGGTGTCGAGGTGGTCACGGCCGATCACCAGCGGAGCCTTCACGCGCCCGCTCGCCACCAGCTGGTTGAAGAGCTCCCCGGCGAGCGCGCGTTCACCGTACTCGAGCCAGCAGATCCGCGCCGGGAGCCCCTGGAAGCGCACTTTCGCTCGCGCCTGCGCGATCCAGCGGTGCAGATGCTCTTTGTGCGGAAAAAGCTTGAGGATCTCCTCGTCGGTCACCGCGATGTCGGCGGGGTCGCCGGAGAGCGCGGCCCAGCGGAACGGGCCGGCACCGCGGCAGAAGAGGGGGCGGATGTACTCGGGCACGAAGCCGGGGATCTTGAACGCGTCGGCGAGCCCCCGCTTGTCGGCCACCTGGCCGCGGAGGTTGTTGCCGTAGTCGAACGTCACCGCACCGCGACGCTGGAGCTCGAGCATCGCCTGGACATGCGCGACCATCGCGTCGAGCACCGCGTTCTCATATCCCTTGGCATCGCGGGCGCGGAATGCCTTGGCCTCGAGGAGGTCGTTCCCGCGCGGGATATAGCCGAGCTGGAGATCGTGGGCCGAGGTCTGGTCGGTGAGGACGTCGGGGGTGACGCCGCGCTTCACCAGTTCGGGCAGCACCTCGGCGATATTCGCCACGAGGCCGACCGAGAGCGGCTGCTTCTTGTCCTTGGCGTCGTTGAGCCAGACCAGCGCTTCATCGAGCGAATGCGTGATCCGGTCGCAGTAGCCGGTGTCGACCCGGCGCTGGATGCGGGTCGCGTCGACGTCGACGCCGAGGAAGGCGGCACCGTTCATCGTGGCGGCGAGGGGCTGGGCACCACCCATGCCACCGAGGCCGCCGGTGACGACGATCCGCCCGGCGAGGGTGCCGCCGAACTTCTGCCGCGCGCATTCGGCGAAGGTCTCGTAGGTCCCCTGCAGGATCCCCTGGGTGCCGATGTAGATCCACGAGCCGGCGGTCATCTGGCCGTACATCGTGAGCCCGAGGGCCTCGAGGCGGCGGAATTCGTCCCAGGTGCCCCAGCGGGGTACCAGGTTGGCATTGGCGATGAGGACGCGCGGTGCGTCGGTGTGAGTCTTGAAGACGCCGACCGGCTTCCCGCTCTGGATCAGGAGGGTCTCGTCGTTCTCCAGCCGCCGGAGGGTCTCGACGATCTTGTGGTACGACTCCCAGTTCCGCGCCGCCTTGCCGCTCCCGCCGTAGACGATGAGCTCTTCCGGGTGCTCCGCGACCTCGGGGTCGAGGTTGTTCATCAGCATCCGCATCGCCGCTTCCTGGACCCATCCCTTGCAGGAGATGGTGTTGCCGCGAGGGGCGCGGATGACGGGGGGGTTGGTCGAGGACATGGGCGGAAATCTAGCCCGCGACAACCTCACCCCCTAACCCCCTCTCCCTCGCGGGAGAGGGAGAACGTTTTGTTGGGATCCGCTCCCCCTCTCCGGTCAGGGAGAGGGGGTTGGGGGGTAGGCGGAAGAACGAGGAACCTTCCTGA
>JBDSIR010000148.1:0-27875 GCA_039917855.1 Gemmatimonadales bacterium | reverse complement strand
GCGCAGCTCCCCCAGGCGAATCCGCTGCCGAATGCGGTGAAGACCACCAGATCCCCCTCCTTGAGGCGGCCGGCCCGCACGACCTCGTCCAGCGCGATCGGGATGGTGCCTGCCGTCGTGTTGCCGAACCGCTGGATGTTGTTCACCACCTGGTCGTCGCGCAGCTCGAGCCGCTTCTGGATCATCTCGGAGATCCGGAGGTTGGCCTGGTGCGGCACCAGGAGCTTCATCTCCGCCAGCGTCGCCCCGGCCTTGGCGAGCACCGCCAGCACCGACTCCGGCATTCGGGTCACAGCGTGCTTGAAGACCTCCTTGCCATCCATCTGGAGCCAGTGCTTCCCCTGGTCGATCATCTCCTTGGAAACGCGGGGGTGGTACATCGAACCGGGCCCATCGACCCAGAGCAGCTCGGCATGTTGGCCTTCGGAATGCAGGTCGAACCCGAGGAAGCCCCGCCCAGGGGCATCGGTGGGGCCGAGCACCACGGCGCCGGCGCCGTCGGCAAAGATGACGGAGGTATGCCGCCCTTCGGAGCTCAGGTCCATCCCGGTACTCTGGATCTCGGCCCCGATCACCAGCACATGCCGATAGAGCCCCACCTGGATCCACGCGTCGGCCACGCTCAGGCCGTAGACGAAGCCGGAGCACTGGTTCCGGACATCGATGGCGGGGATGGTGTCGGCGCCGAGGGCATGCTGGAGATAGACACCGTTGCCCGGGGCGAAATGATCGGGAGAACTGGTGGCGTAGACGATCGCGTCGAGATCCTTGGCCTCGAGCTTTGCCATGGCCAGCGCTCGACGCGACGCCTCAAGGGCCATGGAGACTTGGGTGGTGCCCTCGGTGACCCAGTGCCGACTCTCGATGCCGGTGCGCTGGCGGATCCACTCGTCGGAGGTATCCATTTGCGCCGAGAGATCGTCGTTGGTGACAACGCGATCGGGAACGAAATGGCCGGTGCCGAGTATGATGGAACGGGGCATGGTTCTTTGCGTTGAGGAGGGCTTAAAGGTGGCCCGGGAGGCAGGGGGACGGCAAGGCGGCAAGGATCGCCAGGTCGGGACGCGACCACACAAGGAGTCATCCTGAGTGAAGCGAAGGATCTTGCCCGCGGTGCCTCGTCGCCACATCACCCAGCGACCGAGTACCGTCGAGTAGATCCTTCGCTCCGCTCAGGATGACTCCGTTGTCGTTACGGCTCCGTCCCGTCCCTGCTCCACCGGCCCACTGGCCCGCTGGCCGACTACGTCCCCGATCGCCGGCGTGAGGGTTGCGGGGCCCGTCCCGGCATCGGCGCCGGCTCGGCCGGGATCGACCGCTCGAAGACACGCATCCGTCCGGAGGCGCGAAGGTCATCAGCCTTCGCTTCGACCGTGATACGCCGCTTGTCGCGCATCACGTCGAAGCGCACGGTCTCGTCGTCCTGGTAGCTGCCGAGGATCCGGAACAGGTGCTCCACGTTGGTCGGCTTCCGGTCGCCGATGGCGAGGATGACATCGCCCCCCCTGAGGTCGACGTGCGCGCTGGTGTCCGGGGTCTCGAGGACCAGGATCCCCTCGGTGGTGCCGAAGTAGCGGCCGAGGTCGGTGTTGAGCGGCGCGAACTGGATGCCGCCGAAGGGGCCGCCAAGTCGCATAAAGAGGTGGCCACCGTCCATTCCCGGGAGCATCATCGGCCGCAGCTCCTCGAGCTGGCGGCGGAGCATGCCGGGGCCGTTGTCGCCGAGTTCGACGCGATAGCGGAACGCCCCCTCGGGGCCTTCGTCGGCATACATCCGCATCCCGGGCTGGCCGCTGAACACCATCGCGCTCGAGGCCTCGGCCACGATACGCGCGGTCTTGCGCTGGCGCTCGTGCTTCCACTCCACGGTCACCGTGTCGCCGGGGGACATCCGGGCCGCGAGCTCGAGCATCCTGAGCCCGGGTCCGGACTGGGCATCCTCGTCGCCCGGATCGGTACGGCGTCCGCGCTCCACCAGTGCGGTGCCGTCGAACTTGGTGATGATGTCGCCCGCCACAAGCCCGGCACGCGCCGCCGGACCTCCCGGCGTTACGGCACTCACCGTCGCCCCGATCGAATCATTGGCGCTCGGCCGCATGTCGATCGTCACGCCGATCACGGCACGACGGCTGGCGGTCAGGCTATTGAGTCCATCCAACGCCGATTCGTACCCCGCGCCTCGGGGTGCTTCGTAGACCTGAACGCGCTGGGCGGCTAGGGGAAGGCCGGTCACCGCGAGCGCGACGAGGGCCAGAAGGGAACGCTTGGACATCGGTCTGTCTCCCGGGCTCAGAGGCCCACCTGGCTCGCGCCGGTGAGGTGGACGTCCACCAGGGCGTCCATCAACCCCACGCGTTCACGCCAGAGTTCGATCAGTTGGTCATCGGTCGGACGTCCTGCGTCGGGCAGGGCGGCGGACTGCAGCCGCTCGTCGAGCGCGGCGATCCGCGTCTGGAGCTGCCCCGCCACCTGTGCCGTCACCAGGTCCATCGCCCGCCCATCGGGATCGAGGCGCGTCAGCTCCCCCTCGAGCGACCTAGACTCCGCCATCACCTGCGCCAGCTGCTGTGACCCGTCGGCCACCGCCGGTCGGAACATGTCCTGCACCAGCAGGATGCCCACAATGGCCGCCGCCGTCGCAAGCCCGCCGACGCCGGCCCACCGGGCCCGCCGGACCCGACGCTCCCGCACCAGGCGCGATTCGAGCTCCGCGTAGCGGTCGCGCCCGGGTATCAGGACGGGGAGCGCCTTGAGACGCGCCACTCGCTGCTCCAGCCGGTCGGCCTCGGCGCGACAGCCCGCGCAGTCGGCCAGATGCTCACGCGCCGCGGCGTGCCCGGGCTCGGTATGCGCATCGGCTTCCCGCAGGGCCACCAGTTGTTCGAGCGGGCAGTGCATCGTCATACTTTCGCCTCCTCGCCCAGCCAGGCGCGCAGTTTCACATGCGCGCGGGCCAGCTGGGACTTCGAAAAGCTCGCGCTCCTGCCCATCATCGCCGCGATCTCTTCGTGGGTATAGCCCTCGACATCGTGCAGCCACACCACCGATCGGGCCGTGTCGGAGAGGCGCTGCAGCGCCGTCTCGAGGTCCATCCGGAGCCCGGTGTCCTCGGGGCGCCCAGGATGGAGATCGTCGGTGAGTTCATCGGTATCGCGGTACTTGTTGCGGCGGAGGCGCATGAGCGCCTTGCTCGCCGTGATGGTCCGGACCCAGCCCCAAAGGGAGCCATCTCCCCGGTACTGCGCCAAGCTCCGGTGGACCTCGTAGAAGGCCTCCTGGAGCACATCCTCGGCGTCCTCGGTCGTCCGGCACATCCGCCGGGCAAGGTTGAACGCCGGGGCTTCGAAGGCTCGGTAGAGCCGCTCGAATGCCCCCGGGTCACCCGCACGTACCCCGGCCAGGACGGTATCGGCGTTGAGGAGGAGATAGGAGTCCGCCATCACGCTTAAAGATGCCCTCGACCACCCATCCGTCGCACCCCATGTTCCAGCCACGGGACGTGATCGTACAACTCCTTGTAATACAAAGACTTACAAGAGCGCACCACGGAGACACGGAGAGTTCATTGGCAATTGCGATCCTCAGGCCCTGATCCGGGATTCTCGTAGTCTTTGTTGTCGCACGAGGAGCTCCCCTTCGGCCCACAAGAACCTCACCGGTATCAGAGATTGCGATGCCGGTCGCACGCATCCTTGAGCCCTCCGTGCCCGAGCCTGCCCTGAGCGCAGCGAAGGGTGTCTCCGTGGTGCGCGGTCCACTTAGATTCCCTTCATGACCTCCCCCACCCCACACGATTGGCTGCATCACCTCGAGGATGAGGCCGATGCGGCCTTCCTGTACCGCGTCCTGGCCGAGGCCGAGTCGGATCCGGAGCGGAAGAAGGTCTTCGCGGCATTGGCCGTGGTCGAGGATCGCCACGTCCAGATCTGGCAGAAGCTGTTGACCGAGGCGGGGCATCCGGTGCCGGCGCACCGCCCCTCCGGCAAGGCGCGGTTACAGGGTTGGCTGGGTCGCAAGCTCGGCACCGGTTTCCTCCTTCCGCTCCTGCTGGAGGAAGAAGGCAAGGAAGTGAAGAGCTATCTGGCCCTCCACAAGGACGGTGGCGCGGTCACGAGCGGTGCGGCGCTCACCCTCGCGCGGGAATCGGCGCAACACGCCAAGTCGCTGGCCGGCCTGGCGGGGCTCAGCAGTGAGCCGTGGCACAAGACCGGCGCGGGAGGCTTCCTCCGCAATGTGGTGTATGGATTCAACGACGGGCTGACCGCCAACTTCGGCCTGGTCGCGGGGATGATCGGCGCGCAGGCTTCGATGACGAGCGTCTCACACGGGGTGCTCGTGGCGGGGGTAGCGGGCATGGTGGCCAATGCGCTCTCGATGGGCTCGTCGGGCTATCTCGCGGCGAAGAGCGAGCGCGAGGTGTACGAGCACGAGATCGCGATGGAGCGGGAGGAGATCCGCCTGATGCCCGAGGTGGAGGAGGAAGAACTCGCCCTCATCTATCGCGCCAAGGGTATCCCCGAGGCCGACGCGAGCCGATTCGCGGCCGATGTGATGCGGGACCCGGAGCGGGCGCTGGCCGAAAAGGTGCGCGATGAGCTGGGCATCGGCGAAGCGAGCAGTACGCCGATGCGGGAGGCGACGGTGACGGGGATCGCGACCGCCTTCGGGTCTCTCATCCCGGTGGCACCTTTCCTCTTCGGTACCGGCCAGATCGCGATCTGGAGCAGCTTCGGCATCGCGATGGCGAGCCACTTCGGCATCGGCGCGATGCGGAGCGTGTTCACCGGTCGCAGCATCTTCCGCTCCGGCCTCGACATGTTCCTGGTGGGTCTCGGGGTGGCAGGGATCGGGTTCTTCGTGGGGGAGTGGATCGTGCGGCTACTGTGAGCAGTGAGCGGTGAGCGGTGAGCGGGCCTTCCCCCGTGGTGTGTCATCCCGAGCAGAGCGAGGGATCCTGCCGACGCCGATCGAACTCTGGCCGCGAGCGTCGATCGATGTCGAGTAGATCCCTCGCCCCGCTCGGGATGACAGCGCGATGCTCCCGCCCCCTCACCGCTTACCCCTCACTCCTTACCGCGGTCAGACCACCAAATTCACCAACCTACCAGGCACGTAGATCCGCTTCTTCGGTTCCCTGCCCGCAAGGAACTTCTTCGTCGCTCCGTCGACGAGCGCCGCGGCGAGGACGGTGGCTTCGTCGGCGTCCCGTGCCACCGTGAGCTTCGAACGCACCTTGCCGTTGACCTGGATCACGATCTCCACCGTGCTTTCGATCAGGAGGGCCGGATCGAAGGCCGGCCAGCGGGCGTCGAAGACCGAGGTGGCGTGGCCCATCCGCTCCCAGCACTCCTCCGCGAAATGGGGGGCAAAGGGGGCGAGCATCACGATCATCTCATCGACGAGGGCGCGCGGGTGGGCGCCTTCGTCCTTCACGGCGTTGAGCAGCTCCATAAGCGCCGCGATGGCGGTGTTGTAGCGGAGGCTCTCCATGCCCTCGGTGGCGCGCTGTTTGGCGCGGTGCCACTTCGCCAACAGCCCGGGCGGAACGCCCGGTCCCACCGAGACATCCCCGGCATCACCCACCAGCAGCCACATCCGCTCGAGGAATCGCCGCGGGCCGCTGACGCTGTCGTCGCGGAAGTCACCGCCATCGCCGAGGGGGCCTAGGAACATCAGGTAGGTGCGGAAGGTGTCGGCGCCCCACTTGTTGATGTACTCGTCGGGGATGACGACGTTCCCGCGCGACTTGGACATCTTCGCGCCGTCCTTCACGATCATCCCGTGCGCACGGAAGCGCAGGAACGGTTCCTCGAACTCGAGGTGGCCCAGGTCCTTCAGGACCATCGTGATGAAGCGGGCGTAGAGCAGGTGCAGCACGGCGTGTTCGTTGCCGCCGATATACGTCGCGACCGGAAGCCACCGCTTGGTCCGCTCCTTGTCGAAGGGCCGGTCGGTGAACTCCGTGCTCGGGTAGCGCAGGAAGTACCACGCCGAGTCGAGGAAGGTGTCGCTGACGTCGGTCTCCCGCCGGCCCTGCTTGCCGCACTTGGGGCAGGCAACGTGGTACCACTCCCTGTGGCGCGCCAAGGGGCTCACCCCGCTGTCGTCGGGGCGGAAGTCCTCGATCGGCGGGAGCACCACCGGGAGGTCCTGTTCCGGCACCGGCTGGGGTCCGCAAGCCTCGCAATAGATGATCGGTATCGGGGGGCCCCAGTATCGCTGGCGACTGATGCACCAGTCGTGCAGGCGGTAGAGGGTCTTCCCTTCCCCCGCGCCCTTCGCTTTCAGCCAGGAGGTGACCTTCCGCGGGGCCTCCGCGGTGCTCACCCCGTCGAACGGACCGGAGTTGACCAGCACGCCGTGGCCGTGATGGGCCTCGGTGAGCGGCGTGCTCGCGCTCTCGCCCGGCGCGGCGATGACCCGGATGATCGGCAGGGCGAACTTGGTGGCGAAGGCGAAGTCGCGTTCATCGTGTCCCGGCACCGCCATGATGGCCCCGGTGCCGTACTCCATCAGCACGTAGTCGGCGATCCACACGGGGATCGGGGTGCCGGTGGCAGGATTGATCGCGAATCCGCCGGTGAAGACGCCGGTCTTCGACTTCTCGCCGGTGCGACGCGCCACGAGGTCGGTCTTGAGCGCCTCCGCACGATAGGCGTCGACCGCGCCGCGCTGCACAGGGGTGGTGAGCGCATCGATGAAGGGATGTTCCGGTGCCAGAACCATGAAGGTGGCGCCGAAGATCGTGTCAGGACGGGTGGTATAGACGCGGAGCGTTCCCGCGGGCGATGGGAAATCGACCTCGGCCCCTTCCGACCGGCCGATCCAATTCCGCTGAGCGCCGCGGGTGCTGTCGGACCAGTCGAGTCCGTCGATGTTGTCGAGGAGCCGGCCGGCATAGTCGGTGATCTTGAAGAACCATTGCTCCAGGACCCGCTGTTCCACCGGCGTCTTGCACCGCTCGCAGAGCCCGCCCTCGACCTGCTCATTGGCGAGTACGGTCTTGTCGGTGGGGCACCAGTTGACCGCCGCCTTCTTCTTGTACGCCTTTCCCGCCTTGTAAAGCTGGAGGAAAAGCCACTGGGTCCACTTGTAGTAGCTGGGATCGGTCGTATCGACCGTGTGGCGCCAGTCGAACATCCCGCCCACCCGTTCGAGCTGGCGGCGGAAATTCGCGATGTTCCGGGGGATCAGTTCCCCAGGATGGATCCCCATCTTGATCGCGAAGTTCTCGGAATGGATGCCGAAGGCATCGTACCCGATCGGCTCGAACACGGTCTTCCCGCGGAGCCGCTGGTACCGCCCGAAGACGTCGCTGCCGGTGAAGGCGAACATGTTCCCCACGTGCAGCCCCTCGGCCGAGGGATAGGGGAACATCATCAGGTTATAGAACGGCTCGGAGCCGGGCCGGTCGAGGTCCGGGGCGTTGGTGCCGCGCTGTTTCCAGCGCTCACGCCACTTGGACTCGACCTGCTCAGGATGGTAGCCGGAGTTCTCGCGCTCGTCGCTCATGATGTCGGGGTGGATCGGGAGCGGAATCTAGCCACCCCGCGGATGCCGACCAAACACGCACCGGCACTAGACGAACGCCGTTGACCCTCGCAGATTGCGGCAACCCCTGGAGCTGATGTCCGAATCCCCCGAGAGCATTCCGGCCGCCGCGCAGCGATCCGAACCGCCGCCGGCCGCCGCTGATACCGCCGCCACCAAGGCCCTCCCTTCGGAGGGGGGCCTCCGTCGCACACTGTACGTTCTGGGTGGCGGGATCATTCTCATCATCGGGGTGCTGGCCGGCGCCCTGATCCTTTCGTCCGCGGCCAAGATCCTGGATCAGCAGGCCGACGACGCGGTCAAGGACTACGCCGCGCGGACCTCCCGCCTGGTGGAGCAGTCGGTCGTGGAGCGGCGGCGCGAGGTGGAGCTCCTGGCCACCATGCCCTGGGTGGTGGAGCTCGCCACGACCGGGAAAGCACCCAGGGGGATCGACGCCAACGATGCGATCGCCCGCTTCCGGAGCCGGTCCCAATTCCGTCACCTGATCCTGTATGATCGGACCGGAAGGGTCCTGGCGACAACGAACCCCGCCGACTCGGTAATCCCGCGCGGCGCGGCCTGGTGGCGCGACGCCTTCACTCGCGGCTCAGCGGAAGGGACCGCCGGGATCGGCGAGGGCGGCCAGCTCTACCTCGACATCGCCAGCGCGGTCCGCGCCCAAGGCAACCGGACCCCATCCGGGATCCTCCGCGCCATCCTTCCCCTCGAAGCGCTGGGACGCCCCCTTCGGCGCGACCTCCGGGTCGGCACGGTCACGCAGGTCCAGGTGGTGGACCAGACGGGGCGGCTGATCCTCACTACCCTCACCAACACACAGGTCGGCGCGCGCTTCACCGACAGCATCCTCCTGGGCGGCGGCACCGACCTCCGGGTCGAGCGCCTGGAGGGCATCGACGGAGCCGAACGAGCGGCCGTAACGGGGATCCAGCGCCCGGCGTGGACGGTCATCGCACGCCAGCCGGCGCGGGCAGCGTGGAACCTCGGCACGGGGATGGGGCGGGAGCTGGTGATCAAGGTCTCGATCTTCTCCTTCATCGCGCTCACGCTTCTAGCGGTGTTCGCGGCGATCCTCGAACGCCGGGTGCTCGCGCCGCTTCGCGCCGCCGAGCGATTGGCGACCCGGGTGGCACATGGGGACCTGACCGAGGTCCCGGATGTGGCCGAGGCCCACAACGATGAAGTGGGCCGCCTCACAGTCGCACTCGCCGCGATGGTCACGGGACTCCGCGAGGTGGTCGGCCAGATCCGCGCCGCCGCCTCGGAATCGTCGGCAGTGGCCAACGAGATCTCCGCCGCGGCGGAGGAGATGAGCGCTTCGACGCTTGAAGTGTCGGGCACGACGACCGACCTGACCGAGCGCGCCACCCGCCAGTCGGAGCTCGCGCGCGAGGCGGCGGAAGCGGCCGGCCAGATCCGCACCATCGCGCAGACCCTCGCCGAGGGAGCACAGCAGGCGGCCGATCGGAACGCGCTCCTGGCCCGGATGGCCCAGGTCAACCGCGAACGCCTCGGCACCAGTTCCGACGAACTTGCAAAGCTCGCGATCGAGGTCGCGCAAGGGACGACGGAAGCCGAGGCGCTGCGCGATGCGTCGGCCGAGATCCAGAAATTCGTGTCGCAGACCAAGTCGATCGCGACGCAGACCCACATGCTCGCGCTCAACGCCGGGATCGAGGCAGCACGCGCCGGCGAGCATGGCCGCGGTTTCGCGGTGGTGGCCGACGAGGTGCGGAAGCTCGCGCGGCAGGCGGAGGCCGCGGCCACGACCACGCAGCAGACGGTGCATCACGTGCTGCGCCGTGTCGAGGAGACCCACCGCCGCCTGCTCCGGCTGGCAGTAGGAGGCGCCTCGGCCCGTGACACCGCCCAGCTCGCGGCCCAGGAGATGGTCCGCCTCACCGAACAGGCCGAGGAGAGCGATACGTGGACCCAGTCGATCTCGGCGTCGGCCGGCGACGTCTTTCACCTGCTGGAGGGGATGACCGGAAAGATGAGCGAGATCAGCGGCGCGACCGAGGAGTATGCGGCGGCGGCCCAGGAGATCGCCGCCTCGACCGAACAGCTCTCGGCGACGACGCACGAACTCGCGGCCGTGGCCCACACGCTGAGCGACGCCGCGGGACGGCTGACGAATGAGGTGAAGAGGTTTGATGTCGGGTAGAGACTAGAGTCAAGAGTCCAGAGTCTAGAGTTCTTTAGAGAAACCCTCTGTTCCGTGGTGCTTGGATCGGAGGGTCTCCTGTTCTCGTCAGACTCTAAACTCTAAACTCTAGACTCTAGACTCTCGACTCTCGACTCTCGACTCTAGTCCGTTCTCCGGATCAGCAGCCCGGTCGTCGACACCCGCACTTCGTAGATCGCCGACTGCTTCACGTCGATGAAGGTTCCGCTGCCGTATTCGGCGTCGACCAGGGGCGCCATCCAGGTCTTCCGCTTGATCCAGGCGAAGAGGTCGAAGGGCTTCGGGGTGCCGAGCGCGTAGATGGTGCGCGGCGCGGTCTGTTCCTGTTCGAGATCGAGGTAGCGGCCCCCGATCCGGTCGAGCTCGTAGACGGTATGGAGGCCGATGAGGTTGGCCACACCCCGCCACTTGAGAATGCGGGCATCGACGTACAACTGGTCGCCGGCGATCTCGAAGGAAGCGGCCCGGCCCTCTGGAAATCGGGCGTCGGCCAGGAATCGGCCGCCGGCGAGCGGGGTCACCATCACCGTGAGGGCGACGTCCTCGTTGGTCAGGGCCCTATATCCCGCCAAGCCGGCGCCGAGGGCGCTGAGGAGCCCGGCGAGCGAGAGCCAGAGCAGGGCCACCAGGGTCGCCGCCGAGGCCGCCACCGGACGCCGGCCCCGGTAGGCGGACACGCCAAGTCCGGCCGACATCAGGGCCGCGAGGCCGCAGACCCAGGGGGCCCAGCCGAGGGCGTTCAAGCGCCCCCCGCGAGGATCTCTGCGGCGGTGACCATCCGTACGCCGCGCCGGCGCCACGCTTCAAGCAGGGCATCGACCTCCTCGGCGTGGATAGCACGGGCGGCATCGACCACGAAGCTGATCTCCGCCTGGGGTGCGCGGTCGAGCAATCCCTCGATGGCGTACTTGTCGCACACGTCGGTGGCCACTCCGTAGAGCACGATGCGGGTGGGTCGGAGCAGGTCGAGCACGGCGGGAACGTTGGCGTTGGTGAACACGTCGAACCAGTGCTTGAGGAAGAGGATATCGCCGTCGTGGCCCCGCACCCGGTCCGGGACCCCCAGGTCGAGCTCCGGCTGGATGATGAGCTGATCGCGGAGGGTGGTCTCGGAGATCTTCACCTGTCCCGGAGTATCGCGCATGCAGTGTTCGGGGAAGGTGGTGCGCCAATCGGGTGTGGCAGAGAGCTCACGGTGACCCGGCAGGTGATCGTCCGCGCTGGCGATGATGCGGATGCCGCGTCCGTGCGCGTAGTCGGTGAGGGCACCGAGGATCGGCACGATCGTCTCGGCCCCGGGGACGTAGAGCTTCCCGTCGGGGTGGATGAAGTCGTATTGGGTGTCGACGTCCCAGAAGATCGTCGCGGACATGAGAACACTCCCTCTTGGTGAGCGGTGAGCGGTGAGCGGGCCGCCGGAGAAGATCCCGACGGGAGGGCCCGCTCACTGCTTACCGCTCACCGCTTACGCATCAGCCCACCCGCTCCAGTCTCGGATTCGGCTGGTACTCCCGCCCCACCTTGGCGCAGGGCCCTCCGTCATTCATCACCACGTCGGCGGTGAAGTCGAACCGTCCCTGGAAGAGCGATGAACCCACACCGTAGGCGTCCACCGGCACGGCGAGGCGTTCGAATTCGACGATCTTCTCGACCGTGAAGCCGCCGGAGACGACGATCTTCACGTGCCGATGCCCTTTGGCGTCGAGGGCGCGGCGGACGTTCTCTACCAGCTGCGGATTGACGCCGGTGGGCCGGAAGCGCCCCATCCGGTCCCACAGGGAGCGATCGACGAGCATCTCGCTGGTGTCGATCCGGACGGCGTAGAGCCGGGAGCCGAGGGCGGCGGCCACCTCGAGGGCGGTGCGCACGCAGTCGTTCTCGAAGTCGATCAGCGTCATCACCTGGACCGCGGGATCGATGTGTTCGGCGAATTTCGTCGTCGCGAGCACCGTATCGCCTCCGTATGCGGCGATGAGCGCGTGGGGGACGGTGCCGACCCCTTCCGATCCCCACCACGAGGCCTGCGCATCGGTCGAGACGCCGATGGCGCCCGCGATGTGGGCGGCGTAGCCGTCGCCGGTCTGCACCAGCCAGTGATCGTGCCGCGCAGGGAAGAACATCACCTGTTTCGGGGCCGCCGCCTCGACCACCCGGCGGGTGTTGGTGCCGACCCGGGTGCGGCGAGAGAGCACGCCGAGGTACAGGGTCTCGAGGTGAGCGAAGGCGTCGTACGGTCCTTCGATGAGCATCGTCGTCTCCCACGGCTCTACTTCGTCGCCATCGTGGAGGGCGTGGACGGTGAGGTCCTTCCACTCCATCGCGCAGAGCTTGAGGATGGCGATCGCTTCGTCCACGCCGCCGAGGAAGGCGTGCGCTTTCCCGAAGACCTGCATCGTCACGCGCGGGCGATGCCCGTCGGCGAGGAGGATCTCGCGGGCGCGTACGAAATACTTATCGCTGTAGTACCCCGCCCGCATCTTGTCGACGGGGAGGTTGAAGATCGCGGGATCGAGACGAGGCCGGTGCGCGGGCATCAGGGATGAGGTTCCGGATCGAACGCGTCGCCGAAGCGGCGTTCTTTGAGGTCAGCGAGGGTCGCGCGGATGCGCTGGACGTGTCGGGACTGGGGATACCGATCGAGCAGTCGACGGAGCTCGAACATCGCGCGGGCCGGATCCGCGAGCCGACGCTCGTAAATATCAACCAGCGCGAGCCCGATCGCGACATCCTCAGCGGGCCGGAGCGGCCGGCGGGGCGCATCACGGTACTGGGTGAGCTCGGCGGCGGCGCTCCCCGCGTCGCCCAATGGACCGGCCAGGAGCTCGGCCCGGCGGAGCATCGCGGTCGCCGGCTCCTCGCCGTCGACCGCCACGCGGAACCACCGCTCAGCGGCATCCTGGTACCTCCCCTGGGCCGCGAGCGCCTCGATCTCGGAGTGCCCGGCGGGAGTACGCATCGACCCACCATTCGCCAGCACCCGCCCGAGGAGGTCGGCCCCGGGGGAGAGGAACCCGCTTACCACGGCGCGGACCACACCGTACAGGCCCCACAATCCCCCGGCCAGGAGCAGTGCGCGGGGCTCGATCCCAGTGAGGCCCAGGACCAGAGCCACCCCGGTCCCCACGAACAGGAGGGCGCTCAGCGCGAGGCGGAGGATACTGAGGGGGTCGGTGGGATCGTCGGAAGCCGCCATCGGCCCGGAAGTTTGACCCTATGGGAGCGGGGGAGCAAGTTGACAGGCCCCCGGACACCCCCTAAATCCCCTCACCCCCGCGGCTGCACCACCCCTCCCTCCGGAGTCCACTCCGTGTCAGACGCGCTCAATCGCCGAGATTTTCTGGCGTCCACCGCTGGTGCAGCCGCCTCGATGGCGCTCCCGATCCCCCTCTCCAAGTTCCCCACCCCCGCGATCCACCTTCCCGGGATCGCCAAGCCGGTGGCGATCAGCTCCGCCAACAGCCTGGCGCCGGTCACCAAGGCGGTTGAAATGGTGCTGCAGGGGGCGGATACCCTCGACGCCGCGGTTGAAGGGGTGAAGATCCAGGAGCTCGATCCGAACGATCAATCCGTGGGCTACGGCGGGCTGCCGAATGAAGAAGGGGTGGTCCAGCTCGACGCGTCCTGCATGCACGGACCGACCAGGCGCGCCGGCGCGGTCGGATGCCTCGAAGGGATCAAGACACCGAGCGAGGTGGCGAAACTGATCCTCAAGTACACCAACCACATCATGCTGGTGGGCGAAGGCGCCAAGCGGTTCGCGCTGTCGTACGGGTTCAAGGAGGAGGATCTCCTGACCCCCGAATCGCGGGCGATGTGGCTCGAGTGGCGCGCCAATCGCGGGCACGAGGACGACTACCTCGACGTGGGGGCGGGCGAGGGGCAGAAGATGCTCCAGCGGGTGACAGGCACGATCAATCTCGATGTGATCGCACCCAACGGCGACATCTCGTCGGTAACGACCACCAGCGGCCTTTCGTGGAAGCTCCCGGGCCGGGTGGGCGATTCTCCGATCGTGGGCGCCGGGCAGTACACCGACAACGACGTCGGGGCCGCCGGCAGCACCGGACGGGGGGAGTCGAACATCATGGTGTGTGGTGGCTTCCTGACTGTCGAGCACATGCGGCGCGGGATGAAGCCGACCGACGCCTGCCTCGAGACCTGCAGGCGGGTGGTCACGATGACACCGGCGCGTCTGCTCAATCCGGACGGGACCCCGAAGTTCCAACTGACTTTCTATGCCGTGAACAAGCGGGGCGAATACGGATCGGCGTCGCTCTACCCGTCGCGCTACGCCGTGCACGACGGATCGCAGGCCTCCTACAAGGACACCGCCTTCCTCTACCAGCGCCAGACGAGGCGATAGGGATCGCTGCCAAGGTAGGACCGAAAGCGCGCGAACCCATGATGGACCGAACCCACGATGATCGCCTCTCTGAGCCGACAGCAGGATGTTGCCCAACATCACCTTGTTGCTGCCCGAACAGAGCTTCGTCATGGGACCACCAATATCCTGCCTCGCCCGAAGGCGGAAGCCAGTTCACGGCACCCGCGCCTCATGGGTTCGGTTTATCATGGGTTCGCGCGCCTGCAGGTCCTTCCACCGCACCGACCCCTTAACTTCCTGCGATGAACCGACTCCTCCTGCTCGCATTCCTGACGGTCGTCGCTGCCCCCCTGGCCGCCCAGACCGACCAGGAGCGCTGGCGGGACAGCTACTACCCGATCATCAGCTACAGCAGCAATGACGGCGTGACCCTGGGGTTCCGGTACATCTTGACCCAGCGCGCCAGTTTCGATGCGCCCTATTTCTTCAAGGGTGCCCTGATCACTGACGTCAGCGCCTCGGCGAGCGGGAGCTACGGTGTCGGCGTCCGGTTCAAGGCCCCGGGTCTGCGTCACAATTGGCGCTTCGACCTTGCCGGCTCCCTGGCCAAGCAGACCCGCTACGCATTCTACGGACTCGGCGAGCACACCAGCTATCACGCCGACTCCGTCACCGACGGTCAGCGCTACTACTACAAGGTCCGCCGTGCGCAGAGACAGGCCAAGGGAGAGGTGAGCCGCCGTCTCGTCGGCCGCTGGTGGCTCACCGGGATGGCGCAGTACAAGCGCACCGAGTTCACCGATCTCCCCGGGCCGTCGACCTTCACCGACGCGTTCCCTTCGACGCTCACCGAGACCGACCTCCTCGGCCGCGTAGGCCTGGTCTATGACTCACGCGACAATGACTTCGACACCCACCGCGGCCTCCTCCTCGATGCCGGAATGATCCACGGCACCGGCGAGGGTAGCGGATACGACCGGTGGGTGATGGACGCGCGGGCGTGGGTGCCATTCGGTGAATGGCGCTCGACCTGGCTCTCGATCCGTGCCGTGGCCAGCGCCGCCACCGGGGACCTGCCGTTGGACGCGCGCTTGTACCTCCCCGTCTGGGAGGGTCAGGTCCGCGTTCTCGGCGGTGCCGAGTCGCACCGCGGGCTGCTCGACCAGCGCTACGTCGGACGCGACCTGCTGTTCGGGAACGTGACCCTCGACCACGATCTCTTCAACGCCGGCGCGTTCGGTGCGGGGGGGGTGTCTGCCTTCGCAGATGTCGGGCGAGTGTTCGAGGACGACAGGTTCTCGCTGACGACCGACGGGATGAAGTTCGGGGCGGGAGCCGGGTTCTACTTCAGGTTCCTGCAGACCGGTGTGTACACCTTCAACTTCGCGAAGGGCCCGGATGGGTTCGTGTTCACGCTCGGAAATAGCTGGATGTTCTAGGGAGGTAGGAGGGTAGGAAGGTAAGAGAGGGTAGGAAGAGGCAGATCAGCCCATCCCTACCCTCCTCCCTTCTTACCCCTTCCTACCTTCTTACCCCTTCCTACCTTCCTACCCTTCCTTACCTTCCTACCGCTTCGAGATCGCGGCGATCTCCCGGATCGTCGCTTCGCCGTGATCCTTCGCGTACCACCGGCGTATCTCCTTAGAGCGCTCCGTCTTCTCCATCGAGGCCTTGTTGGCCATCACCCACGCCTGCAGGTCGCGGGGGCGAGGGCCCCAGTGCCCGAGCTCCTGGAGGTCGGCATCAAGGACGATGACGACGGGGATCGAGCGCGCCCCGTCCGTGAGATAGTGGTCCATCACCTGAGGCCAGCTGTCGCGGTCGAGGACCCGGAATTCCACCCCTATCGCCTCGGCCCACTTGGCCACGGCGGGGAGGGTGTTGACCGCATCGCCGCACCAGTCGGCGGCGATCGCAAGCAGACGGGTCCCGGAGGGCAGCCGCATCGCGGTCGCCCATTCCGGGGTGCGATGGGTACGGTGGATCGCCTCCCAGAGGGGACGATGTTCCGGCGAGGCGCCCGCAACGAAGCGGTCGTACGTCATCGCGCTGTCCCAGGCCGTGGCGAGATCAAGCGCGGGGATGGTCGAGGTCATGGTCTCCATGACTGCAAGAACGCTGGTGGGTTCCCCAGCGGGGGTGAAGGGAGGGTGAAGAAACGGTAAGCGGTAAGCAGTGAGCGGTGAGCGGTGAGCGGTGAGCGGGCCGCAATGCCCCCACAAAGCCCCCGCTTACCGCTCACTGCTTACCGCTCACCCTCAAGCAACTTCTTCGATCTTCACACCCCGCTTGGCGAGTTCGGCGATGTAGGTCGCGGCCGGTATCGCTTCGTCAGGCGTGTGGACCCCCTTCACCGTGACCCGCCCATCGGCCTGCATCAGAGCGGTGATCGCGAGTGAGTACCCGGTGGTGCGCATCATCGCGGTGATACCAGTGGCCGTATCGTATTTGTCGATGAGCTGCCAGACGGTCTTGTGGGGCTTACCCCCCTTGGTGCCGCTCACCTCGACGCGGAGGGCGACGAGATCACGACCTTCGGGCTTGAGGAGTTTCGGCGTCACGGCGGCGATGAAGGCGTCCCGCGGCGTGACCATCTGGCCTTTCACCACGATCGGCGTGTTGTCCAGGAGGCCGAGCTCGCGGATCGGGCGCATGATGGCGACGTGGCCCGGGTAGCGGAGGGTCTTATACTCCATCACGTCGATCTTCCCCTCCCAGCTCAGCGGCATCGTGGAGATGCCGCCCGCGGTGTGGAACGCCTCGAGCGTCCCGATCGGAGAAGGGAATTTCAGGTCCTCAAGTTCGCTGAGAGCGTCGAGCTCCACCTTCTTCCCGCCGCGGAGTACCATCGACGGCGTGGTGTAGTAGTCCAGCGCCCCTTCGAGCGAGTAGACGATCTGGTAGTTGAGCGGCGGCTCGGGATTCTGTGGGAGGCCACCGACGTAGATCTTGACCAGCGCGGCCTTGTCGAGCCGGCGGATCCCCTCGGCGGCCAGGATGTTGACCATCCCGGGTGCGAGGCCGCAATCGGGGATGACCGAGACCCCTTTGGCCTTGGCCTTGGCATCGAGCTTCTTCTGTTTCAGCACGATCTCGGTATTGCCGCCGAGGTCGCAGAAATGGGCGCCGCACTCGACCGCCGCGCGCGCCATCGCCTCATTGAAGTAATATGGGAGGGCGCAGAGGACCGCCTGCTGGCCAGTCATCGCGGTCCGGACCGCCGCCGGGTCCTTCACGTCGAGGGTGAGGCCCTTGAGCCGGCCACCCCAGTCCTTCTGGAGGAACTTCGGGAGCCGGCCGGGGTTCAGATCGGCGAGGGTAACTCGCGTCACTGAAGGGACTTGCAGTAGGTCGTAAGCGGCGGCGCAGCCCTGCAGGCCGGCCCCGAGTACCAGGATATTCATCAGCGCTCCAACGGCTCAGAATGGGTCGAATTGCGCCGAAAAATAGCCCTTCCACGGGCCCCATACAACTTGATCCAGGCGGTCCAGGCACCGATGACCTCACCTACCCTTCCACCTTCCGGTCCCCCACCGGCGCCTCCGCGGCGCGATGGAGAGGCCACCCGTGCGCGCCTGATCCGGGCGGCGCTCGAGCTCTTCACCACGGTGGGATTCCGAGCCACCACCACCACGGCCATTGCCGAGGCCGCGGGGGTGGCCGAGGGGACGATCTACCGGCATTTCACCGGCAAAGAGCAGCTGCTCAACGAGATCTATCGCCAGGCGCAGCGTTGGGCGGGCAAGCTGGCGAAGGATCTCGATGCCGAGCGCGGCGTGACCCCGCCCGAGCGACTGATGCGCCTGGGTCAGTCGCTGGCGGCGGGTGCGGCGACGGATGCGGCGACGGCGCGGATGTTCCTCTCGCGCGGGGACGAACGCTACCTCGACGAGAAAAGCCGTGAGGCCGCGAGGGAGTTCCGTGAGGGGTTGCAGCACATCATGGCGAGCGGGAAGTCGGACGGACTGGTGCGCCCCGGGCCGGCCGAGCTCTGGGCCGGGGTCTGGCTGGCATTGGTGGGATACGCGATGTGGCGGGTGAGCGCCGGAGAGTGGACCGCCGACCACCCCCAGACCCAGCTCACCCTCGAGGCGGCGTGGGACGCTATCGCGGTGCGAGCGGGGGCTGCGCCGCCGGCGCGAACGTAGGCCGGCGCGGGGCGGGCGGCATCCGGACCCACCGCACCTCGCGCGCGCGGCCTCCGCCACCCGACCGGACGATCAGGCGATCACCCACGAAATAAGCGACGCTGTCAGCACCCCAACGCACCGGATCGACACCCCCCGCCTGCAGGGGGGCTTCGTCCTGCCCCGGCGGGAAGGCGCACAGGCTCCCGATCGCCTTGCGACATTGCGCGATCAGGGCATAACGAGGATCGCCGATGAAGACGGTGAGCACCGAGTCGGCGCGAAGTGAGTCGATGGCGCTGAGGCGCCGGGGCGTTGGGACGCTGGGAGGGGACTGGAGCGCGTAGATCCCCTTTGTGGTCCGAACGAAGAGGATCGCCCCGTCGTCGGAGAACGCGAGCGAGAGTGGCACTGCACCATCGGGAAGGGCCGGCACTTCGCGTTCGTTGCCGCTCACAAGGTTCATGAACCAGATCCGCCGACCGGCGCTGTCGGCCGCGGTCGGCGCCCGCGTGAACGCCAACACCCCTCCGCTCGGCGTGAGCGCGGGGGCATCCTCATCGGAAAGGGTATAGGTGACCTGATAGACCGTCCCGCCCCCCGCCTGCCCCGCCCAGAGCTCGCCGGCCCCAGCCTGGGCATCGGCCACGAACACCACGAAGGGATCGATCCCCGGCGTCACCCGGTTCTTGAGGGGATAGAAGGTGTCTCGGCAAGCGGCGGTGGCCGCGAGCATCATCGCCAGACCGGCGAGTGCGAAGTGCGAGGTGCGAAGTGCGGGGGTCATCGGCCAAAGATACTCGCACTAACGGCCTCGCACTTCGCACCTTCAGTCCACCCCGCACCTCCGCGGCACATCACGCAACACTTCGGCTGCCGCCTCCTGGACGACGCGATGCTGAGTGCGGTCGATCACCATCCCGGCTACCGACGTGGTGTCGCCCACGGGGCTCCGTCCGGTGATGCCGCCGTAGACCACCAGGGCGGCGAGGTAGCTGCCGAGGGGAGTGGGGTGAAGTCCGTCCGGGGAATAGAACGCGAACGAGGGATCGCGGCGCCAGGCGGCGCGCCACCCATCGCCAGCGGGGAGGAACTGGGCGTGCGCGGAATCGGCGGCGGCCCGGTGATGATCGCGCACCGCGTCGAACATCCGCGGGTAGCGCTCCTCGGACCAGACCATATAGACCGCGGGACAGGCGTGGTGCGATCGGATCAGCGCTCCGAACCTGGCGGCGTAGTCGACCAGATTCGTACCGCTCTCCTGCAGCGATGAGGGACCTTGCTGCAGCACCACGACATCCCAGCGTTCGCGCCCGAGCAGCCTCTGCACCGCCCCGTCGTTCCAGTGGTCCTCGAGCCCGTAATTGGGCGCGACCGCGGTATGAGTCTCGAGGGGCGCCCCATCGGCAACGGAGATCCGCTCCACGATCGACGGGAGGTCGTTGACGTAGGTGAGGGAGTTCCCGACGAACAGCACGCGCGGCGCCTTCACGGGCGGCTCCGACATGGTACTGCTCGCGCCCAACGAGGCGAGGACAAGGAGGGAGATGGTGAGGGAGGTGCGCATGCCAAGCAATACGTGAGCGATGGGGGAGAGTTCCACCCCGGGGAAAGTCTTGGCCTCAACTGGGAGGAACGAAGCGACGGAGTGGCGGATCGAATCGTTGTGGTCTCAAGGCAAAAACCCTCCCTGAGACCACATTGCATTCATCCGTGCCTTCGTCGCTTCGTCCCTCCCAGTTGAGGCCAGACCCTTCACTGAGGCGATGCCTGCCAACAAATCCCTTGCCCTCACACTTCCAGATCCACCGCCAACCTGGCCTGGCGCGCCTCGCGGAGTTCCTTTACCACTGCCTGGTGGGCGGAGTGATCGGAATAGCGCTTGAGCGCCGCGAGATCATCGACCTGGACCTCGAGGACGAAGGGCCATTCCTTGGCGCTGTCGGGATCCCGGTTGGGGCCGGTGTTGATGGCGCGGATCTCGGGGATGACGGCCTTCAACGCCAGCAGCTTCCCCGCGAGCTGACACTGGGTCTCTGGCGTGGTGGTGGGCTTCCAGCGGAGCATGACGAGGTGGTGGATCATGGTCGCCATGGGGTGACTGGTGACCGGTGACCAGTGACCGGGCCACGAGGGTAGCTCCCGACGGTAGGCCCGGTCACCGGTGACTGGTCACTGGTCACCTACCGAGGCTCCCTTTGAGGAAATCCAAGATGTCTCCCCACGCCTTCTCGAACTGCGGTCCATCGCTTCCCTGGCGGCCCGGCTTCAAGAAGCCGTGGCCGGTGCCGGGATAGATGGTCTGGTCGAAGTGCTTGCCGAGCCGGCGCATGGTGCTGTCGACCCACGGGAGGGTTGCGCCGATGCGGGCGTCGTTCTCACCGTAGATGCCACGCACCCGGGCCTGGATCCGACCCATCGCCGCCGAGTCGGGGGGCGGGCCGTAGCAGACCACGGCGGCCTTGAGTCGGGGATTGTTGGACGCGTAGCGGAAGCTCTGTCCCCCGCCCCAGCAGAAGCCGATCGCCCCCTGGTCCCCCTTGCGGGCAGCCGGGAGGGCATCGAGATACGCCGCCACCGCGTCGAGATCGGCGGTGATGGCGTCGGGCGCGAGCTGCGCGATGAGTTTGCGCCCCGAGTCAGGGTCGCTGGGGGAGCTGCCGAATCGGGGGGAGAGGAGGTCGGGCACCGCCGCGATGTACCCCGCAGCGGCGAGCCGGTCGGCTACGGTCGGTTCCCAGGGGGTCAGACCGAAGATCTCGTGGATCACGAGCATCGTCGGGGCCTTGTCGCGCCGCTCCGGATAGGCGACGTACGTGCGGATCGAGTCGGGGCCGCGGTGGATGTAGACCCATTCGCCATGAGTCGTGGGTCGTGAGTCGTGGGTCGTGAGACCCGAAGGCCGGGTCGAGAACCAACTGATGCCAACGCCGGTCCCGAGAGCCAGAACGGCGACCAGGAGGGTCGCCGCGATGCCTTTCCGCTTCATGATGCCATCCTCGCGTGATCGATCACGACTCAAGACCCACGACTCAAGACCCACGACCCACGACCTACTTCGAGAACGCCGCCACCCAGTCCGTGCCGGTCACCTTGTCCAGCGCACCGGCGAATTCCTTCATCGACTGCCACCGGTTGTCGGGCTCGGACGCGAGGGACTTGTCGATGATCATCTCCAGCACTTCGGGGAGCTGCGGCTTGAACTCGCGAAGCTTTCGCGGCTGGCCCCGGAGCCGGGCGATCATCAGCTCCTGCGCGTTCCGCCCCTGGAAGGGAAGCTGACCAGTGAGGAGCTCGAAGGCCAGGATGCCCAGAGCGTACACGTCGCTCCGGCCGTCGAGCGGCTTGCCGCGGATCTGCTCGGGGCTCATGAACTCGGGGGTGCCGAGGACGATCCCGGTGGCGGTGAGCTTCTGGACCTCCGGCCCCGCCACCCGGGACTTGGCGAGACCGAAGTCCATCACCACGGCACGGACCGGGACGAGGCCGCCTTCATCCGGGACCATCATGATGTTCTCGGGCTTCAGGTCCCGGTGGATGATCTCGAGCGAATGGGCGTGGTCGAGTCCGAGGCACATCTGCACCAGGAGCGGCACCGCCTCCTGCTGCGGGGTCGGGCCGGTGCGGTGCTCGCGATCGCTCAGGAGCTCGCCGCTCAGGTACGGCATGACCAGGTAGAGCAGCCCATCGGGTGTCGAGCCGATCGCGTGGATATTGCAAACGTAGGGGCTGCTCAGCCGCATCGCCAGTGCCGCTTCACGCTTGAGTCGTTCCGACGATTGCGGATCGCCCGAGAGCTTGGGGCTCAGCACCTTTACCGCCACCTTGGTCCCACCCTGATGCTTGTCGCTGGCCAGATAGACGTAGCTCATCCCCCCCTCGCCGAGCTTCTTCTCGACCACGAAGCGCCCTTCGAGGGTGGTGCCGGCCAGCGCGGCGGCCCGCTCACCGAAATTGGGCAGCGGGGTGATCGGCTTGACCTTGGGCGGGTCGGCCATCTCGACCAGGGTCGAGCCGTCGTGGGCGCAGAAGCGATCGGCCACGGTATAGGTACGTCCGCACTTGGGGCAACGGCGGATGGGCATCAGTCGCGGTACCGGTTGCGGCCGTCGCGCTTGGCCTGGTACAAGCGTTCGTCGGCGTGGGCCAAAAATGCTTCGGGACGTTCCGTGGCCGCTTCGGGAAAGGTGGCCACCCCTACACTGATAGTAACGTGTACCGGCGTTCCCGGTTCGCCGAAATCATGCTCGGACACCCGCTTCAGGATCCGTTCGGCGAAGTTCCGCGCGCCGAGCAGGTTCGTTTCGGGGAGGACCACCACGAACTCCTCACCACCGTACCGGGCCACGAGGTCCACACCGCGCAGCTCGCGCCGCAGGATGGTGGCCAGCTGGCAGAGGACCTGGTCCCCCATCCGGTGGCCAAAGGTGTCGTTCACCTTCTTGAACTTGTCGATGTCGAGCATCAGCACGGCGAGCTTGGAGCTGTACCGGCCCGCCCGTTCCAGTTCGGCGCCGAGCCGCTCGTCCAACGCCCGCCGGTTGAAGGTGCCGGTGAGGGGATCGGTCTCCGCCAGCACCCGGTACTGGGCGCTGTCGAGTCGCGCGGCCTGGAGGTCGTACGCCTTCTCGATCGCAGGGACGGCGCTTCGGAGCACCTCCTCCACGAACTGGGCATCGCGGGCGTTGAGCGCCAGCTCCTCGGTGGCCGAGCGGAGGAAGAGGAGGCCGGGGGCGTGACCCCGAGGCCGGAAGGCCGCGGCCACCACCGAGCGGGTGGGGACGAACTGCCCGTCCGTTGTCCATCGGGCCCGAATCTCCTCAAAGATAGGGTCTGTGGCGACATCCGCCACGAAGACCGGCCGCTCCCCCTGCAGGGCCGCCTCGAGCTCGGGATAGTTCCGGAGGTCGACGCGGAGTTCGGAGAGGAGAGGGTTGTCGGCCGAGGCCATCACGGTGGCGGTCCCGCTGGTCGCATCGACCGTGAGCACCGAGCACTGGCCGATCTTGAGCGCCCGCGCCACCCGCCGAGCCAGGATCTGGAACACCTCATCGGGGCGGAGGCTCGCGGTGAGCTCCTGCACGATCGCGACCAGTTCATGGCGGGTGCGGACCAGGCTCCGAGCGCTGTCGAGCTCGTGGCGCACCCGGAGATGCGCCTTGATGCGGGCCAGGAGTTCGCGCACCCGGAACGGCTTGGCGATGAAGTCGCTCGCGCCGAGCCCGAGGGCGCGCACGGTGGCCTCCTCGGGTGGCATCGACGAGATCATCAGCACCGGGAGATCACGCTTCCGGGGATCGCTTTTGATACGTTCCAGGAGCTGAAGCCCGTCGACCCGCGGCATCATGATGTCGAGCAGCAGCAGGTCGGGTTGCTCGACCTCGATCCGGTCAATCAGTTCCTCAGCGTTGGGGACGGTGATGACCTCGTAGCCGTTCTCGCGCAGGATCCAGGTGAGGGTCCGCGCCAGGGCCTGGTCATCGTCGGCAACGAGGATGCGCTGGCCGCCGGGGCTCATCACGCCGCCACCAGGCGCGCAAACGTCTCGGCGTCGACGTTGCCACCACTCAGGATCGCCGCCGTGGGACCTGCCGGGTGGATCTTCCCGGCCAGGAGGGCGGCCACCGTGATGGCACCGGAAGGTTCGATCACGAAGTCGAGCTCGGCCTTGAGCGCCTTCATCGCCGCCACGATGTCGGTGTCGGTCACCTGCACCACGCCCGCCACCTGGGCACGGATGATGGGGAAGGTGAGCTCACCGATGGTCGGGGTACGGAGTCCGTCACAGATGGTATCGACCACCGGGATGGTGGTGGGCCTGCCGGCGGCCAGGGCCGCCGTGAGCTTGGCCGCGCCTGCGGGCTCCACCCCCCACACGCGCGCCTGCGGCAGTGCGGCGTGGACACCGAGGCAGGTGCCGGCGAGCAGCCCGCCACCGCTCACCGGGGCGAGCACATCGGTGACCTCGGGCCAATCCTCGGCGATCTCGAGCCCCACGGTGCCCTGTCCGGCCACCACGTCGGGATGATCATAGGGAGGGATCAGCACCAGTCCCTCTTCGCGGGCGAAGCGCTCGGCGCGCTCCAGCTGCTCGGGCGAGCGGATCTTGCCGGCGAAGACCACTTCGCCGCCGAGGCGCTGGATCCCCTCGATCTTGATGCGGGGGGCCGACTCAGGCATCACGACCACCGCGCGCACGCCGAAGTGGCGCCCAGCGAATGCGATCGCGAGACCGTGGTTGCCCGAGGAGCTGGTGACGAACCCCCGCGCGCGTTCCGCGGGGGAGAGTCGGAGGGCCGCGGTCATGGCGCCGCGGATCTTGAAGGCCCCCATCGGCTGGCGCTGTTCCGCCTTGAGCCGGACCGGGTGGCCGGTGAGGCGCGCCAGGAACGGCGCGTCGATCAGAGGCGCACGGATGGCGACGCCGGCAAGCGCCGTCGCCGCCGCCCGCACCGCCTCCTCGGTCATTCCTCTTCGTCCGTGGGTGAACCGGCGGCGGCTTCAGCCTCCACGCCGTCCTCCGTCACCACCCGGGCCACGTCGACCACCAGGTCGCCGGCGTCGAGGTTCATCACCTTGACCCCCTGAGTGTTGCGGCCGATGACCCGGATCCCCTCGACCGGCGACCGGATGATGACGCCGTGCCGGGTGATGAGCATCAGCTCATCCTCGGGCAGGACCTCCTTCAGGGCCACGAGCTTCCCGGTCTTGTCGGTGACCTGGAAGGTGATGATCCCCTTCCCGCCCCGCCTCTGGACCCGGTACTCGCCAAGCTCCGTGCGCTTGCCGTAGCCCTTCTCCGAGACCACGAGGAGGGTCGAGTCGCGCCGCACCACTACCATGCCGATCATGGAGTCCTTCTTCTCGAGCTCGATCCCCTTCACGCCGGCGGTGGCGCGACCCATCTCACGCACATCGCTCTGGTGGAACCGGATCGACTGGCCCTCCCGGGTGGCGAGGACCACGTCACTCTGCAGGTCGCAGAGCTGGACGTCGATGAGCTCGTCGCCCGCGTCGATGTTGATCGCGCGGATACCGTTGGAGCGGACGTTCCCGTATTCGCTGAGAGCGGTCTTCTTCACCGTCCCCAGGCGGGTGGCGAACATCAGCCAAGTGTCGGCCGCCTCAAAATCACGCACCGGCACCAGCGCGGCGACCCTCTCCTCGGGGCGGATGCCGATGCAGTTGACCACCGGCTTGCCGCGCGCCGCGCGCGATGCCTGCGGGATCTCGTGCACCTTGAGCCAGTAGACCTGCCCGGTGTTGGTGAAGAACATCAGGTAGTCGTGGGTCGAGGCGATGAAGAGATGCTCCACCCAGTCGTCTTCCTTGGTCCCCATCCCGGCCACGCCACGGCCGCCACGGCGCTGCTTGCGGTAGGCGCTCACGGGGATCCGCTTGATGTAGCCGGTATTGGAGAGGGTGATCACCATGTCCTCCTCGGCGATCAGGTCCTCGACCGAGAACTCCCCCTGGTCAGCCACGATCTCGGTGCGGCGGTCGTCCCCGTAGGTCTTCGAGACCTCGGCCATCTCGGCCTTGAGGATGGCCATCCGCTTGTCCTTGCTGGCCAGGATCCCCTTGAGCTCCTTGATGGTCGAGCGGACCTCCTTGAGCTCCGCCTCGAGCTTGTCGATCTCGAGCCCGGTGAGCTTGGCCAGCCGCATGTTGAGGATGGCCTCGGTCTGCTTCTCCGTCAGGCTGAACCGCTTGCGCAGTTTCTCATCCGCCTCGGGCGTGTCCTTCGCCTTGCGGATGATCTTGATCACTTCGTCGATGTTGTCGACGGCGATCTTGAGTCCGTCCAGGATGTGCTCGCGCGCCTGCGCCTGGTCGAGGTCGAACTGGGTCCGGCGGACGATGACGAGGTGCCGGTGCGCCACGAACTTCTCGACCAGTTCCTTCAGGTTCATCACTTTTGGGGCGCCGTTGTCGAGCGCGAGCATGATGACGCCGAAGGTCGACTGCATCGCGGTGTGCTTGTACAGCTGGTTCAGCACGACGTTGGGGATGGCGTCGCGCTTGAGCTCGATGACGATCCGCATGCCGTCGCGGTCAGATTCGTCGCGGATGGCACTGATCCCCTCGAGCCGCTTCTCGATGGCCTGTTCGGCGATGGCCCGGACCAGGTTCTCCTTGTTGACCTGGTAGGGGATCTCCGTCACGACGATCTGGCTCTTGCCGGTCGACTCCTTTTCCTCGATCTGAGCCCGGGCGCGCATGATGACCTTGCCGCGGCCCGTCTCGTACGCCTCCTTGATCCCCTCGCGGCCGTAGATGAAGCCGCCAGTGGGGAAATCAGGGCCCTTGATGATCTTCCGGAGGTCGGTGATCGAACAGTCGGGATTTTCGACCACGTGGTCGACCGCCTTGCACACCTCGCGCAGGTTGTGCGGCGGGATGTTGGTGGCCATGCCGACCGCGATGCCGCTTGACCCGTTGATGAGAAGATTCGGGATCTTCGCCGGAAGGACCGACGGTTCCTCGCGCTGGTCGTCGAAGTTGGGGACGAAGTCGACCGTATTCTTGTCGATGTCCTCAAGCATCTCGAGCGCGATGCGCGTGAGGCGGGCCTCGGTGTACCGGTACGCCGCCGCGCGATCGCCGTCGACCGAGCCGAAGTTGCCCTGGCCGTCGACCAGCGGATAGCGCAGCGAAAAGTCCTGGACCATGCGCACGAGCGCGTCGTACACGCTCTGGTCGCCGTGCGGGTGATACTTGCCGAGGACGTCGCCGACGACGGTCGCACATTTCTTGTAGGGACGGCCAGGCACGAGGCCAAGCCTTTCCATGGCAAAGAGCACACGCCGGTGCACGGGCTTCAATCCATCGCGCACGTCCGGCAGCGCGCGCGAGACGATGACGCTCATCGAATAATTGATGAACGACTCGCGAATCTCGTCATCGATGAGCCGCGGAAGAATGCGCTCGCGGTTGTTCGGTGCTGTCATCTACTTTTTCGCCGAATTGAGGGGCAAAAACAGGCGGGAATACAGATTGTTGAATTTAGCGTTTTGCCGTGCCGAAAGCAACATTTTCAGTGCTTCCTAAGTTGTTGATTAACAAGGACATAGGAGAGCTGTGCTCGCGGGTGTGTTTCGCCATTTGTTCGGGCATGCTCAATGAGTGCGCAGACCTCAGGCTCTCCAACGGGACACACCGACAGGGACCCCAGCAGAATCGCCGTATGGTGCTCGTGAAGATGTAGCGATCAGCTGGTGATCAGCGCAGCCGGCCGTACTTCCTGAGTGCGGCCAGCAGCCGGTCCCGCGGCAGTGCATGAACGCGCACGTCGTTCGCGCCGGTCATCGTCTCGGCGGCGAGCATCGCGTTGAGGATGGCTTCTTCCGTCGCCTGCACGGTGGCGTAGAACAGCGGATTGATGCGCGCATTCGGCAGCATCTCCACGCGCGCGGTGCCGGTGTCGGCCGAGACGCGCGCGTTCGCCGTGGAGAAAGCGACAAAGATGTCGCCGGAGCTGTTCTCTCCCTTCCCGCCCATGCGGCCCACGCCGAGTGCGGCGCGCGTGACGATGCGCTTGAGCTGGTGCGGCAGCAGCGGTGCATCCGTGGCGACGATGATGATGATCGAGCCGGCGCCGTCGTTGGCGTCTCCGCGGCCGGAGGTGTCGGTGCAGCGCGGCGCGCCGCGCAACAGCGTCGAGTCGCGCGACGCGACGCACGACGTC
>JBDSIR010000147.1:0-14594 GCA_039917855.1 Gemmatimonadales bacterium | reverse complement strand
GCCAGACTCATTTGCATCGCGGCGAGGCCGCCGCCGATCCAGAGTACCCCGCCAAGGAGGTGCAGGAAGACCCAGAGTGCTCTCACATTACCGTCCCGGTTGATAGGAGGTCGTCGATCGGTCGCCGGCCATCCACGCCGACGTCGAGGTCGTGCCAATGCGCGATGCCTTCCTCGCCCAGCCGCCAACAGAGGTAGACCAGACGGTCGTCCCTGAGAGCGTAAAAATCCACCAGTCCCGCCTCGATCCCCTTGGCGATGCAGCCGATCTCCTCCAACTCCCCCAGGAGCCCCGCTACCCGCTCGGCAAGGAGGGCCACCTCGCGCTCGGCGGCCACCACTTCCGGCGGGAGCCGCTCGTCCGCGCGCGAGCCGGCGGAGGTGAGCTCGAATTGCCCGACCGCGGCGCGCCAGAGCGCGAACTCGTGCTGCAAATCGACCATGATGCGCCGCACCAGCGGCAGCGTGGCCTCGGCTTCTTCGAGCGAGAAAATGCGGGGATCCAAGGGAGTCTAGAGTTGAGAGTCTAGAGGATAGAGTCGAGAGTCGAGAGTCGAGAGTCGACTAATACTACGGCCAGACCGCGGTTCGTGCGACATCGGGAAAACGCGGATCGCCCCGCGCGCTACCGACGACCGACTACCGACCCCTCTCCAATGCTTCACGCGTGGCCCGGTATCCTTCCTCGGCGTACTCGCGGATCTTGTCGGTGGCGAACGTGGCGTTCTTCTCCACCCGGGGTCGGACATACGTCAACGGTGGTCGTCCCGCCGTCGAACGCCAGAGGGCCAGCCGGTCCTGGGTGCCCTGCGCCATGAGGATGCCCAGGGTGCTCTGGTTGATCTCGATGAGCTGGGGCAGCGGACTCGAATGGGCCGATTCGGCTTCGTCAAAGCCCGGTCCGACGTCGACGGCGACGATGCGGTCGGGCTGGAGCGCGAGCGCCGACTCGATGGGAAGGACCGAGCGGATCCCACCGTCGACGTACCGCTTGCCGCCGAGGGTGACCGGGGGGAAGTAGAGCGGGAGAGCGCAGGTCGCGAGGAGCACGTCGACCAGGGGAGCATCGCGGCCTCCGGTGCCGAAGAGCACCAGCTCCCCCGAATCGAGGTCGGTGACGGCGATCGACAACGGGCGCACCATGTCGCCGAAGCGCGCGTTGAGGAACAATGCGTCGAAGGCGGCGCGGAGCGGGTCCGGCTTGAGCAATCCGGGACGGCGAACGCCGAGGATGAAGATGAGGGGATCGACCACCGCGATCCGGCGGCGACCCAGGTCGACAAGCCGTTCCTCGATCGCCTCCGGCTCCCACCCCAGCGCCAGCGCCGCCGCGACCACAGCGCCCATGGAGCACCCCACGTAGGCCGCGGGCCGAAGTCCCGCCTCGCGGAGCGCCCGCTCGGCGCCGAGGTGCGCGGCGGCCTTTGCACCGCCGCCGCCATAGACCGCGACGACTCCGCCGCTCACCTGGGCTTCTTCATCGACTCACGATGGATCCGCGCCGCCTCGTACGCAGCCTTCTCTGCGTCGGTCCCGGGGATGAGACGCGGTACCCGTCTGGGCCGACCCTCCTCGTCGATGGCGACGAAGACGGCGTGGGCGGAGTGGGTATTCCGCTTCTCCCCGGTGCTCACCGTCTCGGCGTATACCTCGACCGTGATGTCCATGGAGGAGTTGCCGACGAACTCGACCGCCGCCTCGCAGGTCACCAGCGCGCCGACGGGGATCCGTTCGCGGAAGTCCACCCGGTCGATCGCGGCGGTGACCGCGGCCCCGCCGGCGTGCCTGATCGCGGCCACCGCGGCCGCCTGGTCGACCATCGCCATCAGGTTCCCGCCGAAGAGGTCGCCGAGGATGTTCTGCATGTGCGGCATCACGAGGGTCGTGATCGTGGCGCGGCTGTAGGACATCGGGCGGCTATCTGGAATCATTCTGGGTGAGCGGTAAGCGGTGAGCGGTGAGCGGGCCCCACGCGCAAATCCGCGCCGGCCGCTTGCAGAATGATGAGGCGAGTTCCCGGTTCGATCATAGGTTGTCCTCGATGAGAGACCACACTTCCCTCCTCGCGTGGCAAGAGGCCAAAAAAGTCACGAGCGAGGTACTCGACCTCAGTGAGACCAGGTGGACCCCACCCCTCGGGGCGATCTGGGGTCAATTGCAGCGTTCATCCCTTTCGGTCCAGCTCAACATCGCCGAAGGATACGCACTCGGGACGGCACCACTATTCACCAAGCATATCAGGATCGCCTACGGGTCCGCCGTGGAGACAGGCGAACTGCTCGACCATCTCTCCGAACGACTCAAGCCGCCGTCCCCGACCCTTCCGACGACAATGGCCCGATGCCAGCGATCCCAACGATTGCTCCTCGGTCTCCTGCGACGAAAGTCAGGCTGAACAGCCCGCTCACCGCTTACCGCTCACCGCTCACCTCAGTAATCGACCGGCCGCAGATAGTACTCCCCGATCGCCGTCTGGCTCACCATCGCCACCGTCGGCAACCGGCGCTTCCAGTGGGTCCCATCGAGGCGGCTGCGCACCAGCTTGATCTCCTGCTGGGTGAAGCCGACCTGCTCGATCGCTTCGGGACGGTAGCCGGAGAGGAGCCAATGGAGGATAAGATCGGCCCGAGCATAGCTGATGCCGAAGTCCCCCTCGTCGGTCTGGCCCTGGATCAGGTCGGCGCTTGCCGGCTTGGAGACGATCTCGTCGGGCACGCCGAGGTGGCGCGCGAGGGCCCAGACCTGGGTCTTGAAGAGGTCGCCGATCGGGTTGACCGGGGGCGAGTCGTCGGCGTGCCAGGTGAAGTAGCCGAGCAGCCGCTCGCTCTTGTTGCCGGTGCCGACGGGGAGCGCTTCGAGCGGCACTGACTGGTCGAAGAGCGCGATCATCCGGCAGCGTGCCATCACGTTCCCCTTCCGCGCCGGGTCCGTGTCCCCCATAGCTGCGACCATCCCGTCCACCGCGGCGGAGATGTCGACGGTCTTCTCGCGGATGCCGAGTCGATCGATCACGAGCTGGGCGTGCGCCAGTGACTCGGGGTTCGAGGTCTTGTACGGCATCCGGATGGCCGTCACGTTCTCCGGCCCCAGCGCCTCGGCGGCGAGCCAGGCCACCACCGCGGAGTCGACACCACCCGAGAGCCCGATCACCGCGTGGTCGAACCCGCGCCGGCGCTGGATCTCGTCGCGCAGGAACTCGACCAGCCATTTCCGGGTGAGTCCGGGATCGATGGCGAGCGGGTCGGCGGAGTGGGCCAGTGGGCCGGTGGGCCGGTGGGCCGCCTGCTTTGCGGGCTTCGGGGCCTTCGGGGCCTTCGCTCCATCGCTGGCCCGCTTGCCCACTGGCCCACTGGCCGACTCCAGCAAGCCGGCGAGCTTCCCCTCCAGATCCGCCAGCAACGGCGCATCGGCCCGCGCGCGCGTCACCTCCTCGAGGTCGAGGGTGGCTGCGATGATCGCCGGTTCGAACACCGGCCCTTCGGCCATCAGCTCGCCCCGGGGACTCAGCAGGACCGACCCCCCGGCGAATCCCTTCCCTCCCTCGAACCCCACGAGGTGGCAGACCGCCACGTACACGCCATGCTCCTCGGCGATCCCCTGCGCCAGTCGTTCCCAGCGCGCGAGGTTGGCGGGGCGCTGCCCATCTCCGGTCGGCTGGATCCCACGCCCCGGGGTGGCCGAAGGGATGATGATGAGCTGGGCGCCATCCAGCGCGGCGAGCGTGCCGGTGAGGGAGTGCCAGGCGTCTTCGCACACCAGCATCGCCGCGCGGCCCCAGCGGGTGTCGAAGGCCCGTACGCTCTTCCCCGCCTCGACGAAGCGCTCTTCGTCGAACACTCCGTAGGTAGGGAGGAAGATCTTGCGGTGGACGTGCACGATCCCCGCATCGGTGCCTCCGAGGGCGGCATAGAGCGCGGAGTTATGGAGCCGGTTGCTGTGGACCTCGTAGAATCCGATGGCGATATCCATCGGAGGCGCGCCGCTTTTGGCGTGCTGGGCGGCCAGGTCGGCGAAGAGCTTCTCGGCCGGGAGCGCGAGCTCCTGCACTCCACCCTCGAGGAAGTACCCGGTCAGGGCCGACTCAGGGAGGACCATGAGTTCCGGCGGCTCGGCCCACCCTGCCACCTCGGCGAAGAGCGCGCCGAGGCGCGCCAGATTCTCGGCGTACCGACCCTTGGCGGGACGGAACTGGGCGATGGCGAGGCGGAGCATGCTGGAAGATATAGTGAGCGGTGAGCGGTGAGCAGTGAGCCGGCCGCGGGGGCTGGACCGGTACAGATGCCGACGCCCCTTCGGGACCTCGATGCCGCAGCCCGCTGATCCTTCGCTTCGCTCAGGACAGGCCGCTTACGGCTCACCCATCCTCCCCTTACTATCTTCATGCTGGCGTTCCCGGGAGGGACCCTTCTCGCGAACATCGCCGGTCCAACCTCTCAAGTGACACGGACTATGACCACTTTCGACGCCGTCGCCGGAATCGCCAACGCCTGCCAGGCCACCCCCACGCTGGTCACCGGAGGCCAGCCCGATCTGAAGCAGCTCGCGGCGTTCAAGGCCGCCGGCGGTGCGGTGGTGCTCGACATCCGCGACCCGATGGAAGCGCGTCCCTTCGATGAGCCCGCCAAGTTGAAGGAACTCGGCCTCGAGTACATCAACGTCCCCGTGGTGGCCGGCCGGGTGGACGATGCCCTTCTCGAGCGGATCCTTGACGCAGTGCGGAAGAACAAGGATAAGCAGATGCTCTTCCACTGCGGCTCTGGGAACCGGGTCGGCGGAGCGCTCCTGCCCTACTTCATGCTGGATCTGGGAATGGAAGAAGAGGCGGCGATCGAGCTGGCGATGCGGATCGGGCTCCGGAGCCCGGAGATGATGCAGTGGGGGCTGGGCTTTGTGGCGAGCCATGGGAAGCCGTAGTCCTTGGTGAGCGGTAAGCGGTGAGCGGTGAGCGGGCCCATGGGGGCAATGAATCGGGGGGCTTCGCATCGATCCGGAGCCCCCCGCTTACCGCTCACCGCTTACCGCTCACCGCTCACCGCCGTATCCAGTACATCCGCATCTCCGTCACCTTCCCGCCCGCCGTCTCGCAGAAGATCGCTCCCCGCGCGTCGACCCATTCACCGGTGCGCCGCCGCCGATACACCACCCGAAATTCGGTCGAGAACCAGGGCCCCGCCGCAAATATCTCACCCGGAGTGAAAGTGATCTCCGACTGGTGGTAGGGCACGTCCTTCCAGTAGTCACGGATGGCATTTTTGCCCACTGCCTGCCCGGCGAAGGGGTCGTCAAGGAAGACCGCTTCTTCGCTGAAGAGCTCGACGATCTGGTCGACCTTGCCCCGTTCCCAGGCCTTTCCGAACGCATCGATCAGCTCTCGGCCCAGCGCCCGGGTCTCCACTTCGGTCGTCACGGCTTGCTCCAATGGTCGGTCGGGTGGGAGATTCTGGTATGGCACCAAAGATAGCCGGACCGGTCCTGACTCTGCTGGCCCCCGCGGCGACCCCGACCCGTTCCGGGACGTGGCAACGGTCGCAGTGCCACATGAACGCACTGCGTGCTGCGTGTTGCGTACTGCGTGGCCCCCTCGTCGGCCTGGTGATCCTCCTCGCCGCCTCGCCGGCTTGCCGTCTCGCCGCCCAGACCGAACTGGCCGACGCGCACTGGGCCGCAGCGGAGTATCACGAGGCGCGCCTCGCGTACCAACGGGTCCTCGTCACCGACCGCGCCAATGTCCGGGCCAATTTCAGGCTCGGCATCCTTCTCTCCTGGGATAACAAGCTCGACTCCGCGCTGGTGATGATCCGCCGGGCCCGCGCGGAAGACCACGGCGACGGCGACATCGAGGTGGCCGAGGGACGAGTGCTCGCGTGGGCTGGCCGGACCGATCAGGCGGTGGCTCACTACGACAGCGTGATCGCGCGCGCCCCCGCGATGCGCGATGCCTGGATCGGGAAAGCGACCGCGCTCGGTTGGGCGGGACGCTACGACGAGGCGGACGCTGCCTACGTGAGCTGGCTCGCGCAGGCGCCCGACGATGAGGAAGCGCTGGTCGGTCGTGCCCGGCTCCGTGCCTGGAAGGGGGACCTGAACGGCGCCCGCTCGCTCTACACCGAGAGCCTCATCCATCAGCCGGGAAGTGCCGCTGCCCTTGCCGGCCTCGCGCAGGTGGATCGGTGGGAAGGGCGCGAACGCGCCGCCCTCCAGCGGGTGGACTCCGCCCTCCGCGTCTCTCCCAATGATCGCGACGCGCTCCAGCTCCGGCGCGAACTCCGCGCCTCACTCCGGCCCCAGCTGCAGGTCACCTTCGGGTGGGGACGCGACTCCGATCAGAATGAGACCTTCTGGGAGATCGCATCCGCGTCGGAGAGCGTGGCCGACGGGGTCACCCTGAGCGGCACGGTCGGCCTCTTCCAGGCCACCGACCCCTTCACCTCGGGGGATCGCACGTCGGGCGAGATGGGACTTGCCTGGTCGCTCGGGAAGATGAGTTTCGGCGCGGGACTCGGTCTGCGACAGCTGGCTCCCCAGGTCGGTGGCTCACGCCGCAGCGCCACCGCCCGCGCCACCATCTCCTGGCGCCCCACGGCGCGGGTAGGGGTCGGCTTGGGCTACGGCCGAGTCCCGTTCGACGAGACCGCGGGGCTCATCGCCCGCGACCTCGACGTCCAGAGCCTCGAAGCCAACATCGACCTGAAAGCGGCGCGGCAGCTGGATCTCAGCCTCGGAGGGGGCGCGGGGTGGTTGAATGACGGTAATCGGCGGCAGTCGTTGCTGGCGGCGGCCACCTGGTCCTTCGCGCGGTACTTCTTTGCGGGTCCGTACTACAGGCGGCTCTCGTATGACCAGGCCGGGGTCGGCTATTTCGCGCCCAGACCGTATCAGCTGGCGGAGCTCAGGAGCGGGATGAACCGGCAGTGGGGTGTCTGGGGGGCGCGGGCGACCGGGGGTATCGGCTCCCAGCGGATAGGCGCAGGCGCTTCCCAGCGCGCCTGGCACGCCGACCTGCGGCTCACCCGACGCCTCCGCGTCATCGACGAAGTGGCGATCTTCGGCGGCATCACCAACGCCGCCTCGGCGAGCACGACCGGAGCGTTCAAGTACCAGACGGCAGGACTCGCGATCCGACTCGGGCTCTAGGGCTCCGGCCCGCGTTTTTCTGGTAACGAAAGAACGGTGACGCGCCCCTACGTTCGGGTATGCGCGACCACCGTTCGCTTTCCGTCTGGCAGAAGTCCAATGCCGTGGTGCGCTGGGTGCTCGGCGCCAGCCAGCAGAACTACCGGCCGGCGGTCCGGGTCCCGTTCTATCAGCTGCAGGCCACCGCGCTCGCCGTGCAGCTGCACATCGCCCGGGGGCACGCTCTCCGGAACACCCGGACCTTCCGGAAGCACCTCACCCTGGCCTACGCCTCCGCCGTCGAGACCCACGAACTCCTCCGCCTCTTGGAGGAGGCCCATCTCGTGCCCAGCGGTGACCTGGCGGAGGCGCTCAAGGCGATGGACGAAGTGAAGTCCCTCCTTGTGACGCTCATCCGCCAGTACCGCCACTACCGGTGAGGTTCAGGGCGTCGGCGCCGCCGGGGGATGCTTGTCGAAGTCCCCCGCCTCGACCACGACGAACTTCGCCGGATCGATGAAGCGCCGGACCGCGGCATTCACCTGCGCGACCGTGAGCGCCCCGACCCGCCGGTCCAACTCGGCCTCGAATGCCATCGTGCGACCGGTGAAGAGCTGGTCGGAGAGGGTGCCGGCGAGCTGGGCGTCGCGGGAACGACCCAGTTCGCGCTGCTGCAGCCATCCCTGGCGCGCCTTGTCGAGTTCGTCGGCGGCGTAGCCGTCCTGCAGCACGCGCGCCACTTCCTCGTTGAACGCGGTCTCGAGGCGAGCCACGTTCTCCGGCGCGTAGATGGCGTAGGTCGAGAATACGCCGCTGCGGTCGAGGCTCGACGCGGAGAGGCTCGAACCGACGCCGTAGCTGATCCCATCCCGCTGGCGGATCCGGGTCGCGAGGCGGGAATTCAGGAACCCGCCGCCCATCATGAAATTCCCCATCACCAGCGGGGCATAGGCCGAATCGTCATTCCGCACCGCGAGGTTCATCCCCGCCAGGAAGAAGGCGTTGGCCTTGTCCGGCGTCTTGAGGACGACCTTCTGAGGTCCGACGTCACGGTATACGCTCGGCACCCGCTCGAATGGCGCCGGGCTCCGCCAGTTGCCGAAGAGCGAATCGGCCAGGCGGCGGATGTCGGCGGTGTCGAAGTCCCCGACCACCGCGAGCTGGCCGTGGTCGGCGCCGTAGAAGCCGCGATAGAAGTCGCGCAGTTGGGACAGCCGCGCGCCGCGGAGCGCCGCCACCTGGCCATCGAGCGTCAGCACCGCGCGGGGATCGTCGTCCGGCCAGGGGTTGAGGGCCCGCTGGAAGGCGATCGAACCCTGGGCCGTCGGCTCGGAACGCTGCTCATCGAGCTGGGCGAGCTGCTCGCTCCGCAGCAGTTCGAACTCGGTGGTGTCGAATGTGGGCATGCGCAGCACCTCGCCCACGAGGCGGAGCACCGCGGCGAGATTCTCCCGCGTGGTCTCGATGCGCACGTCGGCGCGTCCGGTGCCGGCGAACAGGTTCACCTGGGCGTGGAGTCGGTCGAATTCGTCCTGGATCTGCTGACGGGTATGGCGGGTGGTGCCGCGCATCAGCATCGAGCCGGCCAGCGAGGCCGCAGTGGCCTTCCCTCGCACCGCCGGGAGCGAGCCGTACCGGAGTATCAGCGATGCGTTGACCGTCGCGCCCCGGGTCTTCTTGGGGAGGAGCGCCAGCGCGAAGCCGTCGGCGAGGGTGGAGCGAGTGGTGCGTGACTCGATGTTGGCGGGGCTCGGGTCGAACACCTCGCCGGCCGCGCGGGCGGTATCGCCCCGATAGTTCGCGACCATCGCCACCACGTCGGGCGCCGGGGTCACCGGGGCGCGGTCCGGCGCAGCCGTCGGGATGAAGGTGCCCCAGGTCGCATTGGAGGGCTTGAGATACGCGCTCGCCACGCGGGCCACATCGGCGACGGTCACCGCACGGATCCGGTCGCGATGCAGGAAGAGGAGACGCCAGTCTCCCATCGAGGCCCACTCGCTCAGCGCCAGCGCAGCGCGCTGGGAGTTGTTGAGGGTCAGATCGATCCCCTTGAGGAGCTGCTGCTTGGCGCGTTCGACCTCTTCGGCCGTGGCGGGACTGGACACCATCTCCGCCATCGTGCGCCGGATCGCAGCGCTGGCCGCCGCGATCGAATCGGCGCTGCCGAGCTGGACCATCGCGAGCAGGACCCCCGGTTCCTTGAGCTGGAAGTTGAATGCGAAGACCGATGAGGCGGTATGCGGCACCACCAGCGCCTTGTAGAGCCGACCGGAGGGTTCGTCGCCGAGGATGTTGGAAAGCACGTCCACCGCGGCGAACGAGGGATCCGACCCCGAAGGGATATGCCACGCCCCGATCACCCAGGCCACGTCGCCCACCCGACGGAGCGTCACGCTCCGCTCACCGTCCTGCTCGGGCTCGGCGGTGTACGTCGACCAGAGTTGCATCGCACCGGTACGGACGGGACGCGGGATGCGGCCGAAACGGTCCTTCACGAGGGCCAGCGCCCGCTGCGGATCGAACTTGCCGGCCACGACCAGGACCGCGTTATCGGGCTGGTAGTACTTCTGATAGAACGCCCGGAGTCGCTCGGCGGGGACCTTCTCGATGTCGCTCCGGGCGCCGATGGTGGACTGCCCGTAGTTGTGCCACAGGAAGGCGGTCGAGAGCACCCGCTCCATCAGCACGCTGGAGGGATCGTTCTCGCCCGACTCGAACTCGTTCCGCACCACCGAGAACTCCGACGCCAGGTGCTCGGCCGAGACGGTGCTGTGGATCATCCGGTCGGCCTCGAGGTCGATGGCCCACGCCAGGTTGACGTCGGTGGCCGCGAAGGTCTCGAAATAGTTGGTGCGGTCGAACCAGGTCGAGCCGTTGGGCGAGGCGCCGTGCTCAGTGAGTTCCTGGGGGATGTTCGGATGCCGGGGGGTGCCCTTGAACACCATGTGCTCGAGCAGGTGCGCCATCCCCTTCTCGCCGTACCCCTCGTGCCGCGACCCCACCAGGTAGGTGATGTTGACCGTCGCGGTGGGCTGCGATGCGTCGGGGAAGAGCAGCACCCGGAGGCCGTTGCTGAGGCTGTATTCGGTGATCCCTTCCACCGACGGACCGGGCGTCATGGTGACCGCGGGGGCACGGGGTGCCGCGGCGCGGCGCGGCGCTGGACGCTGGGCGGAGAGAGGCAGTGCCGTGGTCGCGAGGAGGACCGCGAGCAGGCTGGTACGGAGGCGCATGGGTCCGGGTTCCGAAAAAGGGTCAACTGATAACCTAACCCTCATCCGCGACCGCGCGAGCCACCGTCCGGTGGCGCCGGAAGCGGGGTGCCTGCATCTTCCAGCATCCCTTCCGGAGTCACGATGAGCGACGGCGGCAATCCCAAGGTGGCGATCATCGGTCTCGGCGAGGTCGGGCGCGGCTGGGGCGCGCTCCTCGTCGGTGCCGGCTGGCCCACCGCGATCTTCGACACCGACGGCCGGGCCCTCAGCGAGGGGCAGGACGACATCCTGCGCCGGGTCGATGCCTTGGTCGCCGCGGGTCGCACCCAGCGCGCCAACGCCGACCTCGGACTGGGCGAGCTCCGCACCGGACGCAGCCTGCTGCAGACGGTGGGCGAGGCGGAATGGGTCATCGAGTCGCTTCCCGAGGACCTCCTGCTGAAGCAGCGCACCCTGGAGCAGATCGAGCAGGTGGCCCGGATGCGTGCGGTGATCACTTCGAGCACCGCGGGACTCTTCGCGTCCCAGCTCTGCGGCCGGCTCCGGAACCCCCAGCGGCTGCTCGTGGCCAATCCGATGGTCCCGGTCGAGCTGATGCCGCTGGTGGAGGTGGTGCCCGGCCCGGCCACCGACCCCGACGCCGTCGAGACCATCCGGTACTGGCTCCGGCGGCTCGAGCGCGTCCCGATCGTGCTCGGCAAGGAAGTGCCCGGACATGTGGTGGGCCGCCTCACGGCCGCACTCTGGCGCGAGGCGATCCAGCTGGTGCTCGATGGCGTGGTCGACGTCGCCACGATGGACGCGGCGGTGCAGCTCGGGCCGGGACTCGCCTGGACCGCCAGCGGGCCGCACCTGATGCGCGCACTCGGCGCCGGACACCAGGGGATCGCCCAGCACGTGGCCGAACGGCTGGTGGGATTCGAGGAGCGCTGGAAGCACATCGCCAAGTGGGAATCGCTCAGCACCGAGGACCGCCAGAAGATCCAGCGCGGCATCGAGAAGGCCTACGACGGCCGCATCGATGAGCTGCGCAAGGCGCGGAACGAGCGCCTCATCAAGGAGCTTACCATCGCCGATGAAGGCCCCACCGGCGGGTGGCCGGGGGATCTGACGATGGTGCGGCCGCCGGAACAACGCTGAGGTAGGAAGGGAAGCAGGTAGGAGGGTAGGAGGGCACCACAAAGGATGAAGTACGGAACCGTCTCGAGTGAAACGAGGGACCTGCTCTCAGTAGAGTAGGTCCTCACTCCGTTCGGGACGGCTCCCTACAATCCCTTGCCGCCTTGCCGTCTTGCCGTCTCGTCCTCTCGCTGTCTAGAACCCGTGCTCCACGCTCAGGTAGAGGAAGGAGCGAGTAGGCGCTTCGTCCACCGCCGGCATCCAAGCGATCCCCGGAACGATCTGCATCCCGCCCGGCAGGTCGAACCCTGCGCGCGCGCCGAACGCCACTTTCTGCTGGGTGCCGCCACTCGCCTCACCGCCGACCACCACCTCACCGCGCTCCCACACCGACTCCGCCATGAGGTTGAAGCGCGAGGCGACGAAGATCACCGCGCTCACCCCGACCGCACGATCCAGAGTGGCCGCGGTGCTCCCGTCCACCCCCTCAGCGTCCGGCCGCCACGTGGCCCCCAGATTACCATGCAAGCTCAGGAACTTCGACACCTCCCATGAGACCGGGAGCTGGACCTCCGCCCCCCAGCCGCCGTTCCCTTCCATCCGCCCAGCATCGCCCAGCGGGATCAAGGCGCCCACGCGCGGAGCCATGAAGAGCGGCCCTCCCTGCATCCCGAGCGCCTGATACCGGTAGCTCACCTCGGCGTCGCCGAAGGTGAACTCGCGGTCGTTGAGCGCCGCCACCCCATAGCTCAACTGATGCCGGAGCCCGCCCAGGGGCCACTCCTGTCCGAATCCGACCACCTGTGCACCATGGAGCACCTCCGTGGTGAACACATGCTGCACCTCGCGCGCCGGCTGGTTGTACGCCTCTTCGACGAGGAAGGAATTGTCCTCCAGGGGCGCATTCTGCGCGGCCAGTGGGCCGGTGGGCCGGAGGGCCAGAAGGATGGCGGTGAGACCAGGAGCAAACGCAGTCCGCAGCACGCAGCACGCAGTACGCTTCATGCTACCCAGGCCCTGAAGGTGCCCAGGAGCAACCAGGCGTTGAGCCCGATGATCACCACCGCAACGGCCCAGGCGGTGAGGGTCAGCACGGGACCATTGACGAACTCTCCCATCTTCTTCCTGTGGCTCGTGAAGAGTACCAGCGGGACCACCGCGAAGCTGAGCTGGAGGCTCAGGATCACCTGGCTCAGGATAAGGAGCTTCCCGGTGCCTTGCTCACCGTACAGCGCCGTCACGATCACCGCGGGAATGATCGCGATGAGCCGGGTGATGAGCCGGCGGAGCCAGGGCGGGAGCCGGATGTCGAGGAAGCCTTCCATCACGATCTGGCCGGCGAGCGTGCCGGTGATGGTGGAGTTCTGCCCCGAGGCGAGGAGCGCCACCGCGAAGAGGGTGCTCGCCAGTGTGGTGCCGAGCAGCGGGGTGAGGAGCTTGTGGGCGTCGCCGATGTCGGCCACGTCGTTGTGGCCCGCCACATTGAACGTGGCGGCGGCGAGGACCAGGATGGCGCCGTTGATGAAGAAGGCGAGGAGCAGCGCCACGGTGGAATCGATGGTGGCGTACTTGATCGCATCCCGCTTCCCGGCCGGGCTCTGGTCCGAGGCGCGGGTCTGCACGATCGAGCTGTGCAGGTAGAGATTATGCGGCATCACCGTGGCGCCAAGGATGCCGATGGCGATGTAGAGCATCGCGGGGTTGGTGACGATCTGGGACGTCGGGATCAGCCCGGTCAGCATCGCCGCGACGGCGGGGCGCGCCATGATCAGTTCCACCGCGAAGCAGACGCCGACGGTGGCCACCAGCACGATGACGAACGCCTCCAGCCAGCGGAACCCCTTGTGCTGCAGCAGGAGGATCAGCAGCACATCCGCCGCCGTCAGCACCACGCCCCACAGCAGCGGGATCCCGAACAGCAGGTTCAACGCGATCGCCGACCCGATCACCTCGGCCAGGTCGCAGGCGGCAATTGCGATCTCGCAGAGGACCCAGAGGATGAAGCTCACCGGACGGCTGTAGTGGTCGCGACACGCCTGGGCCAGATCCCGCCCCGTGGCGATGCCGAGCTTGAGCGCCAGTGCCTGGAGCAGGATCGCCATCAAGTTGCTGAGCAGGATGACGCTCAGCAGGGTGTAACCGAACCGCGCCCCACCGGCCAGGTCGGTGGCCCAGTTGCCCGGATCCATGTACCCGACGGCGACCATATATCCGGGGCCGGCAAAGGCGGCCATCTTCCGCCACCACGGCAACCCCATCGCGACGGGGATGGTCCGGAATACTTCAGGGAGGGACGGGGAGCGGCGCGGGAAGCGCCAGCCAGCGTCGACGTCGAATTCGTCGAGCGGGGGGGTCGCCGAGGTGTTCATCGCGCCCCACCCTTCAGGCAGAGCACCTGGTCACCCAGCTCGCGGCCGATCACCTGGGTGCGCTCGCCGATCTGTACGGTGACGGGCCCGGCGAATGGGGCGACAGCCACCACGGTCACCGCCGCCCCAGGCACGAGCCCGATGTCGGCGAGGTAGCGGAGGCGCTCACCGTCCTCGGCCTGCACCCGTCGTACGGTGGCCGGGCCCGCGGGGAGCTCGGTCAGCGGGGTGTAGACCACCTCGGCGATCGTGCCGTCCGGGGCGGGGATCGGGTCGCCGTGGGGATCGACGCTCGGGTGGCCGAGCGCCTGCGCCATCCGCTCGATGAGGGCATCGGAGACGGCGTGCTCGAGTCGCTCGGCCTCGTCGTGGACGCTGACCCAGTCGTAGCCGAGGAAGGCCACGAGATAGGCCTCGAGCACCCGATGACGGCGGACGGTGCGGAGGGCGGCCCGTCGGCCCGCGGCGGTGAGTTCGACCCCGCGATATGGCTCGTGACGCACCCACCCCTGCTCCGCGAGGCGCTTGACCATCCCGGTGACGGAGGGGGCGGCGAGACCGAGTCGCTGGGCGATGGCGTTGGTCGACGCCGCCTCCCCCCGTTCGGTGAGGTGGTAGATCGTCTTGAGGTAGTCTTCGACCGAAGTGCTCAGGTGCCCGGCGGGAAGCTGAGCGCCGGGTGGTGATTTAGGCATAACTAAATAATAAATGCGGAATGACTAACTCGTCAAGAGCGGGGTGTCACACCCCGCCGCACTGTTTCGGGACCCCGCCGAGGG
>JBDSIR010000146.1:0-72651 GCA_039917855.1 Gemmatimonadales bacterium | reverse complement strand
TTAGCAAACCGCCGCCTTCAGCCACTCGGCCACCGCTCCCGAACGGCGGGTAAACTAGCCAGCCCGACGGTCAGACGGTAGGGCGGTAAGGCGATAGGTCGGTCTACTTTGTGTCGCTGGGAGTCCTGATCGGGCTCGAGGTAGGGGCGAGTTTGGCGCAGGATCGTTGAACGACGCCGGCAAGCCCTTCAGGGCGTCATGCCGAGAGGCGGCTTTAGCCGCCGGAAGCGAGGCGACAGAGGATCTCCCAAGGCCCTCGCCTGCGAGGGCCTTCGACATTCTGAATCGCGCCCTTGTTCTCGGCGCCTGAATGCGCCTCCCGGTAAGGCGCCCTGAAGGGCCTTCCCTGCTTCAGGGAGGTCGATCAGGCGAGGCGCCCCGGCTCTCCCTATACGAGAGAGGGGGGCAGATAGCCGCTATTCCAGCCGCCGCACCCAGATGTTGCGGTACCGGACCTTGTAGTCGTGGTCCTGGAGCTCGATCGGCAGTTGGTCGATATGGGCTTCGTATGGCGCCCTGCGGCCGAAAGAGGTGGGGCCGAGGAGGGGTTGATCGTCCTGCACCAAGATCCCGTTGTGGAAGACGGTGACCCGGCCGGGGGCCACCAGTTTGCCGTCGAACGAGAAGCGGGGGCGGTGGAAGACGATGTCATAGCTCTGCCACTCGCTCGGCGGACGCATCGCGTTGACCATCGGGGGGAACTGGCCGAAGAGCGATCCCGCCTGGCCGTCGGCGTAGGTGTCGTTGAGGTACGAATCGAGCACCTGCACCTCGTAGGTCTCCATCAGGAAGACGCCGCTGTTCCCCCGGTGTTGCCCCTCACCCACGGCGGGGACCGGGGGTTTCCACTCGACGTGCAGTTGCACATCGCCGAAGGAGTCGCGGGTCGCGATCCCGCCGGTTCCGGGTATGATCTCGACGTATCCATCGATCACCTTCCAGCGTGCCGGACCCTTGGCGGAGTCGGTGGCGCGCCACCGATCGAGCGACCGCCCATTCATCAGGAGGATCGCGTCACTGGGCGGGGGAGATGGGGCGAAGGCGCCCGGCGCGACGACCACCGGGCGCGGGCGTTCCAAGGAATGCTGGGGCCACGGCGAGGGATCGGCCGGGACCGGATTCTGGGCGGCGAGAGGGGCGGCAAGCAGGAGGGCCGCGCACGCGGCCGCAAGGTGGGTTCGCATGGTTCTAGATATCGCTCCGGTATGGTGACTTCGGAAGCCCCGCGGCATGCTTCCGCATCTCTCCGTTGGTGAACATCATCTTTGGCTCGCCGGCCGATGGTGACGACCGAAGTGATGCGGGGATCGTCGAGGCAGAGGTGGAGAACCTCGATCCCGACCATCCCGGTGGCGCCGAAGCTGAGAACTTTGATTAGTCGTTCTCCGTCGAGAGTAGGGCCGTCAAGACGAAGGAGCGCTCAGGAAACTGCCAGAAACTCATCTAGGCTATTTAGGAATGCCGCACTATCAAGGAAGTAGTTAGGATATGCCCGCCTAAGCGCTTGCATGGAATCCGCCGCCACGAGTACAGCTTGCCCGCCCTCCACTTTCTTCAGCGCGAGTTCCGCTTTCAGGTACTCGTCTGTTGCGGTAGATGCGTGGACGTCGTGGAAACCGGTGATACTAAGCGTCTTGGTTACCGGATTAAGCTCGAGCAGGAAGTTTTCAATCCCAGGGGGTGCTTCCGTTTCAGCCACCGCAAGCGCATTGCCGAAGGCTTCTAGCGTGCTCCTGACTTTCAGTTCGCCGCTCAGCGCGCGCAACTCTTCCCGAAGGATGGCCTTGTCGGTTGGCGCACCAGCAACGTGCGTGGCACGCTCCTTGATTGCGATCGCGGCGCTTGCAAGCACGAAGAAGCGTTTCCAAGAGTCCGGGCCAATGCTCGACTTCAAGGACGTGCGAAGGAATGTGTCTACGATCTCTACTGCGGTGGCCCAGCCATGTTGGAGTCGGGAACGCAGCTGGACCTCAATCAACAACCCTTCATGTGCGGGGCTCTTCGGGCTTGAGTACTTGTAAATCAGATGCAGGCTTCGGTAACCATCTGGTTTTGGCGTCGTGAGATAGTCATCCTCGCCCACAATCTTGTGGGTAGTGGCGCTACGTGCTAGCGCATCCCGCATCCTGCGGACTTGGCCAATCGTGTCAAGGACGCATCGACAGCCTCCGACGTCTTGCAACTGGCTCAAGCGCATCGACTGCTTGCGTTGAAGTTTCGCAACGATCGAAGGTAGCCGCTTGATGCGTTGCGCCGTCAGTGACTTGCTGCTGATACGACGTCCGTGTCGTCGCACGAGCATTTGGATGGTATTCAGCGGAAAGCTGTGAGCGGAACGCCAATTGTTGACAATTTCAAGACACCCCTGTTCCTCGATCGTGGAAAGCGCAACACCGTCCGCTAGGGTTCGCCCAGCTCTGTCCACTCTTGACTTGCTGTGAGAAGGGGTCGTCCAAGCCATGTCGTGCCCAGAGAGCGATGGAGGAAGTGGTGGTAAGTCGGTCGTGCAGACTGTTTCAACGGCGCGGGAGGGATTCGAACCCCCGAAACCCTTTCGGGTTCAACGGTTTTCAAGACCGCCGCAATCAACCACTCTGCCACCGCGCCAGGTGGAATCTAGGGGAGGGATCGGTCGTGTAGGTAGGTGACGGTCGAGGTTGGGTAGATCCCTCGCTCTTCCTTCGCTGCGCTCAGGACAAGGCCCGGGATGACCTCGCGGGAGGCATTGCGGCAAGGCGTCGCCTAGGAGGCTGTCATCCCGAGCGAAGTGAGGGATCTTGCCCGTATTGACCGACCCTGGATACCCCGGGAACGGTCTTCGCATGGAAGATCCCTCGCTCTTCCTTCGCTGCGCTCAGGACAAGGCTCGGGATGACACCGTATACTCGGTCCGCCGACCGCCCGACCGCCCGACCGCCTCTTCCTCGCGGCCGAGTCGCGCTGCGCGCTCCTGTGGGCCGCTTCGGTCGCCGCCTACCCGCCCCCTACTGCGGCAAATTCGCCTGCACCATCCGCGCAAGCTCCGCCGACCGTGCCGCTTTCACCGAGTCGCCCGCCTGGAGATAGATCCCGCTCATCTGACCATAGATGACGGCATAGATCGAGAGGATCGAGGCCGACGGCGGATCGACCCAGCCACGCGGACGGGGACGCGCCGCCTCGTCGATGTGATAGACCCCCCACATCAGCCGGTCGCTCTGGCCGACGTCCACGAAGCCGAGGCCCTGCGAAAGTATGATCTCGCGGGTCGGCCTGACGGGCGCCGGGTTGACGCGTCGTACCAGCCCTTCGCTCACGAGATACTGGGTGAGGCCGAGGTTCCGGTCGGGGTGACCGCCGGTGGTCCAGCTGAAGTAGATCGGTCGGGTCCGGATGTTGTCCCGGATCAGGCCGATGGTCGCGAGGTCGGAGAGCTCGAGGTAGGTCCCCCCGCCGATCTGGGTCCCGCCGAGGTGCATCAGAACGGAGTCGAACGCGACGGGCTGGCCCGCCTGGATGGGTGTGAGCTCGGGAAGCCGGTCGAGCGCCTCGATCGAGAGGCTCGCGAAGACCGATCCGGTCGGCTGGACGATCGGCTTTCCCTGCGGATACCCGGGAACGTCCTGCTCCTGCCACCGCTCCTTCCAGACCACCGACGCTCCGCTTACGTCGAAGGGCGGGGTCACTCGGCGCCGGAGCTGACGCAGGTGCCAGCGAGTGTTCATCAGCGACAGGTTGGCGAGGGTCACGTCGGTGCGGATCCCCTCGACCTCCTGCGCGTACCAGAGCGGGAAGGTATCATTGTCGCCGGCGGTGACCAGGATGCCGTAGGGCGCCACCGATTCGAGGATGTCATGGGCCAGGTCGCGCGCCATCGTCTCGTGGGCCCGGCTCGCGGTGATGCGGTTGCCGGCGAGGGGGATCAACGCCAGCATCAGTACCGGCGAGGCGAGGACCCACTTGCGGGTCCCCTCCACCCCCTTGGCCGCGACATCGGCCAGGAAGCTCCAGGCCGCGGCAAGCCCGATCCCCGCCCATACACCCCAGAATGAGAAGGCGGCGATGTAGAAGTAGTCGCGTTCGCGCACTTCGCGGACGAGATCCGGCTGGGTGAGGAGTTGCGAGTAGCCGTACTTGAAATTCATGTAGAACACCAGCAGCGCCGAGATGGTCCCCATCAGGGCGATGGCGGACAGTGCGGCGCGGCGGTCCTTTTCCCAGAGCGCGGCGATCCCGCCCAGGCCGAGCAGGGCGAAGAGGCCGGTGGCGAGGCGGCTCCAGCCACCCCAATCGCGCGCCCACTGCCACCCGAAGTACTGGAGGAAGTTGGCCACCTGGGAAGGGATGGGGGCCTGGCGGTCGAACAGGGCCGGCTTGCCGTACTGGACCCGGTTCAGCACGTCCATCAGATCCTTGCACTGACCGGACACGAACTGGCTGATGCCGCCGCAGACCGGCTCCCCTTCGTTGATCGCCGGGTACTGCCCCGCGCGGATCGGGAGGTAGACGTAGTTGAGCGAGACGCCGACGATATAGGCACTGACGATCCCGGTGAGCACCCAGGGTCGGAAGGGCGCCTTCCAGTCGGTCATCAGGACGTACACCCCGACCGCGGGCGCCACGAGGATCCCCATCAGGTGGTTGGTGGACGTGAGGGCCAGGAGGTAGGCGATCGTGATGAGGAGCCGGTCGCGCCGGGCGGGGTCCTCGGTATCGGCCCACCGGACCGTGAGCCACATGACGAGCGCGATCGAGAACAAGGAGATGGTGTAGACCTTCTCGTTCACCGTCGACTGGTTCCACACCGTCCAGGTGGTGGCTGCGATCAGGATCCCGGCGGCGGCGGCGGCGAGGCGGGCCCCGCGGAGCGGCACGATCGGCCGGAGCCACCGTTCGAGCACCAGGAACCAGAGTCCCGCGGAGCCGGCGCTGGTGGCGGCGGCGAAGAGGTTGATCCGCACCGCGTAGTCGGCGGCGAAGGGGATCATCCCCCAGACATGGGCCATCAGGGTGAAGAGCGGATTCCCCGGCGGATGGGGGATGCCCAGCACTTTGGCGGCCGCGATGTATTCCGAGGTGTCCCAGAATGCGGTGGTCGGCGCCAAGGTCGCCACGTAGAGGCCGAAGATGGCGACGGTGACGGCGGCAGCCCAGCGATAGGGCGGGGGGAGCTGTGTGTCGGTCATGATGCTCGTGAGTCGTGGGTCATGGGTCATGGGTCGTGTGGTGCAGGCGGTGGATCGCTCCACGACCCACGACTCACGACCCGCGACCGGGTCAGTGCCGGAACTGCCTCCGGCCCGTGAAGATCATCGTGATATCGTGTGCATCCGCCGCGGCGATGACCTCGGCGTCGCGCACCGAGCCGCCCGGCTGGATGATGGCGCGGATCCCCGCCGCCGCGGCCTGTTCGACGCCGTCGGCAAAGGGGAAGAAGGCATCCGAAGCGAGTGCCGCACCCTGGGTATCGTGCCCTGCCTCGTGCGCCTTGTGGACGGCGATGAAGCTTGAGTCGACCCGGCTCATCTGCCCGGCGCCGATGCCGAGCGCCTGCCCATTGCGGGCGATGAGGATGGCATTCGACTTGACAGTGGCCACCGCGGCCCAGGCGAAGGCGAGGTCGAATCGTTCCGGGTCGGTGGGCTGGCGGCGGGAGACGACTTTCCAGTCCGACTCGTTGGGATCGAAGTGGAAACGATCTTGGACCAGGAACCCGCCGCGCACCGTCTTGAAGTCGAGCCCGCCGGTCTCCTGCGCCACCGGCAGCTCGACCACCCGGAGATTCTTCTTGGCGCTGAAGATCTTCAGCGCTTCGGGCTGGACCCGGGGCGCCACGATGACCTCGATGAAAAGGTCGACCATCGCCTCGGCGGTCTCGGCGTTGACCACGGTGTTGAACCCCACCACGCCGCCGAACGCCGACTTGGGGTCGGTGGCGAGCGCCTTCTGGAAGGCGTCGCGGGCGGAAGTCCCCACCGCGAGACCGCAGGGGGTCGTGTGCTTGATGATGACGCAGGCCGGCATCGTGGGCCACGCCGCGATCGCCATCCCCGCCGCGTCGATGTCGAGCAGGTTGTTGAACGAGAGTTCCTTCCCCTGGCGCTGGGAGAGGTCGGCCATTCCGCGCGGCTCCTCGCTGACATAGAGCGCGGCGCGCTGTCCCGGGTTCTCGCCATACCGCAGGGACTGAACCCGCCGCAGCCCGAGTGCCAGGATCGGGGGGAGCTCCGCGGCGCCGCCCCCCAGGTAGCCAGCGATCGCCGCATCGTAGTCGCTGGTGTGGGCGAAGACCTTCGCCGCGAGCTCGCGACGGTATTCGGGCGTCGCGCTGCCGTTGCTCAGTCGTTCCAGCACCGGGTCGTAGTCAAGCGGATCGACCACCACGAGCACATGCTCGTGGTTCTTGGCCGCCGAGCGGAGCATCGAGGGACCACCGATGTCGATATTCTCGATGGCGTCCTCGAACGTCACGTTGGCGCGGGCGATGGTGGCCCGGAAGGGATAGAGATTCACCGCCACGAGGTCGATCGGCGTGATGTTGTGCGCCTTGGCCTCTTCGACCTGGGCCGGGAGGTCGCGCCGGAAGAGCAGGCCGCCGTGGATCTTCGGATGCAGCGTCTTGAGCCGCCCGTCGAGGATCTCGGGAAATCCGGTGACCTGGTCGACCGGGACGACCGGGACCCCCGCGGCCTGCAGCGCCGCGGCGGTGCCGCCGGTGGAGATGATCTCCCACCCCTGGCGCACGAGGCCCTGGGCGAACGGGACGATCCCTCGCTTGTCGCTCACCGAGATCAGGGCGCGTGGCATGGGCGGTCCGGCGGTCAGGCGGTCGGGCGGTCAGCGAGAGGGACAGGGTGTCCGGCGGCCGCGATGGCCAGCACGACTCTCGGCAGCAACTGATGTTCGGCGGTCAACACGCGGGCGGCGAGGCTCTCCGCGGTGTCGCCCGGCAAGACCGGCACCCGGGCCTGGGCCAGGATCTCGCCCTGGTCGAAGAGCTCATCCACCAGATGCACGGTGCAGCCGCTCTCGGTGGCGCCGGCGTCGAGCACCGCCTGGTGCACCCGCTTGCCGTACATCCCGGGTCCGCCGAAGGCAGGGAGCAGGGCGGGGTGCACGTTGAGGATCCGCCCGCGATACGCGGCGATCACTCCGGGGGGCACCAGCTTGAGGTACCCGGCCAGGACGAGGAGATCGATCCGGTGGTGTCGCAGCAGCGCGAGCCATTCGTCCGTCGAGCCGTGGTCGACGAGGACCGCGGTCGGGACCCCGTGGGCCCGCGCGCGCTCCAGAGCGCCCGCCTTGGTCGAATTACTCAGCACCAGCGCGACGTGGGTCGGTCCGCCCGGGGGCAGGGTGTCGAGGAGGGCCTGCAGATTGGAGCCTCCCCCCGAGACCGCTACCGCGATGCGCATCCGTGAAAATAGGGGGGAAGGCGGTCAGGCGGGTAGAGTGGGCATCCAGCGGGGGGCGACCAATGTCATCCCGAGCAGAGCGAGGGATCTACCCGGCGAAGCGTTGAGGGTGCGTCCAGGCCCCGGTCGAAGCGAGCTAGATCCCTCGCTCTGCTCGGGATGACACCTCTTATGGCCTGATCCCGAATCGACATTCCCCCCGCCTACCCGCCTACCCGCCTACCCGCCCCCCAGCATCCGACTCACCGCGGCGGCGAGGTCGGGCACCGAGCCGAACCCCGCCAGTTCGGCCTCGACCCGATTGGCGACCCCTTCGCCGGTGCGGACCAGGAGGCCGTGGGCGCCGAGTCGGATCGCTGGAGTGACGTCGCCCACCTTGTCGCCGACGCACCAGCTCTTCGCGGGATCGATCCCGAACCGGCCGATGGCGTGGAGGAAGTGCTTGAGCCCGGGCTTGCGGCACTCGCAGGCCGAAACGCTGGGATGATGGGGGCAGTGATAGTGCGCGTCGACGCGCGCCCCTTGGCGCGACAGGAGTTCGTCGACGTGCGCGCGCACCGTCTCGTAGTCGGCCTCGGTGTAATAGCCGCGGGCGATGCCGCTCTGGTTGGTGATGACGACGACGACCCACCCCGCTTCATTGAGCCGACGGATGGCGGAGGCTGCATCGGGGATGAGCTGGACCTGTTCGGGGTGGTCGAGGTAGCCGGGATCCTCGATGATGGTCCCGTCGCGGTCCAAGAACGCGGCTGGACGCGCCCCCGGCAGTGGCGGCACCCCCGCTCGCTGGGCCATCAGGGTCGCCTCGGCGGGACGGCGGTACTGTCCTGACGGGTGCTGTCGGCAGCGGCCTTCGGCGGCGGCGGCGGTGGCTGCCTGGGGGCCGCGAATCCGCCGGCCGCGTTCCCCGCCACCCCATTCACATTCCGGATCCCGCGCACCTCGAGCACATACCTCGATTCAGGCGGCATCGGGGCAGCCAACCGGAGGACCAACCGGTCGCCCAAAGCGGGACGGGTCTGCGCCAGCTTGATGACGGTGCTGTCGATCGGTACCCCCGCACGCCGACGCAGGATCGGGGTCGGCGCAGGGGCCGGGGGAGCCACGATGCGACCGGGTAGTCCCGGCCGCTGGCCCGTATCGGGCCGCGCCCGCTTGAGCGAGTCGGCACGAAGGCTGTCGGCCTCCACTCTGGCGCGGGCCACGAGGGAGTCGTCGAGCGGTTTGGTCCGGAAGGTGCGCGCCACCATCGGGACGGAGTCTGGGAGTTGCAGCACGACGATGTTCGATGTGTCGAGCACCTGATACGGGTCGATCGGTTGGGTGAGCTGGATTTCGACGGTCAGGGAGTCGCGCCAGGTCACCTGCATCACGCGCGGCGCGAGGGTGTCGTGGGGCGCGAGCCAGAGCACTGCCGTAGCCGCCGGGGCCGGCGCCACGCCGACGGAGTCCCAGTTCTCCTTGCCGTTGATCCGCCGATCCCGATTCTGGTCAAGGAAGCCGCGAAGCAGATACGCCCCGTGCGGGATCGGTGCGAGGATGAAGCGGCCCGTTGAGTCGCTCTGCGTGCGATAGACCAGCGAATCGGGGAGGAGGAGCGCCTCGATCGCGGCGAGCCGGGCCGGCTGACGGGTGGTCCAGTCGATCACGATCCCGCTCAGCGAATCGGTCGGGAGGGGCGCACCGGTGGAGAAGGTGATGATCTGGCCGCTGCGGCTGCGATTGCGCCGCAGGTCGGTGATCCCCGGGAGGAGCTCGATCCGGTAGACGGTGTTGGGCCGCCACCCTTCGCGCGGATGCACGGCGATGCGGCTCCGCTCCCATTTCACCCGCGGTACCTCGTCGCTGGGCGAGAGGACCACCATCCGTTCGAGGTCACCGGTCCCGTAGCCGAAGTTCGGCGAGCCTCCCTCCGAGATGGTCTCATCGAAGATGAATTCCGCGTCCCCACGGAAATCGGGAAAGGTGCCGAGGGAGTCGGGGCGGGTCGCGACGAGCACGGGCGCGATCGCGTCGGGAGGGCCGCCCGGCGGAGGACCGAACTTGGCGCAGGCGGCGAGCACGGCGAGGCCACCGAGCACGGACGCCCGGACGCTCAGCCCCCTCCCCCGGCCCCTCCCCCTGTCGGGGGAGGGAAGCTGTTTCGTGGTGTTCCCCCTGTCGGGGGAGGGGAGTTGAACCGTGGTGTTCCCCCTGTCGGGGGAGGAGAGTTGAACCGTGGTGTTCCCCTTGTCGGGGGAGGGGAGCTGTTCCGTGGCGCTCCCCCTCTCCCGACAGTGAGAGGGGGTCGGGGGGAGAGGGCTCAGCACCCGAGCGCCCGCCTTCGATCATTCAACTTGCTCACATGTTCCGTCCACTCCGCGAGCTTCTTCCGTTCCCCTTCGATCACGGCGGCCGGGGCGCGCGCCACGAACTGCTCATTGCTGAGCTTCTTCTCCTGGTTCGCGACCATCCCCGCCAGCCGGTCGCGTTCGGCGGCGAGCTTGGCGCATTCCTTGGCCAAGTCGACCATCCCGCCGAGGGGAACGATCACCGTTGAGCCGTCGGAGAGGACCGCGCTCGCGGCGGCCCCGGTCGGAGCAGGCCCGACGGTAAGCTTCGCCACTTTGGCGAGCCTGCGCACCGTGGCATCCTCGAGGGTGAGCGCGGAGCGCATCGCCGGCGTGGCGGCGACGACGGTCGCGTCGATCTGTTTCCCGGGCTCCACGCCATTCTCGGCGCGGATCTGCCGGAGCGCCGTCACGACCTCCTGCACCAGGGCGAATTCTGCGAGGGCGCCGTCGTCACTGGCACGCTGATCGGCTTCGGGCCAGCGCGCGCGCGCGAGAAGCTCCCCCTCGGTGCGCCCGGGGAGCTTCTGCCAGATCGCCTCGGTGATGAAGGGCATCACCGGGTGCAACAGCCGGAGGGCGGTGTCGAAGACCCGGTAGGCCACCGCGCGCGCGATGCTACCCCCGGGCACGTCGCCGTAGAGCCGGGGCTTGATCGCCTCGACGTACCAGTCGGCGAAGTCGCTCCAGATGAAGTGATAGGCCGCACTCGCCGCATCGTTGAGGCGGAACTTCTCCAGCGCGTCGGCCGACTCGCGCACCGCGGCATCGCACCGGGCGATGATCCACCGGTCGGCGAGGGTGAGTTCCTCCCTCCGGATCACTTCTCGATACGCGCCGGCCAAGGGACGGGGAGCGCCGTGCAGGTTGCTCAACAGGAAGCGCGCGGCATTCCAGAGCTTGTTGGCGAAGTTCCGCCCCGGCGCGAACGAGATCTCCAGATCCTTCGGATCGAGGATCAGGTCGGTCCCGACCGCCATCCCCGAGATCACCGTGTAGCGCAGCGCGTCGGCGCCGTACTTCTCGATCACGTCGAGCGGATCGATCCCGTTGCCCAAAGACTTCGACATCTTGCGATGCTGGGTGTCGCGCACGGTGCCGTGCAGATACACGGTGTGGAACGGCACCTTCCCGCGGAACTCGAGCCCCGCCATGATCATCCGCGCCACCCAGAAGAACAGGATCTCGGGGGCGGTGATGAGCACCGTGCCGGGATAGAACCGCTTGAGGTCCTCGGTCTCCTCGGGCCAGCCGAGGGAGGCCATCGGCACGAGCCAGCTGGAGAACCAGGTGTCGAGCACGTCCTCGTCCTGACGCAACAGGCCGCGGCACTTGGGGCAGGTGACCAGGTCGGTGCGGCTGGCGTGCTTCGAACCACACGCATCGCAGTACCAGACCGGGATGCGATGCCCCCACCAGAGCTGGCGGCTGATGCACCAGTCGCGGATCCCCTCCAGCCACTGGGTATAGATGTCGCCCCAGCGTTCCGGGACGAACTTCACCTTCTTGTCGGCATACGCCTTGAGCGCCGGCTTGGCGAGGGGCGCCATCTTCACGAACCACTGATCCGACAGGCGCGGTTCCACCACGGTGCCGCAGCGGTAACAGTGGCCCACGGCGTGGCGGTGGTCATCGATCTTGACCAGGAGTCCCAGCGCCTCGAACTCCGCCACGACCTTCTTTCGCGCGTCGAACCGGTCCAGGCCCTGGAAGCGCAGCGGCACGGTCTCCGCCATCCGCGCCTCCGGGGTCATCACGTCGATCTGGGCCAGGTCGTGCCGCTTGCCGATCTCGAAGTCGGTCTGGTCATGCGCCGGCGTGACCTTCACCGCGCCGCTCCCGAACTCCGGATCGACCGCCTCGTCGCCGACGATGGGGATCCGCCGGTCGGTGAGCGGCAGCGCCAGCATCTTCCCGATGAGCGCCTGGTAGCGCTCGTCCTCAGGATGCACCGCCACGCCGGTGTCGCCCAGCATCGTCTCCGGCCGAGTGGTGGCCACGACCAGCGACCCTGAGCCATCGGCCAGGGGATAGCGCAGGTGCCAGATCTTCCCGTCCCGCTCCTCCTTTTCCGCCTCTTCATTAGAAAGGGCGGTGAGGCAGCGGGGGCACCAGTTGATGATGTACTTGCCGCGGTAGATGAGGCCCTTCTCGTACAGCCGCACGAACACCTCGCGCACGGCCTCGGAGTAGTGCTCGTCGAAGGTGTAGTACGTGCGGCTCCAGTCGGCGCTCGAGCCGATGCTCCGAAGCTGGCCGAGGATGGTCTCCTTGGTCACGTCGACGTAGGCGTGCATCCGCTCGAGGAAGGGCCCGCGCCCAAGATCGAAGCGGGTCTGGCCCTCCTTGGCCACCAGCCGCTCGACCACGTTCTGCGTGGCGATGCCGGCGTGGTCGGTGCCGGGGAGCCAGAGCGCCGGGCGCCCCCGCATCCGGGCCCAGCGGGTGAGGACGTCCTGGAGAGTATTGTTGAGCCCGTGCCCCATGTGGAGGCTCGCCGTCACGTTCGGCGGGGGCATCATGGTCACGAACGGGTCTTGGGTCGTGGGTCGTGAGTCGTGGGAGGCGTTGCGACCCTCCAAAGCCCCACGACCCATGACCCTCGACCCATGACCCGAGGGCGCGAAGACCCCGGCCTTCTCCCACTGCCGGTAGATGCCGACTTCGAGGCCGGCGGGGGAGTAGGTCGGGCTCAGTTCGTCGCTCATGCCGACTGGTCCGCGAGGGTGAGCGGCGCGTTGCTGTCTTCCCGCTCCACCAGGAGCCGGTTGACCACGGCGGTGATCCCGTCGAGTCCCGCCACGGTGCGTTCGGCCAGCGCCCGGCTGCGTCGGTCGGGAACCCACCCGAGCAGCTCCACCCGACCGGGGCCGAGGGCCCGGGTCTCGAGCTCCAGACCGGCGAGCCCGGGGGTCTGGCCGAGGGCCAGCGCCGCGGCGCGCGCCGCCTGATCCGGCGTCAGCGTGGCCGGGCTGTGGTCGGCGCCGATCCGTGCCACGGCGCGCGCCAGGCGCTTCAGGTCCACCGCGCCGACTGCCTCGGCCAGGGCGAACCCCGCCACAAGCCCGACCCCGAGCCCCATCGCGGCCCAGACCGCCAACTCGCCCTGCCGTTCCGTTCGACGCACCGTACGCTCCTCAGAAATGCCGAAAGTGCAAGATTGCGATTAAGTTAACATGAGCCTGCCGCACGGCGCAGGCACCATTCTCCACGACTCGAGCGCATGACCCCGATGAGCGACGAACGCGAGTACGTCACCTTCTTCGACCTCGTCCGCTGGTCGCTTCCGACCGCCATCGTGGCGCTCGGTGTCGTGTTCTACTTTCTCTACGCCGACGCGGCCGCCGCCATCGGTGGAGCGCTGCCGACCCCGTGAGCCAGCTCCGCATCACCCTCCCCGACGGGAGTGTCCGCGAACTTCCCGCTGGCAGCACCGCCCGCGACCTGGCCCAGGCCATCGGGCCCGGCCTCGCCAAGGCAGCGCTCGCCGCCCGCGTCAACGGCCAGATCCGCGACCTCGGCCGCGAGCTCGAGGATGGCGCCACCGTATCGCTGCTGACCGACCGCGACCCCGACGCTCTCGAGGTGCTCCGCCACTCCGCCGCCCATATCCTGGCCACGGCCGTGCGCGAGCTCTTCCCCAATGCCGGCATCGGATTCGGGCCGCCGATCGAGGACGGGTTCTACTACGACTTCCAGCTCGATCGCCCCTTCACGCCTGAGGATCTCGCACAGATCGAGGCGAAAATGGTCGAGGTGGCCAAGGCGGACTACCCGTTCACGCGCGAGGTGGTGGATCGGGCGGAGGCAAAGAAGCGTTTCAAGGACGATCCCCTCAAGCTCGAGCGGATCGACGACCTCGGCGCCGACGAGACCATCACTGTCTACACCGACGGCCCGTTCGTCGACCTCTGCCGGGGACCGCATGTGCCGAGCACGTCGCGGCTGAAGCATTTCAAGCTGCTGAGCATCGCGGGGGCGTACTGGCGGGGGGATTCTCGGCGGCAGATGCTGCAGCGCATCTATGGTACGGCGTGGTTCAAGAAGGAGGACCTGGAGGCGTATACCCACCGCCTCGAGGAGTCGAAGAAGAGGGACCATCGCCGGGTGGGGAAGGAACTCGATCTCTTCCACTTCTTCCCGGTGGCGCCGGGGGCCGCCTTCTGGACCGCGCGCGGCACGGCGATCTACAACACCATCAACGCCTATCTGCGCGAGCTGGAGCGCGAAGGGTATCAGGAGGTCCGGACCCCGCTGCTGTACCACAAAGCGCTCTGGGAGCAGTCAGGGCATTGGGGGAAGTACCAGGAGAACATGTTCCTCGTCCTCGACAAGGAGACCGGGGAGCACGACATGTCCCTGAAGCCGATGAACTGCCCGTCGCACCACCTCTTTTTCGCGTCGCGGCGGCACAGCTACCGCGAGCTCCCGACCCGCTACAGCACCTACGATGTGCTGCATCGGAACGAGGTGAGCGGGGCGCTCTCGGGCCTCACGCGCGTGCGGCAGTTCTCCCAGGACGACTGTCATATCTACCTGATGGAGTCGCAGATCCCCGCCGAGGTGAAGCGGATCGCCGACTTCATCCTGGCGTACTACAAGACCTTTGGGCTGGAGGCGAAGCTCAAGTTCGCCACCCGGCCGGAGGTCCGTATCGGTGATGACGCGCTCTGGGATCGTGCCGAGGCGAGCTTGAAGGCTGCGCTCGAGGCGACCGGGCTGCCATACGAACTCAAGCCGGGAGACGGGGCGTTCTACGGCCCCAAGATCGACTTCGACGTCTACGACGCGATCGGGCGAGCCTGGCAACTCGGCACCATCCAGCTCGACTTCAACGCGCCGGAGCGGTTCGCCCTGACGTATGTGGGGGAGGACAACCATCCCCACCGGCCGGTCGTCATCCATCGGGCGGTGAGCGGCTCGTTCGAGCGCTTCATCGCGATCCTGATCGAGCACTTCGCCGGGGCGTTCCCGGTCTGGCTCGCGCCCGAGCAGGTACGGGTGCTCCCGATCAGCGACGCGCAGGCCGCGGCGGCGCATGCGGTGGCCAAGCAACTGCGCGATGCGGGGCTCCGGGTCACGGTCGATGACTCGAACGAGACCCTCAACTACCGGATCCGCGATGGCGAAGTCCTGAAAGTGCCGTACATGGCGGTGGTGGGACAGCGCGAGGCCGACTCGGGTGCGGTGGCGGTCAGGGTGCGCGGGGCGGGGACCAAGCAGACGGTGATGCCGGTGGCGGAGTTCGTGGCGAAGGTGGCGGGTGAGGAGAAGAGCAGGGCGTTGATGCCGTAGCCCGCGATGAAATCGCGGGGCTTTGTTGGGATGCCGGCCGAGGGCGGCGCGACCTCGCGCCGCCGTTGACGGAGCTCTGCCTCGACCCATCGGCGGGGCGGGGGCGCCCCGCCCTCGGCGGGTCCGCAGCAACACCCGCCGCGGCTGCGCCGCGGGTGTGTGCTGATTTCAGGCGCAAGGGCATCTCCGGAGTACTCGAACCTGACCACCCATGAAGTTTTCCAAAACAGTCATTCTTGCGATGGTCGCCGCTGTCGTGCTGCTCGTCAGCAGCCTCGCCGAGGACGCTCACGCGCAGTCCCCGCGAGCCGTCTTGCGCACGCCCGTGGTCATCCCGGTAAGCATCGGCACACCCCCCTACTCGACCGAGGTGCTCTGGCGGGCACTCTCCGCGGGAGACCCGACGCCGGAGCGCGAGCGGATCGAATACGCCAGGAGCAGTTGCCAGACGACCGAGCACTTTCTTCAGCGGGAGATCCGCTGGTACGGCGAGTGCTATGCCCTTTTCCTGGCACCTTGGCTGATCATCGAGCCAGGGACTCCGGATTCTGCGATCCTCTCCCGTGCCGTCCTTGCGGCGGACACTCAACGCTGGATCTATGGCGGGAAAGACGATTCCTCCCAGGTGGCAGCGCTGGTCGTCGCGATCGTCGGTCGACGAGGATCTCCGCAGCGGATCCCGCTTGACTATGTGGCACGCAGGCCCGGTGACAGCGCAGTCGTGCATCAGGTGGTATTGATCTCCTTGCCCAGAGATTCCAGCGCGCTCCGTGAGGAGCTCCTGGTCGCAGCGCTTCCAGCGGTCCTGGCCTTGCCCGATGACGTGCTGTTCCGAGGTCGCGACGGCCAATGGCATCTTGATGCCGAGATCGGGGCACGCATTTCCGATGACCCCGTCGAGGCGCTCCCCCTGGATTCGACCCTCACGATCCCGACTGGATTCGATGAATGCGGTGACTTGACCTGTGTTGCGGCTTCGCCGGTCTACGGCTGGACCTCGCCGCCGGCGGGAGATGCAGAACGGTGGATCGTCGAGGCGATCTACGGTGAGGGACTTCGCATCGAGCGGCGATCGGTCGATGGGGGAACCCGATCTCGGGATCAGGCTCGACCGGTCGGGCGGCGGCAGCGGTGGCAACTGCGGCCAGGTGACGGCATTACAACGGTCGGATCTCGTCATCTGCGTGCCAGCGTGCGCTGGGCTGGGGAGGTGGCGTTCGTTCGGTTCACCTGCCTTGGAAGGTGTCGATAGGGCGAGGACGAACGGCCCGCGATTTCATTGCGGGCCCTGTTGTTGGGATGCCGGCCGAGGGCGGCGCTACCTCGCGCCGCCGTTGACGGAGCTCTGCCTCGACCCATCGGCGGGGCGGGGGCGCCCCGCCCTCGGCGACCGCCTACCCGCCTACCCGCCCACCCGCCTACCCGCTATTTTCCCGGCCTGAACTCAGCCCGGGACTCCCGTGTCCGATAGCACCACGCCGGTCATCGTTTCCGCCGTCCGCACCCCCATCGGTCGTTACCTCGGGGGGCTCTCCAGCTTTTCCGCTCCCCAGCTCGGCGCCCTCGCCATCAGGGAAGCGCTGGTCCGCGCCAAGCTCGACGGCGCCGTGGTGGACGAGGTGATCTTCGGCCAGGTGCTGCAGGGGGGTTCGGGTCAGGCTCCCGCCCGTCAGGCGCTGATCCATGCCGGGATCCCCAGCGTCGTGCCCGCGCTCACCATCAACAAGGTGTGCGGCTCCGGTTTGAAGGCGGTGATGCTCGCCTCACAGGCGATCAAGGCGGGCGACGCGCAGGTGATCGTCGCCGGCGGGCAGGAAGCGATGTCCTCCTCGCCCCATTACGTCTACGGGATGCGCGGCGGGATCAAGGCGGGGGACCAGACCCTGGTCGATGGGATGATCCGCGACGGGCTCTGGGACTCGTTCGGCAACGTGCATATGGGTGAATACGCCGAGTACACCGCCGACAAGAGCGGCGTGACGCGCGCCGAGATGGACGAGTTCGCCTTCAAGAGCCACCAGAAGGCCATCGCGGCGCAGGAGAACGGCAAGTTCACCGCCGAGATCCTCCCGGTGACGGTGGCGGGGAAGACCCCGGTGGTCGTGAGCAAGGACGAGGGTCCCCGCAAGGACACGTCGATCGAGGCGCTGGCAAAGCTCAAGCCGACCTTCCGCAAGGATGGTCGGGTGACGGCCGGCAACGCTCCCGGGCTCAACGACGGCGCCAGTGCACTGGTCGTCACGTCCAAGGCATACGCCAAGGCGCACGGTCTCACCATCCTCGCGACGGTGACGGGGTACGCCACCGGCGGCGGCGAGCCGAAGGAGCTCTTCTTCGCCCCGATCCTCGCGGTGCAGAACCTGATGAAGAAGATGGGGACCAAGATCTCCGACTACGGCCTCATCGAGGCCAACGAGGCGTTCGCAGTCCAGGCCATCGCCGACGGCCGCGCCCTCGGCTGGGATTTCGACAAGGTGAACGTGAATGGCGGCGCCGTCGCGCTGGGGCACCCCATCGGGGCCAGCGGCGCGCGCGTGCTGACGACGCTTCTGTACGCGATGGCCGACCGGAAGGTCTCGACCGGCCTCGCGACCCTTTGCCTCGGCGGCGGTAACGCCGTGGCCCTCAGCGTGGAGAAGGCTTGATGACGACCGAGACCCTCGCAGGCGCCGTTCCCGCCACCCGCGTCCACACCGTACGCCGGGTCATCGCCGTGGCACTCGGCGCCGCGTTCGTGGCCGTCGTGGCACAGTTCGAGTTCCCGGTCCCCTTCAGCCCGGTGCCGGAGACGCTGCAGGGCGGCGCGCTTCTGCTGGTCGGCCTCGTGCTCGGGCCCCGGCTCGGCGCGGCGGCGCTGGTGACCTACCTCGTGGCGGGGATGGCGGGGCTCCCGGTCTTCGCCGGCGGCGGCTTCGGATTCCTCAAGATCATCGGCCCGACCGGTGGGTATCTCATCGCCTTCCCGTTCGGCGCGTTCGTGGCCGGCTGGGTCGCGTTGCACGCCACGCGAATCATCACTCCGCTGCGCTACCTTCTCGGGGCAATTGCCGGGATGGCGGTGGTGCACCTCGGCGGCTGGGCCTGGCTCACCATCGTGACCGGGAACCCCGGCGCGGCCCTCGCGATGGGTGTGATTCCCTTCGGCCTGACCGATATGGCCGAAGTCGCGCTGGCATCGGGTCTGGGGCTCGGTCTTGGCGGCCGAGTCCGTCGAGTCCTGTGAGGCAGTGACGGCGACCGGAATGTCCCGGTGGAAGGCGATCGGGTGGACGGTCGCCTTCTTCGCGTCCGGCATCGTGGCGGCGATCGCGACCGGGCTCATCCTGAAGCGCTCAGGGGCGCCGATCTCCGGATTGTGGTTGGGGGTCGTCGCCCAGATTGCGGGCTTTGGCCTGGCGACGTGGCTCATCGGCCGCGTTGCGCTGAAGTGGGATCTCGCCGACCTACGCTGGCGCGGAACGGGGGATCCGGCGAAGGGATTCGGGGTCGGGTTTGTGATCGGCATGGTCCCGGCGCTCCTGGCGCTCGCGATCGCCATCCCGGCCGGCGGCGCGGCGTGGTCGCTCGATGGGGGGTCTGCGATCGATTGGTTGAAAGCGGTGGGGCCGCTCGCGTTGATCATGCTCCCTGCGGCCTTCAGCGAAGAGCTGCTCTTCCGCGGGGTGGGGTATGTGGCGTTGTCGCGGGCATTCGGGCGGCTGGGGCCGGCGCTGGTGCTTTCGATCCTCTTCGGGGCGGCGCACCTGGGCAACCCGAACGTGACCGGCCTCGCCGTCGCCAACGTGGCACTGGCCGGGGTGTTCCTGAGCGCGGCGCTCTGGCTGCCGGGCGGGATCTGGGCCGCCACCGGTGTGCACCTCGGCTGGAACCTTACCCTTGCGGCACTCGGCGCCCCGGTGAGCGGACTGGCGTTCACATTGCCGATGCTGGACTACGCCACTGGTGGACCGACCTGGCTCACCGGCAGCGCCTTCGGTCCAGAGGGCGGGGCCATCGCGACGATCATCGTAGGTGCATCGGCGGTGCTGCTGTTCCGGTGGACATCGAACCCGAAAGCCCCTGGCTCCTGGCTTCTGGCCGATCGCGACAGTGCCAGTCCGCAGCACGGAGCAGTCAACAGCCAGTAGCCGGCAGCCCTTTGCAACCGTGATACTCGCAAGGCGGTGCTGCTGTTCCGGTGGACATCGAACTCGAAGGCTCCTGGCTCCTGGCTTCTGGCCGATCGCGCCAGTGCCAGTTCGCAGGATGAAGCAGCCAATAGCCAGTAGCCAGCAGCCATTCAATTGCAAGGACAGATGATGACTCGAATCGCGGTCATTGGTGCAGGGACAATGGGCAACGGGATCGCCCAGGTCTTCGCGGCCCAGGGGAACGACGTCCTGCTCGTCGACGTGCAACAGGCCGCACTCCACAAGGGGCTCGAGGCCATCAAGGTGTCGCTCGCCCGGGTGGTGAAGAAGGGGACCCTCTCCGAGGCCGACGCTGCGGCGACGCTGAAGCGCGTCACTGCCGGGACCGACCTCACGGCGGTGAAGGACGCGGCGCTGGTGGTCGAGGCGGCGAGCGAGAACCCGCTCGTGAAGTTCAAGGTCTTCGAGGGTCTGGACGCGATCTGCCCGCCGGGGACGATACTCGCGACCAACACCAGCTCGATCTCGATCACCGAGATCGCCGCCAGGACCAAGCGGCCCGAGCTGGTGATCGGGATGCATTTCATGAATCCGGTCCCGGTCATGCAGCTGGTGGAGATCATCCGCGGCCAGCGCACCAGCGATGCCACGACGGCCAAGGTGATGGAGTGGTGCAAGGCATTGGGCAAGACGCCGGTCGAGGTGAACGACTACCCCGGCTTCGTGGCCAATCGGATCCTGATGCCGATGGTCAACGAGGCGGTATACTGCCTGATGGAAGGCGTGGCCACCGCCGAGTCGATCGATACGGTGATGAAGCTGGGGATGGCCCATCCGATGGGCCCGCTGGCGCTGGCCGACCTGATCGGGCTCGACGTCTGCCTCGCGATCCTCGAAGTGCTGCACAAGGGATTGGGCGACGACAAGTACCGTCCCTGTCCGCTCCTCCGCCGGATGGTCGCGGCGGGGCAGCTGGGACGGAAGACGGGGCGGGGCTTTTACGAATATTCGAAGTGAGCAGTAACCAGTAACCAGTGACCGGGCCTGTTGGTGAGCTCCTCTCTTGAGGCCCGGTCACTGGTCACCGGTCACTGGTCACCCTGACACACTTCCGCAGCAGGACGCATCCATGGACCTCCAGAAGGCGATGGCCCAGTACAACCACGAGCAGGTCTTGCTCAGCCATGAGCCGAGTTCCGGCTACTTCGGCATCATCGCGATCCACGATACCACGCTCGGCCCGGCACTCGGAGGCACCCGATTCTGGCAGTATGCCAGCACGGACGATGCCATCACCGACGCGCTCCGGCTCGCCCGCGGGATGACCTACAAGGCCGCGGTGGCCGGCGTCAACCTCGGCGGTGGCAAATCCGTCATCGTGGGCGACAACAAGCGGAAGGACCGCGAGGCGATGTTCCGCGCCCACGGCCGCTTCGTGCAGTCGCTCGGCGGGCGCTACATTACCGCCGAGGACGTGGGGACGAGCCCCGCGGACATGGAGTACATCCACTCCGAGACCCCGCACGTCGTGGGGCTCCACGGCAAGTCGGGCGACCCGTCGCCGGTGACCGCCTACGGCGTCTACATGGGGATGAAGGCCGCCGCCAAGACCCGCTGGGGCTCCGACGTCCTGACCGGCAAGACCATCGCCGTCCAGGGGTGCGGCAACGTGGCCAAGCATCTCTGCGGCCTGCTCCACGCCGAGGGGGCCAAGCTCATCGTGACCGACATCGACACCGCCAAGGTCAAGGCGATGGTCGACGCGACCGGCGCCACGGCGGTGAAGCCCGACGAGATCTATTCCCAGAAGGCCGACATCTACTCGCCCAACGCGCTGGGCGCCACGATCAACGATGAGACCTTGAAGCAACTCAAGGTCGAGGTCATTTGCGGCGGGGCCAACAATCAGCTCGCCGAGGAGCGCCACGGTGCCCAGCTCGAAAAGCAGGGGATGGTCTACGCGCCGGACTACGTCGTGAACGGTGGCGGGCTCATCAATGTGTACGGGGAGCTGCAGGGCTGGGCGCTCGAGCGCGCCAGGCGGAAGGCGGGGGACATCTACGAAACCACGCTCCGGGTCTACGCCATCGCCGCGGAGCACAAGATCCCGAGCTACGCCGCGGCCGACCGCCTGGCGGAAGAGCGGATCGAAGCGATCAAGCCCCTTCGGAAGTTGTATATCGCGTAGCCGGCGAACTGCGGGGCAGAGTGGGTACGGGACGGTTCCTTGCCAGTTGGCCACCTTACCGCCTTACCGCCTAGCCGTCTAGATTCAACCATGCCCGAACGCATCCCCATCGGGGCCGACCACGCCGGCTTCCCGCTCAAGCAACGGCTGGTCGCCGAGCTCAAGCAGCTCGGCTACGATCCCATCGACGTCGGCACCAACTCCCTCGACAGCACCGACTACCCCGACTACGCCCATCCCGTCGCCCATCAGGTCGAGGTGGGAGAGGCGAAGCGCGGGGTGCTCCTCTGCGGCACCGGGCTCGGGATGGCCTACGCCGCGAACCGGCATCACGGGGTCCGCGCCGCGGTGGCGTGGAATCCGGAGATCGCTCACCTGGCCCGGGCCCATAATGACGCCAACATCCTGGTCCTCCCGGCGCGCTGCCTGAGCGACGACGAGGGGGTGGCCATCCTCAAGGCGTGGCTCGACACCCCGTTCGAAGGGGGGCGTCATTCCCGCCGCGTCGCCAAGATCGAGACCGACACCCCGTGACGCTCGACCCCACGGCCTCCCTGCGCGCCGCCGATCCCGACGTGGCGCGCATCGTTGACGACGAGCTGGCGCGCGAGCGACACGGCCTCGAGCTGATCGCCAGCGAGAACTTCGCTTCTCGCGCCGTCATCGATGCGATGGGAACTCCGCTCACCAACAAATACGCCGAGGGGTATCCCGGGAAGCGGTACTACGGGGGCTGCGAGGTGGTCGATCAGGTCGAGTCGCTCGCCATCGAACGGGTGAAGCGCCTCTTCGGCGCGGCCCACGCGAACGTGCAGCCCCATTCGGGTGCCACCGCCAACTTCGCCGCGTTCATGGCGGTCCTGAAGCCGGGGGAGAAGTTCCTGGCGATGTCGCTCCCCCACGGGGGGCACCTCTCGCACGGTGCGTCGGTCAACCACAGCGGTGTGATCTGGCAGGCGGTGCACTACGGTGTGGATCCGGCCACCGGTCGGATCGATTACGACCGGCTCCGCACCCAGGCACACGCCGAGAATCCGAAGATGATCGTGGCCGGCGGCAGCGCCTACGCCCGGATCCTCGACTTCGCGGCGCTCCGCTCCATCGCCGACGAGGTCGGCGCGATCCTGCTGATCGACATGGCGCACTTCGCCGGACTGGTCGCGGGGGGCGCCCACCCGTCGCCGGTGCCGCACGCCCAGGTGGTCACCAGCACCACCCATAAGACCCTCCGCGGACCGCGCGGTGGCCTGATCCTCTCCGACGCCGAACGGGCCAAGGCGGTCGACAAGTCGGTCTTCCCCGGCACGCAGGGGGGGCCCTTGATGCACGTCATCGCCGCCAAGGCGGTGGCCTTCGGCGAGTGCCTCACCGAGGACTTCAAGGTCTACGCCCACCAGGTGGTGGCCAACGCGCGCACCCTGGCCGCAGCGCTGATGGACCGGGGCTTCGCCATCGTCTCCGGCGGCACCGACACCCACTTGATGCTGGTCGACCTCCGGCCGAAGGGGATGACCGGCAAGGACGCCGAGAAGCTGCTGGATCGGGCCGGCATCACGGTCAACAAGAACACGATCCCTGACGACCCCCAGTCTCCGTTCGTCACCAGCGGCATCCGACTTGGCACGCCGGCCCTGACGACGCGGGGAATGAAGGAACGGGAGATGGAGCGGATCGCGGGGCTCATCGACGAGGTGATCACCCGGAAGGACGACGCGACGGTGACGCGGGTGCACCGCGAAGTGGGGCAGCTGACCGATGGATTCCCCCTCTACGTCACCCCCAAGGGGCGTCGGTGAGCGACGTCCAGTTCGCCGAGGAGGTCCTCGCCCGCATCCGCCGACGCGAGCGGCGCTATCACGAGCGCGGGTTCCTGTTCGTGCTCGCGGCGATCGAATTCCTGCAGGAGAAGCTCCCCCAACGCCGGCACGTGACCGGGAGCGAGCTCGCCTGGGCCTGTCGCGACCTCGCGTTGCAGCAGTATGGGCTGCTCGCGCGCACCGTGCTGACCCATTGGGGGATCACCACCACCAAGGACATCGGCCACATCGTTTTCGCGCTGGTCGACGTGAGCCTGTTGAGCACCCAGCCGGGCGACCGGGTGGAGGATTTCGAAGGTGTGTACGAGTTCCCTGATGCGCTGGGCCCTGATCGGGTCTGGGCCCGCGTCGCATTCACGAAGGACCCGGACCGCCTCGAACCCTGAGGCAGAGGAGGGGGGATGGATAATCGCGAGTTCCCGGAGTGCGTGAAGTGTGAGGACGGAGTGCTGGTGCCGCTGTCGGACTACGGCCCCGAAGGCTCTTCGCTCAAGTTCAAGGCGTGGGCCTGCACCAATCCCGCCTGCGGATTCCATATGCGGATCCACAAGGGGGAGGTCTCCTATGGGAAGATCGCTGGTACTACACCTGCGTGAGCGGTGAGCGGTAAGCGGTGAGCGGGGGGCCTGAAGTCGGGTCCCCCGCCTATTCACCAGGCACCACCTCGACCGCACGGCCCGCTCACCTCTTACCGCTCACCGCTTACCTTTCCAACATGCCCGCCCCCACCATCCCCGTCCTCTCGCCCGCCGAGTCCGCGGCGTGGGACAAGCGTGCCGAAGGGGAGGGGATGGCGCTCGAAACGTTGATGGAAGGGGCGGGGCGAGGGGCGGCCATCGTGCTGCTCGACCGCTTCGGCCACGCCGCGCGGAAAGGGGTGCTGATCGCCGCCGGTCCCGGCCATAACGGCGGCGATGGCTGGGTCCTCGCCCGCGCGCTCCACGCCCTCGGCCTCCCGGTCTGGGTCGCGTCGGCGGGGGAGTCGGCCCCCCTCACCTCCAAGGTCGCGGTGCGCGCTCGCGCGGCCGGGGTCCGCGAAGTGGCGCCGGACGGTCCCTGGCCACAGGTCGGGATTCTCGTCGATGCGCTGCTCGGCACCGGTGCGGCCGGAGCGCCGAAAGGCGCGGTCGGCGCCCTCCTCGATCGCCTGCACGACCTCCCCCTCCCCATACTTGCCCTCGACGGTCCGACCGGCGTCGATCTGGGCACCGGTCTCCTGCATGGCGCTCCCAAGGCCACCTGCTCGGTGACGTTCGGCGGGCTTCGCCGGGGCCACCTCCTCGCACGCGACGAGGTGGGTGACGTCGTGGTGATCGACATCGGGCACCCCAGCCCCGATCCGGCGTGGCCCACCCTCGTCACCGATGATCAGGCCGCCGAATGGCTGCCGCGGCTCCGTGCGAAGGCACACAAGGGTGAGCGTGGGCGCGTTGTCTGTGTCGGAGGCGCGCCAGGGATGAGCGGCGCCCTTCGCCTCACCGCGCGCTCGGCCTTCGCTGCCGGCGCGGGTCTGCTCTTCACTGCTTCCTCGGCCGGAACGGCCGAGCTACTTGCGGAGGCGGAACCCGATGTGCAGGCACGGGTCTGGGAGGGGGGAGCTGTGAGTGAGGAGTTGCGAGGGGTGCTGGAGAAGGCCGACGTGTTGGTCATCGGGCCCGGCTTGGGGCGGGGGACCGGCGTGCGGGAGGGGATCAAGGCGCTGGTCGCCTCCGCATCCCCATCCGCTTCCGTCGTGCTCGATGCGGACGGATTGATCGCATTCGTCGGCGCATTGCCGGAACTCGAGTCCCTTCTCGCTGGTCGTCGCGCCGTCCTCACCCCCCACCTCGGTGAATTCCGCTCGCTCTTTCCCGACCAGGCCGGCGCGGCGGAGCAGGATCCCTGGGGTGCGGCTTCAGGGGCCGCGGTCGCGTCCGGGGTCGTGGTGCTGTTGAAGGGGGTGCCCACGGTCGTCGCGGCTCCGGCGGGTGGAGCACCGTGGAGCATCGCGGCGGGGAACCCCGGACTCGCCACCGGTGGAAGCGGGGACGTGCTGAGCGGTCTGGTGGGCGCGGCCCTTGCCGCGGGACTCGATCCGGTCCATGCGGCCGCACTCGGCGCGCAGGCGCTGGGTCGCGCGGCTGATCTCGCGGCCCGCCGGACCAGCGCGCGGACCATCCGGCCGATGGACGTCGTCGCGGCCTTTCCCGATCTCTGGCGGGCGTGGGAGCTGCGGGGTGCCGCACGGCCCATTCCGCGCGCCCCGGTGCTGGTCGACTTGGAACGCCCCAAGGCAAGTTGATGAGCGCGCAATTGTCATCCCGAGCGGAGCGAGGGATCTAGCATGCATCGATCGGATCGTGGGATCCGTCGTCGATCAGCGCTGGGTAGATCCCTCGCTCTGCTCGGGATGACCCTCGTGTGTTGGCTTCTCGTCCCTCCTCCTGTGCGCGCCCAAACACGTTGGCGCACCGAGGACCGCGTCGTCCTACGCGAGATGCTTCACATCTACGCCGTCGCCTCCAGCTTCGAACGCCTCTACGTCGTGAGCGCCGGCCAGGTCCTCGTCCGCGATCAGGTCCGGCGCGAGTGGCAAGGACCGTTCGACGCACCGGGGCAGGGCGCCCTGGAGCAGGCGCGCGGCTCGCTGGTCGATCCGCTCGACCAGTCGCTCTGGATCGTGACCGGCTCCGGATGGCTCCGGTACGACCCGGTGCTCGACCTCTGGGATCAAGGATCCGCGGGGGGCGCGGTCCTCGTGGCGGCGGTCGATCGGAGCCGCCCTGCGGATGGACTCTACTTGCGGACGCCGAGTGGGTGGGTCGTGGCCACCCGGGGAATGGGGATCGCGATCCCGGCCACCGAGCCGCCCCGGGGGTCCGACCTCATCCGCGCCACCACGGTCGAGGATGCCGCACGCGCCAACCCCCAGCTCGGCGGCGCGATCTCGGGGACACTGATGGGGCCGGGGCTCCGTGCCGTGCGGCTCCGCGCCGCCGCCCCCGCGTCCGATCAGAGCGGCTGGTGGCTCGGCACCGACGGGTCGGGGCTGTTGTGGCTGCCATTTGGCAGCGTTTCTCCCGAACCCCGCCCTTGGGGACTTCCCGGCGAAGAGGTCGGCGCGGTCTTCGCCGTCCCCGGCGGAGCGTGGGCGGTCACCGACCGCTCCTTCGCCGGTGGGGCCGCACTGGTCGAGGTGCCCGATGGGATCGACGGAACGAAGTGGTACTTCGGTGACCAGGTCTTCGGTCAGCCCTTCCGCCAGGTGCGTGCCCTGCGCGTGGTCGATTCGCTTCTCTGGCTCGGCACCGATCAGGGCGTGCTCGCGCTCACCCGCACCGGTGAGCGGGTCCGCTGGCTCACCGAACAGGATGGTCTCGCCGATCGCCGGATCCTCGCGATCGCAGCGCGGCGGGGACGGCTCATCTTCGGCACCGCCGCGGGGGTCGCCGAGCTCACCGACAGCGGCGTGGTCCGCATCGCTCCCGGCTACGCGGCGCCGGCATACTCGCTCGCGATCGCCGGAGATACCACCTGGGTCGGCACGCCCACCGGACTTTTCGCCGCCCTCCCCGGCGCGATCGATCTCCGCCAGGCCCCCGGGTGGGAGGCCCTCGGCGTGCTGCGCTCACCGGTCCCGGCGCTGCTCTGGCACGGCGACACCCTTGTCGCTCTCACCGACCACTCGCTCCTCTGGCGAGATCCCCGCACCGGTGCCTGGACGGCAGGCCCCGATCCTTCGGACCAACTGGGACGAGGGCGTGCCCTCGCCGACGGTCGCGAGGGGGTCTGGATCGCCGGATCGCGCGGTGTCGGCTTTGCCCGCCTTGGTGGCCCCGTGCAGCGGATCCTCGCCGTGGGTGACGCGCTTCCGGGCGAGGCGTGGGACGTGAGTGTGGAGGCCGACTGGCTCTGGGTCGCTACCTCGCGCGGGCTGGTGCGCTTTCGCCGCGGGGCCGTGGAACCGTGAGCGCTCACCAGCAGCTGGGGCCCGGCCCCGAGTTCGATCGTGTCCGCGCCATCCTTGCCGCGCTGGGTGAACGCGGCGCGCCGTCGGGCGATGACGCCGCCCTGTTGCCGGTCGGCGGTCATATGCTCGCGCTCAGCACCGACGTCTCGGTCGAAGGAGTGCATTTCCGCACCGAGTGGCTGAACTACGAAGAGATCGGCTGGCGCGCCACCGCGGCGGCCCTGTCCGACCTCGCCGCCGAGGGAGCGAACCCGCTCGGCGTCCTCGTCGCCCTCGGGGTCCCCAAGGCCGGGAGCGACAAGGAGGCGGCGACGTTGATGCGCGGGGCCGGGCTCGCGGCCGAAGAAGCGGGGACCAAGATCCTGGGGGGCGATCTCTCCAGCGCCCCGACGTGGACCGTTGTCGTCACCGTGATCGGTGAGGCGTCACGGCCGGTGACGCGGGGTGGAGGACGGCCGGGAGATATCCTCTACGTCACCGGCGAACTCGGGTCAGCCCGGGCGGCGCTCGATGCCTGGCTTGATGGACGGAGACCCGACGAGGGGGCGCGGCATCGGTTCGCCACCCCGGTCCCGCGGATCGCCGCAGGGCGCGTGCTGGCGCGGACCGCGACCGCGATGCTCGACCTGAGCGACGGGCTGGCGTCCGACATCCATCACCTTGCCGCAGCTTCGAATTGTGGGGCCGAGATCGAGCTGGATGGTCTGCCGATCGGTACCGGCGTGACGGCCGAGGCGGCGAGAGCGGGGAAGACACCGGAGGCGTATGCCGCGGAGGGGGGAGAAGATTATGAATTGTTGGTGGCCCTCCCTGCCGATGCCGCCCCGCCGCTCCTCGACGTGAAGCTGACCCCGATCGGTCGCCTCGTTGCCGGCGACGCGGTGAAATTCACGCAGCACGCAGCACCCGTCATGTTGACCGGCTTCCAGCACTTCCGATGAACCTCTTCCGCGCGCTTTGGTACTGGCTCACGCTCTTCGTGGTGACCGTCTATTGCTCGGCGGCCTGCGTGCTTGGCAGCCTGGTCGGGGTGCGGTACCGGAAGGGGGGGCTGTACGACAACGCGGCGCGCTGGTGGGGAAGTTGGCTTTCCTCGCTCAACGGGCTCACCCTCCGGGTCGAGGGACTCGATGCCATCCCGAGCGATCGGCCCTACGTCTTCATCGTGAATCACTTCTCCTTCTCCGACATCTGGGTCCTCCTCGCGGTACTCCCCGATTCGGTCCGGTTCGTAGCCAAAAAGGAGTTGTTCAGCGTCCCGCTCTTCGGACACGCGCTCCGCGCCGCCCGCCACATCCGGATCGACCGGAAGAACCTGCAGGCGGCGTTCGGAGCGTATGAGAAGGCTGGCGCATCGATCCGTTCCGGGATCTCCGCGATCGTTTTTGCCGAAGGGACCCGGAGCCTCGACGGGAGGCTCCACCCCTTCAAGAAGGGTCCGCTCGTCCTGGCGATCGCCGCGCAGGTCCCGGTGATCCCGGTCTGGATCGACGGAGCGTTCGCGGCACTCCCCAAGGGGCAGTGGTATGTGAAGCCCGGCGTCGTCACCCTCAAGTTCGGCGCCCCGGTGCCGACCGCGGGGCTGGACTATGAAGCGCGCGAAGCGCTGATGGAGCAGGTCCGGGGAGCGATCGTGGCCCTGGCAGGAGATTCCCCCGCGGTCCGCGTTGATTCTGCCGCCGCCCACCACTAGGATTGCGGCATCCCAGGGCGGATGAGCGGACGGGCGGATCAACTCGCCCGGCGCCCTCTGCCCGCCTTGATCGAGAAGTAGATGACTGGGGCTCTTGCCCGTCCGCCCATCCGCCTATCCGCCGATCCGCCCATGTCAACCATCATCGAAGTTCACGCCCGCGAGATCCTCGACAGCCGAGGGAACCCCACCGTAGAGGCTGAAGTGGTCCTGGCCAGCGGCGCGATGGGTCGCGCGGCGGTGCCGAGCGGCGCGTCCACCGGCGAGAAGGAAGCGGTCGAGCTCCGGGACGGCGACGCCACCCGGTACGGCGGCAAGGGGGTGCTCAACGCCGTGCGGAACGTCAACGAGGAGATCGGACCGGCGCTCGAGGGGATGCCGGCTGACGAGCAGATCTCGATCGACGCCCGGATGCTCGAGCTCGACGGCACCGACAACAAGGGACGCCTCGGCGCCAACGCGATCCTCGCCGTCTCGATGGCCGTCGCGCGCGCCACGGCCATGGACCTCGGGGTCCCGCTCTACCGGTATCTGGGCGGGCCGATGGCGCACGTCCTCCCGGTGCCGATGATGAACATCATCAACGGCGGGGCCCACGCCAGCAACAACGTGGACGCCCAGGAGTTCATGATCGTCCCGATCGGCACCGACGAGTTCCCCGAGGCGCTCCGGATGGGGACCGAGGTCTTCCATTCATTGAAGAAGGTGCTCACGAGCCGGAAGCTGAGCACCGGGGTCGGCGACGAGGGCGGGTTTGCGCCCGACCTGCCGAGCAATGAGGCGGCGCTCGATCTGGTGGTCGAGGCGATCGAGAAGGCGGGCTACAAGCCAGGCGAGGATATCTGCATCGCCCTCGACGTGGCGGCGAGCGAGCTGTGGGACAAGGGGAGCTACGTCTTCAAGAAGGGGGACAAGTCCCGCAAGTCGAGCAGCGAGATGGTGGCGCTCTACCAGGCGTGGTGCGACAAGTACCCGATCGTGAGCATCGAGGACGGCCTGGCGGAGAACGACTGGGAGGGGTGGGCGACGCTGACGCAGGCGCTCGGGACCCACATCCAGCTGGTGGGCGACGACATCTTCTGCACCAACGTGGAATTGCTGGGGAAGGGGATCGAAGAGGGGATCGCCAACGCCATCCTGGTGAAGGTCAACCAGATCGGCACCCTCACCGAGACGCTCCAGTGCATCGAGGCCGCCAAGAGCTCGAGTTACGGTGCCATCATCAGTCACCGGTCCGGTGAGACCGAGGACACCTTCATCGCCGACCTTGCCGTCGCGACCGGCGTGGGCCAGATCAAGACCGGTTCCGCCAGCCGCAGCGATCGCATCGCCAAGTACAACCAGCTCCTTCGGATCCATGAGGAGCTCGGCGAGTCGGCGCATTACGTCGGCGGAGCGCTGTACGGCCGGTGAACGGGCGCCGCTGGCTGGTCGTGGGGGTCCTCATCCTGGCGGCGCTCTTCGCGCTGCAGGGTGGGGAGTACACCACCTCCGATCTGCTCCGGCTCAAGCGCCAGCTGCGGGAAGAGCGCGACGCGATCGTCCAGCTCAAGGTCGACGTCGACTCCCTCGGCAAGCTGGCCACGGCGGTGGAACACGACCCGCGGACGCAGGAGAAACTGGCCCGCGACCAGTTCGGGATGATCCGTGCGGGGGAGCATCTCTATCGGATAGTTCCGGCCGGGGACTCCGCGAGTGACCGGTGACCGGTAAGTGGTGACCGGGCCTGATGTTGGCTCGGTTGCGATAGGGTGGTGCCGCCACTAGTTTTGCCACCTCGCGGCGACGTGCGTTCAGGGCCCGGTCACGGGTCACCGGTCACTTCTCACGGGCCGTCACGGCAGGGTAGCTCAGCTGGTTAGAGCACGGCACTCATAATGCCGGGGTCGCGGGTTCGAGTCCCGCCCCTGCTACTCGTCCTGAGAGGCCTTCAGGCCTCGAAGGATCTCCGCTTTCCGCCCGGGCGATGCCCGGGTTTTGCTTTGGGAGTCCCGTGACCACGCTCGATACCGAGGTCCGCCGTCGGCGGACGTTCGCCATCATCAGTCACCCCGACGCGGGGAAGACCACCCTCACCGAGAAGCTCCTCCTCTACGGCGGAGCGATCCATCTCGCCGGGTCGGTCAAGTCGCGGCGTGCCGCCCGCCACGCCACCAGCGACTGGATGAAGCTCGAACAGGAGCGCGGCATCTCGGTCACCTCGAGCGTGATGCAGTTCGAGTACGAAGGGTACCAGATCAACCTGCTCGACACCCCCGGACACGGCGACTTCTCCGAGGACACCTACCGCACCCTCGTCGCCGCCGACAGCGTGGCGATGCTGCTGGACAACCGCCGCGGCGTCGAGGAGCGGACCCGCCAGCTCTTCGAGGTCTGCAAGCGGCGCCGCACGCCGATCGTCACCTTCGTCAACAAGTGCGACCGCGCCGGCGAGGACCCGGTCAAGCTCATCAGCGACGTCGAGGCCGACCTCGGCATCACCTGCCACCCGATGACGTGGCCGGTGTATCGAGAGGACGGCGGATTCGCCGGGGTGTATGACCGGCAGGAAAGGGTCATCCTCTGGTTCGAACGGAACGAGGACCACGGCGCTACCCGCGCCGAGTCGCGGAAGACGACTCTGGAGGCGCCCGAGGCGCGCGAGGCGCTGGGGGCCAATTGGGCCCGGTTGAACGACGAGATCTCGCTCCTGGAACAGGCGGGCGCCCCGTGGGATGAAGCCGCCTTCCTCGCCGGCGAGCTCAGCCCCGTCTTCTTCGGGAGCGCGTTGACCAACTTTGGTGTCGAGCCCTTCCTCCGGGAATTCATCCGCATCGCTCCAGCACCCCTCCCGCGCGAGACCGACACCGGCTCCGTGGCTCCTGATCTCCCCGAGTTCACCGGCTTCGTGTTCAAGATCCAGGCGAACATGGACCCGAAGCACCGCGACCGGGTGGCATTCCTGCGGGTCGTGTCGGGAAAGTTCGAGGCCGGGATCCAGGCGCTCCACGTGCGGACCGGAAAGTTCATGCGGCTTGCCGCACCCCAGCAGTTCCTGGCGCGCGAACGCACCGCCGTCGACGAGGCGTGGCCCGGGGACGTGGTCGGCCTGATGGACCGCGGCAACCTCCGCATCGGCGACACACTGTCGGCGGCGGGGCCGCTGAACTTTCAGGGGATCCCGCGCTTTGCGCCGGAGCATTTCGCCCGGGTGATCATTTCAGACCCACTCCGCCGGAAACAGATGGATGCCGGCCTCCGCCAGCTCACCGAAGAGGGGGCAGCCCAGGTCTTCTTCACCAGCGGCACCGACATCAGCGGGCCGACGCCGATCATCGGGGCGGTGGGGCTGCTCCAATTCGACGTGATGCTCCACCGGCTGGAGCACGAGTACGGCGTCCGGTGCAAGCTCGAGCCGGTGCACGCGCGCTTCCCGCGGTGGGTCACCGGACCCGTCGACGAGATCGAGCGGCTGGGGCGGGAGGCGGGCCGCCTCCTGTTGTACGACGCCAAGGGGGCCCCGCTGGTGCTGTTCGCCGACCAATGGTCGATGCGGCACACGGTCGAGGTCGAGAGGAAGCTGACGTTCCATGATGTGGCGCCGTAGCCTCACCCCCTGACCCCCCCTTCCCGCTGACGCGCGGAGAGGGGGACGTTGTCTGTGGGTCCAACGATTTCGGGGGCTTACGCCCCCACTCGGCTCGTCGGGCCTTACGGCCCGTGGTCCCGTGCAGTAGTGGGGATAAAGCCCGTGAGCGAAACACCGCCGCACCATCATGAAGCTGCGGGGTTCGATGGGAGGTGGCGAAATTGGAGCGCAGTCCTGAACCCGGACGGGGTCAGCGCCCGTCAGGGCGCACGTGCCGAGAGGGGGCTGGGGGGTGAGGCGGACACGGGGCCGGCCCTTCCTACCTGCTCGTCGGTCTCCGCACCGTCTTCGTGGCGTCGGTCCGCACCCCTGCCGCATGCACCGTGATCGCCTGGTCTCCCTGGCGCCGGGCGAGGGTCCAGGTGAATGTGGCGCGTCCCTGTGCGTTGGTGGTGGCCCGGAGCGGAGATACGCTCCCGGCCGTCACCCGCGGCTGCACGACGGTCCCGGTGATCGGATTGCCGAGGGAGTCTGTCACCAGCGACACGACCCTGATCGTCGCCGAGCTCACGATCGAGATGCTCGGCGCCACGATGTCGACCTTGGCGGCCGGGGCAGGGAGGGCGGTCGAGGTCACCACCACTTCCACGTCGTCAGCATCTTGGACGGACAAGATGGCGCGTTGGGTGCCAGCGATCGGACCAAAGCTCCACCGGAGGGACGCATGGCCTGCCGCATCGGTCCGCTCGATCGGGTTGTTGGTGTCGATATTCGATCCGGCAAGGTTCACCGTGGCCCCTTCGACCGGGTTCCCCGCCGCATCGGTCACCCGGACCTTCACCGGGTGTGGAAGCGCCGAACCGACAGTGCCGCGCTGATCAGCGCCGCGCACCACGACGATTCGCGCTGGGGCGCCCGCGAGCGACCGGGTGGTGAGCGCGTAGAATGGGGTGTTCCTGGGCCCCACGATCAGCCGTGCGCGGTTCATCCCGACCTTGGGACCCAACGTCCAGGTCGCGGTGGCGAGTCCGAGCGAATCGGTCCGGTCGGCCGTCCCGACGATCCGCGATCCGTCAAATCCGAACCAGCGCACCGGGACCCCGCCGAGCACCTGTCCGAGAGTGTCGGTGACCCTGATGACTATCGGGGCGGGAAGTGCGGCACCGGCGCGCGCGCTCGCTAGCGAATCGAGGAGCACGAAGTTCGTGTTCCCGTCCACCGGATCCGCCTCGGCGGTGATCGTCACGGTCGAGTCGATCTCGTCGGCCCGCGCGGTCAGGTGCTGCGGACCGGGGCGGTCGCCGAGGGTCCACCGGAACCGCGTGAGACCTTCGCTGTTGCTCCGTACGGTATCGCTCTCGAGGCTTCCGCCGTCGACTGCGGCGCGGACCAGGATCCCGGCGATCGGCTGGCGCTGCCGCGACAGGGTGCGGACCACGACCGAAGCGGGGAGGGGAGTGCTCGCGGGAGCGTGCTGGTCATCGCCGCCTCCAGTGGCGAGGGCACCGAGCACCGGAGTGACTCGGACCAGGAGCTTGGCATTGACCCCGTCGAGCCGTGCTTCAGTGGCCGCGAGGCCAGGTCGGATCCCTGTGGCGAGGCCGAGGGAGTCCACCGAGACGATCGTGGTATCGAAGGAGCGCCAACGGGCCATCGTTCCGCGGATCATCCGGCCGTGCAGATCGAGGGGTACGGCGATCAGCGAGGTCGACGACCCTTCGGACAGGAAGATGGTATCCGCGCTCGGCTTGAGCTCCACCGCCCGGGGATGGACCACCACACGGGCACGCGCCGAAGCGGTGCCGGCAGTGACCAGGATGGTGGTCTCACCGGCCCCGGTCGCGATGGCAGAACCGTCGGAGCGTGCCTCGGCCACCTTGGTATTCGTGATCGACCAAGTCAGGGCCGGAGCGCTCAGCACCAGCCCGTTGGTGTCGGTGGCGAGCGCCGCAAAGCTCAGCGTATCCCCCAAGGCCCACGCCGTGTCGCTGCTCGGCGTGAGCCTGATCCGCGCGACATTGGTGCCGATCATGGCGAGCGGACCGATCACCCCTTCCTGGCGTGCGAAGGTGAGGATCGAAACCAGCGCCGCGAGCCCCGAGATGGCGCCCGCGGTGATCTTGAATGCCAGACTGAAGAGGGCACGACGCTGGGGCGGCTTGGGCATCGATCCGGATGGAGGTCGGGGACCCGTCAAAGCTAAACCCCCGGCGCGCCCTCGGCCTACCAGATGTAGCGCACCGTTCCGAAGAACGAGCGCGGCAGCGCCGCCTCCGGTGTGGGGAGGGAATGGTATATTTTTCGCGATGCCTCGCATCGCGTTCGCCACCTCGCTGGCCCTCAAGGACCTGACCGACGATGACCGGTCGGCTGTCGAGCCCCTCAAGCGGCGGGGGGTCACCGTCGTCCCGGCGGTCTGGAACGATCCCAAGGTGAACTGGGAGTCGTTCGACCAGGTCATCGTCCGCTCGCCCTGGGACTACCCCCAGCACGGCGAAGCGTTCCTCCGGTGGTTCACCACGCTTGATCGCGCCGGCGTGCCGGTCCACAACCCGACCTCGGTTCTGCGCTGGAATCTCGACAAGGTCTACCTCCGCTGGATCGAGGAGCGGGGTGGATCCATCGTGCCCACCGAGTGGATCGAGCGGGGGCAGCCCGTGGATCTCGCCGCCGTCCTCGCCCGCCGGGGCTGGGCCCGGGCCGTAGTGAAGCCCACCGTCTCCGCCAGCGCGGCCGACACCTGGATCACCACTCCGGCGCGGGCCGCCTCCGATGAGGCGCGGATCCACCCCATCCTCGAGCGCTGCGGTCTGATGATCCAGCCTTTCCTGGCCGAGATCGTGACCGAGGGGGAGATCTCGCTCCTCTTCTACGGCGGGAAGTACTCGCATGCGGTACGGAAGCGTCCGGCCGACGGGGACTTCCGGGTGCAGGCCGACCACGGCGGTACCGTCGAGCCGGCGACGCCGAGCCCGGCAGTGCTCCTGGCGGCGCAGCAGATCATCGATCTGCGCGGGGATGAGCTGCTCTACGCCCGGGTCGATGGGGTGGTGGTGGGGGATGAGTTCCAGCTGATGGAGTTCGAGGTGCTGGAGCCGCAACTCTTCTTCCCGTACCACCCGCAGGCGGCGGAACGGTTCGCGGATGCGGTGGTGAAGGGTCTCGGATGATCCCGCCTCCGATCGAGGCCATCCGGTACGAATAGGGGGCCAGGAGGCCAGTGGGCCAAAAGCTGAAACCGAAGTGAGACGGCGACCATAGTTAGAGTGTCCCCGAACTTCCTTCCCAAGACACACCCAACGGACACCCCATGCGACTCCGACTTTCACTCACTGCGCTCGCGCTGGGGGTCCTGGCACACTGGCCCACCGGCCCACTGGCCGCCCAGACCCCGGCCGATTCCGCCGACATCCGCGCCACCGCCCTCGACTACATCGACGGCTACTACACCGGCGACGCGGCCCGCATGGAACGCGCCCTCCATCCCGACCTCGCCAAGCGCATCGTCACCTCCGATGCCCAGGGCCGCTCCCGCCTGGGCCAGATGAGCGCGATGGCGCTGGTGCAGGGGACCCGCGCCGGCGGTGGGAAGGACACCCCCGCGGCCCAGAAGCGGGAAGATGTGAAGATCCTCGATATCTTCCAGAACGCCGCCAGCGTCCGCATCGATGCCGGGACCTGGGTAGACTACCTGCAAGTGGCCAAGTGGAATGGCCGGTGGGTCATTGTGAACGTATTGTGGGAGTTGCGTCGCTGAACCGAAGCTCCTCCAGCGCGCGAACCCAGGAAAGTCCGAACCCATGATGTTCCCAACGGATGTGGAGTCCCACCCGTGACCGGACCCTCGTGGGTTCGGTCCATCTTGGGTTCGCGCGCATGACGAAGCCGTCCGTGCAGACGTCGCTCGCCGTCCTGACCGGATGGGCGCTGATGCTCTACCTGGTTCCCGTCGGTGTCGGCCTCGGCGTGGGTGCGGTCCCGCTCCGTCTCGTCTCGAGCGGGGTCCTCTTCGACCAGATGACGGTCTCCCTTGCGGGGTACCGTCTCCTCGTCTGGAGCCCGGTCATTGCCGGGACCATCTTCTCGATCCTCGCCCTCAACCTCCCACCCACCCGATTCAACGTCGCCTTCGGCATCGCCGGCGCCACCATCGCTGCGACCCTTCTCCTCATCGGAGGGGTGCTCGGCATCGGGCCGGGCAACACCCTGCTGGTCGCGACCGAACTGCGATGGGTCTGGAAGATCTGTGCTGGCGCCGCCGGCCTCGCCATCGGCCTCGTCGCCCCCCTGCTGATCAAGGCCCGCGCCGAGGACCACGCGCTGGATTTCCCCGCCATTCGGCGGGATATGCTGATCACCGGGGTGGTGCTGGGCGTGGTGATCCTTCTCGTCGCGCCGGGACCCCTCCTCGGCAAGGCGATGACCGGGGCGGGGAGCTGGTTGGGGAGCTTGGTGTGGGTGCTGGGGCTGTAAGAGTCGAGAGTTCAGAGTCTAGAGTCTAGAGGGGTGCTGGGGCGAGTTTCTCCCCGGCACCCCTCTAAACTCCAAACTCTAGACTCTTCAGGGGTGCAGGGGCGAGATCCTCCCTTGCACCCCTCAGAACTCTAGTCTCTAGACTCTAGACTCTTCAGAGCTCCAGCGCGATCACCAGGTCATTCACGTTGGTCCCGCTGAGTCCGGTCCGCACCAGCGCGCCCACCGAATCGAGGGCAGGGTAGGCGTCGTGGCGCTTGAGATCGCCGGCCGGGTCACGCCCCCCGGCGATGATGGCACCCCAGGTCGCCGGTGTGACCAGCGCTCCGGCGGCGTCGGTAGGGCCGTCTCGGCCGTCGGTGCCTACCGCCAACAGCGCGAGGCGGCGAGGTGTGCCTAGCTGGGCGAAGCGCTCCGCCGCCGCCAGCGCGATCTCCTGGCAGCGGCCCCCGGTCCCCGGATCGGACCCGATCGCCACCGTCGCCTCCCCTCCCCACACCACGCACCACGGTCCATCCGGCGTGCGCTTCATCACCGTCTCACCGATCTGCCGACCGACCGCCGCCGCCTCGCCCACCATCGGGCGCACGGGGGCCGTCGTCCTGAAGCCGAGCGACTCCGCCTTGGCCGCGGCTGCCTGGACCGCCATCCGATTCCCGGCGATCACCTGATGCGTCACCCGCCGGAAACAGGCTGCCGGCGGCTTCGGCGTTTCCGGGAGCCGTCCGGAGGCCACGTCTTCGAGGTGGATCAGCAACGCGGGTGGCATCATCCCCCCGATGCTGGTGCCGATCAGGTCATTCCGCACCACTTCGGCGGTCGACGGGTCGCCCACGCAGGGACCGGAGGCGATGGAGGCGAAATCGTCTCCCATCACATCCGAGAGCACCAGCGCCGACACCTCGGCGCCTTCGAGCGCGGCGGCGAGACGCCCAGCGCCCCAGCGCGAGAAGCGCTTCCGGATCCGGTTCACTTCGATGATCGGGAGGCCGCTCCCGAGGAGGATCCGGCAGAGCTCCTGATAGTCGAGGTCGGTCATCCCGTCGACGGGGGCGCCGAGCAGACTCGAAGCGCCGCCGGAGAGCAGGACCCAGACGAGGTCCCCCGGCCTGATCGCCGCGCACGCCTCGGCGACGAGTTTGGCGGAGGCGCCCGAGTGCTGATGGGGCACGGGGTGATCACCGTGGTGGGTGCGGAGGGCAGGGTGAGGCGTGGCGGACGGGGCCGCGCCGATGATCAGCCCGCCCGCGGGGGCAAGATTCCGCTTGACGAGCCAGTTCGTGGCGGCGTGCGCCATTGCCGGCGCCGCCTTGCCGAGGGCCAGGATGTGCGGTGCGCGGGCAGGGAGCGCAGCCCGATCCAGGGCAGCGGTCAGCACCGCACCTGGCTCGACGGCGGCCAAGGCCGCCGCGTGCAGAGCGCGGAGAAGGGTCGGGAGGTCCTGGTCGGGGCCTTTCATCGGGAGGAAGTTATCTATACTCTAACCCCATGACGAAACCGATCGTGGTCCTCACCCGCCGACTCCCGGATGCGGTGGTACGCGCCGCCGATGAGCGATTCGAGGTGCGCCACAATATGGACGACCGTCGCTTCACCGTCGCCGAGATGGAGGATGCCCTCCGCTCGGCGGACGGGATCATCTGTACGCTGGGTGACCCGCTGAGCGCCGGTGTGCTGGGCGGCGGGCCGTGGCGTACCCGGATCCTCGCCAACTTCGGCGCGGGGACCGACCATATCGATCTCGCGGCGGCACAGGCCTCGGGGCTCGTGGTGACCAACACCCCGGGTGCCCTCACCGAGGCCACCGCCGACCTGGCGATGGCGCTGATCCTGATGGCCACGCGGCGTCTGGGCGAAGGGGAACGGGAAGTGCGCGCCGGGAAGTGGACCGGATGGCGGCCGACCCATCTCCTGGGCAACTCGATCCAGGGGAAGATCCTCGGCATCATCGGATTCGGGAGGATCGGGCAGGCCACCGCGCGGCGGGCGCATTTCGGCTTCGGGATGAACATCATCTACGCCGGGCGGAATGAGGTGGGGGTACCCGTCAGATCTCGGACCTCGGGGGCAGCCTCGCAGGAGATCGACGCCAAGGCGGTGGGACTCGCCGAGCTCCTCGGCACGAGCGATGTGATCTCGCTGCACGCCCCCGCGAACTCCGAGACCTTTGGAATGCTCGGGGCTGAGCGGCTGGGGCTGATGAAGAAGGGGAGCTACCTGATCAACACCGCGCGAGGGAACCTGGTCGATGAGCCGGCGCTGATCGAGGCGCTCAAGTCAGGACGACTGGCCGGGGCGGGACTGGATGTCTACGTGGGGGAGCCGAAGGTCTCTGCCGAATTGCTGGCGCTGGAGAATGTCGTCACGCTGCCGCATCTCGGTAGCGCCACGACGGAGACAAGGGCCGCGATGGGGATGCGAGCGATCGAGAACCTGGACGCGTTCTTCGCGGGGGGGACCTTGCTCGATCCGGTGACATAGGAACTAGTCATGCAGAAAAGCCGAAGAGGTAGAACGTCCCATGCGGGGAGCGTTCTGCCTCTTTTGCCCTTCTGCATGCGGTGTTACTTGAGTTTCGGCAGCCCCGCTTCAATTTCTGCCCGTTTCGGCTCGAACCAGGGTGGCAGCACCAGCATCTCGCCCAGGTGCGCCGGGTCTTCATCGCGCCCGAACCCGGGTCCGTCGGTGGCGAGCTCGAACAACGCGCCTCCCGGCTCCTTGAAGTACACCGAGGTGAACCAGAACCGGTCGATCTGTTCGGTGGTGTGGGTGCCGTGCTGCCGTACCGCTTCGCGCACCTCGAGCTCGTGGGCGCTGTCCGTCACCCGCCACGCCACGTGGTGGATCGAGCCGACGCCCCACGAGCCGCGGTGCTCGTCCGGGAACGCCTTGAGGTCTATGAGCGTTCCGGATCCGCCGTTCACGCCATACCGATCCCAGCCCCCTTCTTCTCCGACATTGGTGAGTCCCATCGGGCCGGTGAGGAGTGCCGCGGTCGGCGCGATGTCCCGTTCCCAGGTGCGCACGGTGTGGAAGCCACGGAGCTGGTGCTGGGCGGGGACGGGGCTCTTCTCCCACGGCACCACGGTGCGAGGCTTGTCGACCTCGACCAGCGCGAGCGAGAGTCCGTGGGGGTCGGTGAAGGGAAGGGTACGCTCGCCGAAGCGGGTGGTCTCAGGGCTCAGCGTGACCCCCTTCGTGGGGAGCCATTCCTTCCACCAGTCGAGCGACCCCTTTGCCACGGCGAACGAGACTTCGTTGGTGAGGCCGTGGCCGAGCCGCCCCGGGCCCATGCCGGGCCAGGGAAAGAAGGTCAGATCGGTCCCCGGGCTTCCCGCCGCGTCGGCGAAGAAGAGGTGGTAGGTGTCGGGGGCGTCCTGGTTGATGCTCTTCTTCACCAGGCGGAGGCCCATCACCTTGGTGTAGAAGTCGAGGTTCTCCTGGGCATCCCCCGCGATGCAGGTGACGTGGTGCAAGCCGTGTACGCCGGGCATGGTCGTTTCAGGTCAGGGTTGGTGTTGTGCGGCTACCTGCTAGAACGCCTTCCGGTTCCCGAGGATGACTTTTTCACCACGGAGAACACGGAGGGACACGGAGAGTCACGGAGGGATGACTTTGTGGTCTCAAGAGGAGCCCCGCTCAAGCAACCACAACAATTGTAGTTCTCCGTGGGTCTCCGTGTCCCTCCGTGTACTCCGTGGTGAATACCGCCTGCTATGTCGCCGGAGCTGCGTCTTTGCGCCGCTTGGCTTCGACTTCGACCTTGAGCTGCCCGCACGCGGCCGCGATATCGAGTCCTCGGCTCCGTCGCACCGTCGCCTCGACCCCCTGATTCCCCAGGCGGTCGGCGAAGGCGCGGATCCGGTTCGGCGGCGTCGGTGTCAGGTCGGGCGCCCCACCCGGGTGAAGGGGGAGGAGGTTCACGTGCGCATGCATCTTTCTGGCCAGCTTCACCAACGCATCCGCATCCGCATCCGAATCGTTCTTCCCGCCGATGAGGACGTACTCGAAGGTGATCCGCTTCTCGAATACTTCTGCGGCCTTCAGGACGTCGGCGAGGGAGTACTTCTTCTCCACCGGCATGATGGCGAGGCGCCGCTCGGCGGTCGGGGCGTGGAGACTGATCGCCAAGCGGAACTGTTCCGGGCGCCGGGCGAGCTTTTCCATCCCCGGGATGATCCCGACGGTGCTGACCACGATATGTCGCGCGCCGATCCCCATCCCCTCGGGGGAATTGAGGGTGGTGAGGGTCACGTCGACCGCGGGCCAGTTGAGGAGCGGCTCCCCCATCCCCATGAACACGATGTTGGTCGGCTTGTCGGTCTCGTTGCGGAGCACGATCTCGCGCACCTGCCCGCTGATCTCGAAGGGGGTGAGGTTCCGCCGGAACCCCATCGTCCCGGTGGCGCAGAAGACGCAGCCGAGCGCGCAGCCGCATTGCGACGAGATGCACAACGTCCGGCGTGTGCCGGAGGGGATGAGCACGGATTCGATCGCTTCGCCGTCCGGCAGGCGCCAGAGGAACTTCTTGGTGCCGTCCTGCGAGGTCTGCTGCACGTCGAGATGCAGGCTCGGCAGGGGATGATCGGCCTGCAATGCGTCCCGCAGTTCCTTCGGGAGGTCGCTCGCCTCGGCCCAGCTGGCGATGGGTCGCTGCCAGAGCCGCGGAAAGATCTGATCGACGCGATAGCGTGGCAGGCCGCGACCCTTGCCCCAGTTCGCCAGGCGTTCCTTTGCGGCGGCGGGGGTCAGATCGAGGATATTCGACGGCGTGGCGCCGGACTTCACGGGTGCAGTGGCCATTCTGGAGGCAAGATAACTCACCCCCTGAGGTCCCCCCTCTCCGCTTTGCGGAGAGGGGGTCAGGGGGTTAGGCGGAAAGGGAGAGGGAGCCGCCATCACCTACGCCGTAACTCATTGACACCACTTTAGTTGCCGCCCCTCCGCGCTCCGGTTACGTTACCCTCGTGCAGCTCACCGACCTGCTTCATCCCGACCGTGTCCGCGTCCCCATCCATGCCGCCGACAAGGCCGGTGTGTTGAAGGAGCTCTCCACGCTCCTCGCCGCGCGTGCGGGGGTCGGGGTCGAGGATGTGCTGCAGGCGGTCGAGGAACGCGAAGCGGTGCTGAGCACGGGGATCGGGCTTGGCGTCGCGGTGCCGCACGGCAAGAGTTCCGTGGTCCAGCGCCTCGAGATGGTGTGCGGTACCTCGACGGCGGGGATCGACTTCGATGCCCTCGACGGCGAGGCGTGTCGGCTCTTTTTCCTCCTCCTGGGCCCCGAGTCCGCCGCCGGCGAGCACGTCAAGGCGCTGAGCCGCATCGCGCGCGTCGTGCGCCGCGACGAGGTCCGCCAGCGCCTCCTCGCCGCCACCACTCCCGAAGCGTTCATTCAGACCCTCGTCGACGCCGAATCGCGCTGAACGTGTCCGATCCTCTCGCTACCGCCCACCGCACCCATCGCGCCGGATCCCTCACGCGCGCCCACGCGGGCCAGACCGTCCGCCTGGGCGGGTGGGTCCACCGCGTCCGCGACCTCGGCGGGCTGGTCTTCATCGATCTGCGCGATCGCGACGGGTTGCTGCAACTCTCCTTCGACCCGCGCTGGAGCCCCGCCGACGTGATGACCAGGGCGGCGTCGATCGGCGCCGAGTCGGTGGTGCTGGTGGAGGGCACGATCGACCTGCGTCCCGAGCCGGCACGCGACAGTTCGATCACTTCGCGCGAGGTGGAACTTCACGTCACCGCGCTCAAGCTGGTGGGGCCCGCGGTCACGCCGCCGATCACGGTGGCGCGGAAGGAAGGGGAGGAGCTCGCGTCGGAGGAGCTTCGCCTGCGCCATCGGGTGCTCGACCTCCGGCGCCCCGAGCTGCAGAAGAACCTGATCCTCCGCCACCGCCTCCTGCAGCGCGCGCGGCGAACGCTCACCCAGCTCGAGTTCATCGAGGTCGAGACCCCGATCCTCACCAAACCGACCCCCGAGGGGGCGCGGGACTTTCTGGTGCCGAGCCGGATCTACGCCGGGGAGTGCTACGCGCTGCCGCAGAGCCCCCAGATCTACAAGCAGCTCCTGATGATCGCGGGGATGGATCGGTACTTCCAGCTGGCGCGTTGTTTCCGTGACGAGGACAGTCGCGCCGACCGCCAGCCGGAGTTCACCCAGATCGACATCGAGGCTGCGTTCGTGGCGCAGGAGGACATCCAACGGGTCGTCGAGACGGTACTGGTGGAACAGTGGGAGGAGGCGGGGCACGCCATTCCACGGCCCTTTACCCGGCTGGCCTTCCGCGATGCAATGGAGAAGTACGGCATCGACAAGCCCGACCTTCGCTGGGGGCTCGAGCTGCAGGACCTGAGCAGCAGGGTCGGTGGTGACACCGCCCCCTTCGTGCAGGACGCTCTGAATAGCGGCGGACGGCTCCGGGGCATCGTCGCACCGGGAGCTGCCGCGCTCTCGCGGAAGGAGCTCGATGCGCTCACCGCGGTGGCCAAGGAGCAGAAGGCCGGCGGACTGATCTGGGTCAAGCGCACGGCGGCGGGATGGGAGGGGCAGGGGGCGAAAGCGTTGGGAGAACAGACGCTCGAGTCGCTCAAGACACTCGCCAAGGAGGGAGACCTCCTCGTGGCGGTACCGGGACCGGACAGCGTGACGAGTCCGGCGCTTGCGATGGTCCGCCTCGAGCTCGCACGCCGCATGAATGCGGCACCAACGATAGAACACGCATTCTGCTGGGTGGTCGACTTCCCGCTCTTCGAGAAGGACGCGGCCACGGGCACCTGGCTCTTCACCCATCACCCGTTCACCTCTGTCCACCCCGACGACGCACCCTACTTCGAGAGCGACCCCGGTCGCTGTCGCGCGCTCCACTACGACGCGGTGTACAACGGGATGGAGCTGGGCTCCGGCTCGATCCGCATCACCGATCCCGCGATGCAGCGGGCGGTGTTCGCCAAGCTCGGCATCAGCGCCGATGACCAGCGCAAGCGCTTCGGCTTCCTGCTCGACGCGCTGGCCCAGGGGGCCCCGCCGCATGGGGGCTTTGCCCTCGGCTTCGACCGGATCGCCATGCTCCTCGCCGGGGCGCCCTCGCTCCGCGACGTGATCGCCTTCCCCAAGACCGCCGGCTTCCGGGCCCTCTTCGAAGGGGCCCCGTCCCCGGTCGAGGCGAAGGATCTTGAAGCGCTGCACCTCAAAGTGACCGGTGACCGGTAACCGGTGACCGGGCCTATGAGGGAAGATCGCACCAGTCGGCCCGGTCACGGGTCACTGGTCACTGGTCACCAGATCAGGAGCACCGATTGACCGACGACATCACCCACCGCGTCAGTACCGAGGGCGCCGACCAGCTGCTCGTGGCCGGTGTCAACGACCAGAACCTGCTGGAACTCCAGCGGGCCACCGGCGTGCGCGCCTTGATCCGGGGGGACAACATCTCCCTGCACGGCACGCTCGAGCAGATCGAACGCGCCACGCCGGTGGTGCAGGCGATGGTCGACCTGGCGCGGATGGGGGAGACGGTCGGCCCGGACGACGTCGCCCGCTTCGCCAGTGACGGCCCCGCCGCCGCCGAGGCGATGGCGAACAGCAATGACGAGCGGATCGTCCTGCCGGGGCTCCGGCGCGCCATCAACGCCAAGACCCCGGGCCAGCGCGAGTACCTGCGGGTAATCGCCCAGCACGACATCGTGGTGGGGATCGGTCCGGCCGGCACCGGGAAGACCTACTTGGCCGTCGCCAAGGCGGTCGAGGCCCTGGCCCGCAAGCGCGTGAAGCGGATCATCCTCGCGCGTCCCGCGGTCGAGGCGGGCGAGTCCCTGGGGTTCCTCCCCGGGGACATCCAGGCCAAGGTCGATCCCTATCTGCGGCCGCTGTACGACGCGCTGGAGGACATGATGCCGCCGGACCGGGTGCAGAAGGCGCTCGAGACCCGGGTCATCGAGATCGCGCCCCTTGCCTACATGCGCGGACGAACGCTCAACGATGCCTTCATCATCCTCGATGAGGCGCAGAACGCCACCGGTGCCCAGATGAAGATGTTCCTCACCCGCCTGGGCGTGAACAGCAAGGTGGTGGTGACGGGGGACAAGACCCAGATCGACCTCCCCAAGCGGGAGGACTCGGGCCTGGTGCAGGTCGAACGGATCCTTCCCGGCATCGACGGGATCGGGTTCATGTACCTCACCGAGCTGGACGTGGTGCGGCACCGCCTGGTGCGCGAGATCATCAAGGCCTACGCGGAGGATCAGAGCGGGTGAGTCCACAGCGGCCGGTGGTCGACGCGCGGGGGCACCTCGTCCGGTGGGCGCTTCTCGCCGCCGCGGCCGGGGTGACCGCCCTCGCGTTTCCCGAGACCGGCGGCACGCCGATCCGTGCCATCCTGCTGGACCTCCTCCTCCTCTCGCCGCTCTGGCTCCTCATCGCCTTCTATCGCCGGGAGACGTACGCCGACCTGCGCCAGGTGATCGCGCTGGTCGGCATCATCGTGGTCACCGTCGTGGGGGCAGCGCTGATCCACCGGTTGGTGCCCGACCGCCCCGAACTCACGCCGGTGCCGCTCGCCGCGATGCTCGTGACGATGCTCTGGAACGGACGCCTCGCGGTCTCCGCGGCGACCGTGCTGGCGCTCCTCATCGGCACGCAGTGGACCTTCCCCGACGATCAGGCGCTCGTCTTCGGCCTCCTCGGGGGGACTGCGGGCGCCCTCGGCATCCGGGTGCTGCGGCGGCGGAAGTCGATGTACCTCGCCGTGACGCTCACCGTCGGCGGCTACCTCCTCGGGGCGCTTGCCTTCGGTGTGCTGCGTGGCTGGCCCGTCGGCGACGTGCTGGAGAGCATGGGGTACGGCGCCCTGATCGCGATCGGGAGTGCCGCCGTGGCGCTGCTCGTCCTGCCGCTGCTCGAACAAGGCGTGCGGGTCACCACCGACCTGACCCTCCTCGAGCTCGCCGACCCGTCGCGCCCGCTGTTGCGTCGTCTGGCCACCGAGGCGCCGGGGACCTGGGCCCATTCACTGGCAATGGCCAATCTCTGCGAATCGGCATGCGAAGCGATCGGTGCTAACGGGCTGCTGGCGCGGGTGGGGTGCTATTACCACGACGTCGGCAAGCTCGTGTCGCCGGGGCACTTCGTGGAGAACCAGCACCGCGCGGGCAATCCGCACGACCTGCTTCCGCCCGCCGAATCGGCGCGCATCATCACCCGGCACGTCGAGGCCGGCGTCGCTCTTGCGCGCCAATACGGCCTGCCCGAGGTGGTCCTCGACTTCATCCGCGAGCACCACGGCACCACCCGGGTGGAATATTTCCTCGACCGCGCCCGAAAGAGCGGGGAAGATCCCGACCTGCGGGTCTACACCTACCCCGGGCCGAGTCCGCGCCGTGCCGAGACCGCCATCGCCATGCTGGCCGACTCGGCCGAGGCAGCGGTCCGGGTGCTGGATGAGCCGACCCCCGAGGCGGTCCAGGTCGCCGTCGACACTCTGGTGGCCAGGAAGATCTCCAGCGGACAGCTCGACGACGCGCCGCTGACCCTGCGCGATCTCGCGCGGATCAAGGGGGAATTCGTCCGGATCCTCGGCGGAATGCACCATCAGCGGATCCAGTATCCCCTCTCCGCGGGGGGGATCGCGGGCGAGACGCCGGCGGTACCGACGCCGCCGGGGAAGCGATGATCACACTGTCCGGGCCCGCGATCGACCGGATCACCAGTGCCGTGCTCAAGGGCGAGCGCCGCAGGGCGCATCTGTTGGTGACCTTCCTCGGCCTCACCCGGATGCGCGCGCTCAACCGCGAGCACCTCGGACATGATCGTCCCACCGACGTCATCAGCTTCGCCCTGCCCACGCCGGATGGCCGCCTGGTCGGGGACATCTATATCTGCCGCTCGGTCGCGGCGACCCAGGCCCGGACCCACCGGGTGCCGGTGCGGCAGGAACTGATCCGTCTGGTGGTGCACGGTACTCTCCACGTGCTCGGATATGAGCACCCCGAGGGTGGGGCGCGCACCCGTTCGCCGATGTGGCTGCGCCAGGAACGCTACGTGCGGAAGCTGGCGTGAGCGCGGAACTCTCCCTCCTGCTGACCGCGCTCCTGGCCGCGTTCCTCACGGCGGCCGCCGGATGGTACGGGCTCGCCGCGTCGGCGGAAGCCGATCTGGGCCAGTTGCTGGCGGAGTCGGAGTCGCCGCGGGGAGGGCTCCCCCTTCCGCGCGCCTTCCAGGTGATGCACCTCGCCTTCCTGGGCCTCGCGGCCGCGAGTGCGGCGCTGGCGCTCGACTGGTGGATCTGGCAGTGGGGAGCGGCGGTGTTCCGGCTCCTTCTCGCCGTGGCGCTGGTCTGGACCGTTGGCGACCTGCTGCCGCGGCTCCTCGCGGCGAGCGCCCCCGACCTTCCGCGGGTGGCGCGTCGGCGCGCGGCCGGCACGCTCCGCGCCTTTGCGCCGCTCCTCGCCCTCGTGGGCCGCGCCGATCGGTTGGGACGCCGCGAGGTGGCCGCGCTCCATCGCCCCCCGGCGGGTCCGGGGCCGCGCGACATGTTCTTCGGCGTCTTCGCCCTGGCCGACACGACCGTCGCCGAGGTGATGACGCCGCGCATCGACATCCGCTCGGTGGACCGGAGCGCCGAGCGGCACGAGGCCATCGAAGCACTCCGCCGGTGGGAACATGCGCGTCTCGTGGTCTTCGACGGCCATCCCGACAGCGTCGTGGGAGTGATCTATGCCAAGGACCTCCTCGCCCAGGAGGCCACCGGCGGGGATGCCGAGGCGTGGCAGACGCTGATCCGGCCCGGGCAATACGTCCCGGAAGGGAAGACCCTCGACCGGCAGCTGAAGGATTTCCAAAAAGGCCCGAGCCACATCGCCGTGGTGGTGGACGAGTTCGGCGGCACCGCCGGACTCATCACCCTCGAAGACATCCTCGAACAGGTGGTAGGCGAGATCCGCGACGAACGCGACGACGAGGAGGCGGCCGACGCGCCCCCGATCATGCGCGAGGGTGAAGGGCGCTTCTGGGTGCAGGGTGCGGTCTCGGTGCACGAGCTTGAGGAAGCGCTGGGCCACTCCTTCGGCCGCGACGACGTCAGCACCGTCGGCGGTCTGGTGTTCGCGCTCTTCGGACGGGTGCCGCGCCCGGGCGAGGCCATCGAAGTGGACGGCTTCCGGGTGGTGGTCGAGCAGATGACGCGCCGCCGCATCAAACGGGTGCATTTCGAGCGGATCGTGACGGAATCGGAGCCTGACGCCGAGCTCTCGTACGAGGAGGAGTTGTGAGCGCGCTCCTGCTTGTACTCGGGCTGATCCTCACCATCGGTGGCGCCACCGCCGGCGCGGCGCTCGTCGCCGAAGGGCGGCGTGAGCTCGCGCGCGCGGCCAACCGCCGGCTCCGGGGCGGAGAACGCCCCGCGCCCTGGCTGGCGGAAGCCGAGGTCTACCTCGGCACGGCCCGCGCGTTGACCGCCCTCGGGGTCGTGCTGCTGGGCTCCGCGTTCCCCGCGGTGGTGACCGGCTTCGCCGGCGCGGCGCTCGCGGCGGTGCTCGTGTTCGGTGGCGTGCCGGTGCTGCTGCTCGTCGGCTATCTCGCGCCCCGCTGGGTGGCGCGAGCGGCGGGGGGCAGGACCGCGGAGCTGACGCTCCCCGTGATCGCGCCGCTGACCCGGATCCTCGGTCCCGTGCTTCCTGCCGGCCGTCACGGCCACGACGCCGCCGCGCTCGTGCGCGAGGCGATGGCCGCCGGCGTGGCCGTCGATCGGGAACTTGCACTGGCCGGCGGGGTGATGACCTTTGCCGAACGACCGGTGCGCGAGGTGATGACCCCTCGCACCGAGGTGGTGGCGGTGCCCGAGGACGCGAGCCGGGACGACCTGCTTCTGGTCTTTGCCCAGAGCGGGTTCAGTCGGGTGCCGGTGTACCGGGGTTCGCTCGACGAGATCATCGGCGTCTTCCTTGCCTTCGACCTCTTCACCCAGGGCGACACCGAGCTGCCACGGCATCCCGTCACCCACACGCCCGAGACCCGGAGCTGCGGCGATCTCCTCCTCGCGATGCAGCGGGAGCGGCGCCATCTCGCCGTCGTCCTTGACGAGTACGGTGGCACCGCGGGCATCGTGACGCTCGAAGACCTCCTCACCGCACTCGTCGGTGAGATCTTCGATGAGGACGACGGCGCGGGAGTGTCGGCGCCCGCCGCGACGCCGACCGAGGTGTTCGAGACCGACGGCTCGACCCCGCTCGACGCGCTCGCGACGCGCTTCGGCGTCCGCCTGCCGGACACGAGTGCCGCGACCGTGGCGGGGCTCCTCACCGAGCTGGCCGGGCGGATCCCGCAGGCCGGAGAGCGCCTCGCCGTCCGCGGACTCGAATTCGATGTCATCCAGGCGTCTCCCGCCCGCGTCGAACGGGTGCTGGTGCGCCCCGGGCCCGTGCCCATCCTCACCCTCGACCGGGGGACCACGTGAGAAAGCCCTCGCGGCTGCAGGTCATCGCGGAGCTCGTCCGCACCGGTCATATCGACGCCTTCGTGTCGGCGGCGCACGAGCTCGAAGCGGCCGACCTGGGGGAAGTCCTTTCCTCCCTGGACGATACCGAACGGCTCGTCGCGGTCTCCGCCCTCCCGCCCGAGCTCTCGGGTGAAGCGCTCGCCGAGATGCCCGAGGAGGATCACGCCGAGGACACCCTCGCGGCGATGCACCCGGGGCGGGCCGCCGAGATCGTCGGGGAACTCGCCGACGACGACGCGGCCGACCTCCTCGGCCAGATGGACGAGCACACCGCCGAGCGGATCCTCGCGGAGGTCGAGGCGCCCGAGCGTGCCGACGTCGAGAAGCTGCTGCGCTACGACGAGGAGTCGGCCGGCGGACTGATGACCACCCGCCTCGTGACCGTGCCCGACAACGTCACGGCGGCGGAAGCGATCGAGGCGATCCGTCGGCAATCGGAAGAGGCCGAAGGCTTCATCCAGGTCTACGTGACCGATCGGGACAGTCATTTGCAGGGCATCGTGCCGCTCAAGGGGCTGGTGACGAGTCCGCCGGAGCGGCCGGTGCGCGAGTTCATGGAGGATGCCGATATCCGGGTGCATCCGGAGGAGGGCCAGGAGCATGTGGCCGACCTGATGTCGCGCTACAACCTGCTCGAGGTGCCGGTGGTCGACGGCAACGGGCGGCTCCTTGGCCGAGTCACCTTCGACGACGTCATCGACGTGGTCGAGGCCGAAGCGACGGAAGACCTGCTCAAGTTCGGCGGCGTCTCGGCCGACGAGGACATCGCGGCCCGGTGGACCGCGGCGGTGCGGAGCCGCCTCCCGTGGCTCTATGTGAACCTGATCACGGCGTTCATGGCCGCGTCCGTCGTCGGGATCTTCCAGAACACCATCGCCCGGCTCACGGTGCTGGCGCTCTGGATGCCGGTGATCGCCGGGATGGGGGGCAACGCCGGCACCCAGGCGCTCGCCGTGACGGTGCGACGCCTGGCCCTCGGCCTGGTGCCGAAGGGGCAGGGGATGCGCGTCGTGGCCAAGGAGGTCGTGGTCGGGCTCATCAACGGCGTCGGCAACGGCCTGGTGGTGATGCTCGTCGCGATGGTGTTCGGTCTGGGGATCCGCTTCGGCGTGATCGTCTTCCTCGCGATGACCTGCAATCTGATGGTGGCGGGGTTCGCAGGCGCGTTCGTTCCGATCCTGCTGGAGAAGTTCAAGGTCGACCCCGCCGTCGCGTCGTCGATCTTCGTGACGACCTTTACCGACATGATCGGGTTCTTCCTGCTCCTCGGTCTCGCGACGAAGTTCCTGCTCTGATGCGGGCCCTCCGCGTCCTCTTCGCGCTTTTGCCGTTCCTCGTCGGCTTCCTCCGCGACCGGCGCCGGTTCATCGTGTTCGGCGGGACCCCCCACCGCAGCGAGGACTTCCACGGCCGCCGCGCCCAGCGCCTGACCCGCACCCTCGCGGAGCTGGGTCCCACGTTCATCAAACTGGCCCAGGTCCTCGGCGTCCGCGCCGACATCCTCCCCGAGCCCTATCTCTCGACCCTCGCGACGCTCTCCGACCAGGTGCCGCCGCTGGCACCGGGTGTCGCGGAGTCGGTGGTGCGGACCGAGCTCGGCGCGCCGGTGGCAGAGCTGTTCGAGCAGTGGGATACGGTGCCTCTGGCGGCCGCGTCGCTCGGGCAGGTGCACCGCGCGACCTGGCACGGGCGCGAGGTGGCCGTGAAGGTCCTCCGCCCCGGTGTCGTCGAGCTGGTGCACGACGACCTGGACATCGCCTTCCGGTTCCTCCTCGTCGTCCAGGTCCTCTTCCCGAACCATCACACCCGGGCCCTTGGCGCCATCGTCAGCGAGTTCGCCAAGCGGATCGGTGGGGAACTCGATTTCCGCGAGGAAGCGCGTCAGGCGCAGCTCATTCGGCAGAACCTGGCCCCCTTCCCGCAGGTGGTGGTCCCCGAGGTCGTGACGGCCCTGGTGACCCGCCGGGTCCTGGTGCTCGAGTACATCGAGGGGACCCGCATCGATCGGCTGCACGACCGGATCGCCAGCGGCGAGATCGACGTCCGTCACCTGGTCCGGACCGTCGGTGAGCTTTATCTGCAGATGATGCTGGTCGACGGGCTGTTCCACGCCGACCCCCACCCGGGCAACCTCCTCGTCGATCCCCGGGGGCGGGTGGTGCTCCTCGACTTCGGAATGGTCATCCCGGTCGAACGGGAGCTCCGGACCAAATTGGCGCGCCTGGTCCTGGCCGCCGCCCAGGGCGACCCCGACGGCGTCATCAACGGTTTCTATGAACTCGGCATCCTGGATCCCGACGCTGATCGCGGGGCGGTGCAGGACGCTGCCCGGCGAGTGGTCGAACTGGCGGGCCAGCGGGGGGCGAGCGTCCGGCAGATCGGCAAGCTGGTGGACGAACTGGTCCACTCGTTCTACGACTGGCCGCTGATGCTGCCGAGCGACCTCGTCTACTTCGGGCGGGCCTCGGCGCTGGTGGAAGGGTTGGCGCTTCGGTACGACCCGAACGTGAACGTGGCGCAGGAGCTCAAGCCCGTCCTCGACCGATGGCGGCCGAAGTTGATGGCCGCACTCCTGGGGCAGGAGCCGCAGGCCGGACTGGGCGACTGGGCCAAGGAAGTGACCCAGGGGGTCCGCTCCCTGCGCGACCTGATCCGCCGGGTGGAACGCGAGGAACTCAAGGTCCGCTGGCATCCGCGGGACGTCGGCGAGCTGCAGCGCTTCATCGGCACCCAGGTGCGGCGGCTGCTGCTGGCGGTCTTCGCCTTCACGGTCGGGATGATCACCTCGATCGTGTATCTCGCCAGCCGCCGGCTCGAGGTGCTGGTGCTCGGGCTGATGATCAGCTTCGGGATGTTCGTGGTGGTGTTCCTGCTGCCGAGCCATCTGTTCCAGAATCCGTTGCGGTTCAAGGCGAGGAGCCTGCGGAGGTAGTAGGGCCGCCCGTCCCGGGCGGCCGTACCCATCACGCGCGCTGTCATCCTGAGGGGCCTTCAGGCCCCGAAGGATCTCCGGCCGGCATGATTGGGATGCCAGGATCGTCGTGCTGGTTCGGAGCGGTGATCGCGGAGCCCATGCTTGGAATCGCTGCCGATCAGCATCACGGCCTCGAAGTACCACGACAAGCGACCCGGAGATCCTTCTGGCGCTGAAGCGCCCTCAGGATGACAGCAGGCGTAGTGTCGCTGCCGCTTCGCGGGCCGATGGCACAGCCAGCGAACTTGCCCCAGTCGCCTAAGACGGTGATTTTCCAGCCGATGCATCTTGACCACATCCTCGCCGAGCTCGCCCAGGGGCGCCCCGCCGCGCTCGCCCGCGCCATCTCTATTGTAGAGAATGGCCGCTCGGGCTTCGAGCAGCTGCTGGCCTCCATCCACCCCCGCCAGGGGCACGCCCGGCGGATCGGGATCACGGGGCCTCCGGGGGCAGGGAAATCGACCCTCACGGAGCGTCTGGTCCTCGCCCTCCGGGCCGAGGGGCTCCGCGTCGCCGTGGTCGCGGTCGACCCGACCAGCCCCTTTACCGGTGGCGCCCTCCTCGGCGACCGGATCCGGATGGAGGCGATCGCCCTCGACAAGGACGTCTACATCCGCTCGATGGCCACCCGCGGCTCCCTCGGCGGGCTCGCCACCACGACGCGGGAGGTCTGCGACGTGCTCGACGCGGCGGGGTTCGACCGGATCCTGGTCGAGACCGTAGGGGTAGGACAGTCGGAGCTCGACGTGACCCGCACCGCCGACACCACCCTCCTTGTGCTGGTGCCCGAATCGGGGGATGGGATCCAGGCGCTCAAAAGCGGCGTGATGGAAGCGGCCGATCTGTACACGGTGAACAAGGCCGACCGGCCCGGCGCCGACCGGCTCCGGCAGGAGATCGAGATCACCCTCGGCATCCGGACCGGCCACGCCTATCGCAATGTCCCGGCGCACCACGGCGCGCTCAAGTCGACCGAACGGAAGGCGGTGCTGCATGCCGGCGATCCCGACGCGGCGGTCTGGCTTCCACCGGTGCTCGGCACCAGCGCGGTCAAGGGCGAAGGGATCGACGAGCTGATGGTCGCGCTCGACGCCCATCACCGCTGGCTCGAACGGACGGGCGACCTCGCCCACCGTCGCCGGGAGCGGCTGCGCGAACGGACCCGCGAGGTGGTGACCCGCCACGCCTTGGCGTGGCTCAAGGAAGAGACCGACACCGAGCGGCGGATCGCCGAGCGGCTGGACGACATCGCGGCGGGGAGGGTGAGCCCGTACGAGGTGGCTGCGGAAGTGCTCGACCACCTGCGCCAGGGCGCCCGCGCCTGACCACCGGAGGGGACCGATGACCACGACCCGTGTCGACGAACGCCTGGCCGCCCAGGAGCGGGAACTGGCCACGCTCCGCGCCGAGATCGCCAAGTGGCGGGCGCTCTATGCCAAGCAGCCGCTCCGCGATGATACCGACTTCAACACCATCTCCGGCCTCGAGCTTGAGCCGGTGTATACCCCGCTCGACACGATGCCCGCGGCGGAACTCCCGGGGCAGTTCCCCTACACCCGGGGCATCCACCCGTCGGGGTACCGGGGCAAGCTCTGGACGATGCGCCAGTTCGCCGGCTTCGGTACCGCCGAGGACACCAACGCCCGGTACAAGTTCCTGCTGGCGCGCGGCCAGACCGGACTTTCCGTGGCGTTCGATTTTCCGACCCTGATGGGCTACGACTCCGATCACGTCCGCTCCGAGGGCGAGGTCGGGAAGTGCGGCGTGGCGATCAGCTCGCTGGCCGACATGGAGACGCTCTTCGACGGGATCCCGCTCGACCAGGTCTCCGTGTCGATGACGATCAACGGACCCGCGGCGATGCTCTGGTGCTTCTTCATCGCCGCCGCCGAGAAACAGGGGGTGCCGTCGGCCAAGCTGCAGGGCACGGTCCAGAACGACATCCTCAAGGAGTACATGGCCCAGCACGCATGGGTCTATCCGGTCGAGCCGGCGCTCAAGCTCATCGTCGACATGTTCGAATGGGGCAGCACCCACGCGCCTAAATGGAATACCATCTCCATCAGCGGCTACCACATCCGCGAGGCGGGGGCCACGGCGGCGCAGGAACTCGCCTTCACGCTCGCCAACGGCTTCACCTATGTGGAGCGCGGAATGGCGCGGGGGCTCAAGGTCGACGCCTTCGGCCCGCGGCTCTCATTCTTCTGGGACATCCACAATGATTTCTTCGAGGAGATCGCCAAGCTCCGCGCCGCCCGGCGCATCTGGGCCCGGCGTCTCCGCGACAAATACGGCGCCACCGACGACCGCAGCTGGAAGATGCGCTTCCATAGCCAGACCGCCGGGGTCTCGCTCACGGCGCAGCAGCCATACAACAACGTGGTGCGGGTGGCCTATCAGGCGCTCGCCGCCGTGCTGGGCGGCACCCAGTCGCTCCATACCAACGCCTTCGATGAGACTTTGGCGTTACCGACCGAGGACTCGGTGCGGATCGCGCTCCGGACCCAGCAGATCCTCGCCTACGAGACCGGGGTCCCCAACGTCCAGGATCCCCTCGGCGGGTCCTGGTTCATCGAGGCGTTGACCGACCGGCTCGAGCGCGAGGCCGAAGGGCTCTTCGCCGAGATCGAGGCGCAGGGCGGGGTGGTGGCGGGGATCGAGTCGGGATGGTTCCAGCGCCAGATCGCGTCGAGCGCTTCGCGCTTCCAGGCCGAGGTCGAGTCCGACCACAAGGCGGTGGTCGGGGTCAATCGCTTTCTCGAACACAACGAGCCCGACGTCGACATCCTCAAGGTCTCCGACGCCGCCGAGCGGACCCAGCGGATCCGAATGGCCAAGCTCCGCGCCGAGCGTGACGGTGCGCTGGTGGAACAGCGGCTCGCCGCCCTCCAGTTGGCGGCGACCGAGGACCAGAACGTCATCCCGGCGATGCTCGACTGCGCCCGTGCCTATTGCACCCTCTACGAGATCCGCCACACGCTGGAAGGGGTGTGGGGAGCGTATCGGGAGCCGGTGTTCTTCTAGGGGTGTGTGGTACGTCGTGACCCGCGAAGCGGCGGACGAACCCCGCGCCCTGTCATCCTGAGGCCCCTTCAGGGGCCGAAGGATCTCCGGCAAGTTCTGCCGGGATCCTCACGGGGCCTGCGCAGGACAAGTATTGCGATGCCTCACTGGAAGCAGTGGATCGACCCGCGCGAGTTTGGGATGAAGCACGACGCCATGCCATATCTCGGCAAGGACGGCGGAGATCCTTCGGGCGCTGAAGCGCCCTCAGGATGACAGACCGCGGAGAGGGTCCGCCGCTTCGCGGGTCGACGATCGTCACTCGTACTCAACGAAGGGAGCAGTAATGCCCACTCCCAACAACAAGCAGCTCGACCGCCTCGCCAAGGAGCGTACTGGCGCACCGGTCGTGTCCCTCTATCTCAAACTCGAACCCCGTGACCGTGAGCGGGGGAAGTTCCTCATCAAGCTGAAGAACCTGATCAAGGCGGCGGAGCGGGCGGTCGAGAAGATGGACTTCGACCGTGCGGAGCGCGACGCGATCACCGCCGATCTGAAGCGGATCCAGGAACACCTCGCCCATCCGGGCCAGCTCCCGCACGGCCAGGGGCTGGCGCTCTTCGCGTCGAAGGCGCGGCGTCTCTGGGAAGTGTTCGAGCTCCCGACGGTACACCGCTCGCGCCTGACGGTATCGCGCGCGCCGCTGGTGCGTGAGCTGGCCGGCATCGAGGACGAAGTCGGTCGTCTCCTCGTCGGCGTGGTCGACCGGACCCACGCCCGGTTCTTCCGCGTCACCGCCTTCGACGCCACCGAGCTCGGGACCGAGCTCGTCACCCTCGGCAACGAGGAGCGGCCGCGCCTGGGTCGCAAAGCGGGCGCCGGGATGGGGGAGCACACCTATCACAACCGGATCCGGAACGCCCAGCAGCGCCACCTCGAGAACGTGGCGGCTCGGCTCTTCGACCTGGCCCGCCGTGAGCCGTTCCAGGGCGTCATCCTCCTCGGCCCCGGCAGCACCCCCGAAGCGGTGGCGGCCTTTCTCCATCAGTACGTCTTCGAGCGCCTCCTCGGTGTCGGGACGCTGGGACCCAAGGAGGCCACGGCCGCGATCGTGCGCGAGGCGGCGATCGACGTGCGCGCCAACTACGAACATCAACGCGAAGCGGCGGTGGTGGCCGAGATGAAGGAGGGGGTCGGGCGCGGCTGGGCCGTGAACGGCGTCGCCGATACCCTCACGGCGCTCGCGCACGGCAAGGTGCGCACCCTCCTCGTGCACGGGGAGACGAGCCGTCCGGGGTTCCGGCTCCGTGGCTCCGGCCGGCTGGTGGTGCCGGGCGAGAATGCCGCGTGGAAGGGGGAAGGCGATCCGGAGCCGGTCACCGACGTGGTCGACGAGGCGCTCGAAGAGGCGCTCCGCCAGCGACTTGACATCAACGTGCTCTACGATGCGGCCGCGGCCAAGGCGGTCGACGGGCTCGCCGCCCTGCTGCGATTCAAGTGAAGTATCGCGCGGTCCTGTTCGACGCGGGCAATACCCTCGTCGGGCTCGATCACGAGCGCATCGCGCCGGCAGTCGCGAGCGCGCTGGGACTGCCGCTCACCGCACCGATGCTCCGCGCCGCCTCGCCCAAGGCAGCCCTCGCGATGGAAGAGGGAAAGGGGACCGACCAGGAGCGCGCACTGCGCTATATCGAGCTGCTGTTCGCGGAGGTGGGGGTGCCGGGGGCGCAGATGGCAGAGGTCCAGCGGGTCCTCTGGGCCCTGCATGCCGACCGGCACCTGTGGACTGGCGTCGATCCCGGTACCGCGCCGGCACTCGGGCGCCTTCGAGACGCGAGGATCGGCCTTGGGGTGGTCTCCAACAGCGACGGCCGCGTGGCCGAGGCGCTGGAAGCGGTCGGGCTGGCGGAGTACTTCACGGTGGTGGTCGATTCGAAGCTGGCGGGGTTCGAAAAGCCCGATCCGCGTATCTTCCTGCCGGCGCTCGAAGCGCTGGAGGTGGGTCCTGCGGAATCGCTGTACGTGGGAGACCTGTACGAAGTGGATGTGGTCGGTGCGCGCCGCGCCGGGATGGCCGCGGTGCTCCTCGACCCGGCGGGGCTCCACGCCTCGCGCGATGTGCCCACCGCCCCGGATGTGGCGGCGGTGGTCGACCGACTGCTCGGCACTGGAGCCTTGATATGATGATGGCCGTGAAGAACGCCCCGACCGTGCGCCCGGCCCCCGGCCGCCCCGTGCGGGTGCTCGTCGCCAAGCCCGGTCTCGATGGACACGATCGCGGCGCCAAGGTGGTGGCGGCCGCCCTCCGTGACGCCGGGATGGAGGTCATCTATACCGGCCTGCATCAGACGCCGGAGATGATCGCCGCCGCCGCGGTGCAGGAGGACGTCGATGTGGTGGGTCTTTCGATCCTCTCGGGCGCGCACATGACGCTCTTTCCCCGGGTGCGTGAGCTCCTGGTCAAGGATGGTCGCGCCGACATGCTGGTCACCGGCGGGGGGATCATCCCCAAGGACGACGCCGACGCCCTCGAGAAACTGGGGATCGGCAAGCTCTTCGGCCCCGGGACCCCGACGACGGACCTGATCGCGTATATCAAGGAGTGGGCGGCGACCCACCTCAAGGATTGAGCGAGCGGCTTTCCAGCCTGACGAAGGAGTACCTCGCCCTCGCCGCCAAGCTGCGGCAGGGGGGAGGGCCGGAGCGTGCCAAGAAGATACATGCCAAGGGGCAGCTCACCCCGCGCGAGCGGGTCGAAGGCCTGCTCGACCCCAAGAGTCCCTGGTTCGAGCTCGGCCTTCTGGTGGCGTACGACCGCTATGACGGGCAGGCGCCGTCGGCCGGCGTCATCACCGGCATCGGGCGGGTGGAGGGGCGCGAGGTCGTCGTGGTGTCCAACGACGCCACGGTGAAGGCGGGGAGCTGGTGGCCGGAGACCATCACCAAGATCCTCCGCGCGCAGGAGGTGGCGATGCGGGAGCGGATCCCGATCGTCTACCTGGTCGACTCGGCCGGCGTGAATCTTCCCTATCAGGGAGGGGTCTTCCCGGGGCAGTACGGCGCGGCCCGCATCTTTTATTACAACTCGCTGATGCGCCGCTACCTCAAGGTCCCGCAGATCGCCGCGGTGATGGGGAGCTGCGTGGCGGGCGGGGCGTATCTCCCAGCCCTCTCCGACGTCATCTACATGGTCGAGGGGACCAGTTTCATGGGCCTCGGCGGCCCGAACCTCGTAAAGGGCGCCACCGGCCAGACCGTCGACGGGGAATTCCTCGGTGGGGCCAGCACCCACACCAGCATCAGCGCGGTGGCGCACTACACCGCCAAGGACGACCGCGCCTGCCTCACGATGATCCGCGAGTACCTCGCGCGACTCCCCAAGCCTCCCGAAGCCCGGGGCCTGAGGCCTGAGGCCCCGGCGTCCCGACCCGCCGCCGACCTCGAGAAGATCCTGCCCAAGGATCATCGCATGTCGTACGACATGGGCGACATCCTGGCCTGCATCCTCGACGGGGGTCGGCTGGACGAGTTCCAGCCCGCGGTCGGCGGGGAGATGCTCTGCGGCCACGCCCGCATCGGGGGACGCCCGGTCGCGATCCTCGCCAACCAGCGCGGCGTCATCAAGGGGCGTCCCGGTACGGCCCCGCGCTTCGGCGGGATCCTCTACACCGAGAGCGCGGAGAAGTCGGCGTATTTCATCGAGACCGCCGCCCGGGAGGGTCTCCCGATCCTCTTCGTGCAGGACGTGAGCGGATTCATGGTCGGTCCCGAGGCGGAGCATTCCGGGATCATCCGCGCCGGTGCCCGCTTCGTCGAGGCGATGGCGACGGCCTCGGTGCCGAAGCTCGTGCTGACGGTCAATCACGCCTCCGGGGCCGGGTACTACGCCATGGCGGGGCAGGGATTCGACCCCGACTTCATCGTGAGCTGGCCGACTGGGCGGATGGCGGTCATGGAGGGGGAGAGCGCGGTGGGCGCCGTCCACGGCCCCACCCTCGAACGGGCACGGACTGCCGGGACGGCCCTCTCTCCAGACGTGCAAGCCGCCATCGAATCGATGCGCGCCGATTACGAGCACCAGCTCGACGCCAAGTCCGCGGCTGCCCGCGGTCACGTCGATGCCATCATCACCGCCGAGGAGACGCGCGATACCCTCGCGTTCCTGCTCGATGTCGTCTCACGGAACACCGGGTCGCACCTCGGACCCTTCGACCTGCGCTAGGCCAACGGAACCAATGTCTTCTCGCTCCCCACTTCCTTCGCTGTCCCTCAGGACAGGCCTCGCTCTCGCTCTGCTGGTCGCCGCCTGCGGCCCCTCCGTGCAGACGTCGCCCACACCAGTCGCGCCGGCGCTGCCCCCGGCCACCACGCCGCGCGCGCGCGCGGACGCGACCCATCTGCAGCCGCCGACGACGGCGTACGAGCGCAACTGGATGCCGCTGGCACCGACCGGAGTGCCGGCCTGGTTGCAGACGCACCCCGAGTGGGATGGCCGCGGGGTCCTGATCGCCATCCTCGACTCCGGCATCGATCCGAACACCGACGGACTCAAGACCACCAGCACCGGCGCCCCCAAACTCGTCGACCTCCGGGATTTCTCAGGCGAAGGCCGTATCGCGCTCACCCGCATCACCCCCCAAGGGGACGCGGTGAGCGTCGCTGGCCATTCACTGACAGGGTTCGGTCGGCTCCTCGGTCTCAACGCCACGGGCCCCTGGTACGCCGGCGTGCTCCGTGAGATCCCGCTGGGGGAGGTCCCTGCCTCCGACGTCAATTGGAACAACGTGGTCGGCGATACCCTCCCGATCCTCGTCACCCGTGCGACCGACGGCTGGGTGCTTCTCGCCGACCTCGACGGGGATGGCTCGCTCAGCAACGAGAGGCCGATCCATGATTACCTCGTGGCGCGCGAGAGCTTCGGCTGGGCCCCCGCCGGCAGGGCGCCCTCGCTCGGCTTCGCCGCCAACTTCACGGAGCAGGGGGGCGAACCCGCGCTCGACCTCTACTTCGACAACAGTGCCCACGGCACCCACGTCGCCGGCATCGCCGCGGGAAATGAGATGTACGGCGTCGCCGGCTTCGATGGCGTCGCCCCGGGCGCCGAGCTGCTCGGGCTCAAGATCGCGAACGACGCCCAGGGGGGGATCTCCACCACCGGGTCGATGATGGCCGCCCTCGACTACGCCCTCCGGGTGGCCGCGGAGCGCCGCCGTCCCCTGGTGCTCAACATGAGCTTCGGGGTGGGCAACGAGGAGGAAGGAAGGGCGCGGATCGACCACCTCTTCGATTCCGTCCTCGCGGCGCATCCCGACATCATCTTCACCATCAGCGCCGGCAACGATGGCCCCGGCCACTCCACCGTCGGCTTCCCCGGCTCGGCCTCCCGCGTGATCTCGGTCGGCGCCACCTTCCCGCGCGCCTTCCTGATGCGCGACCCGGGCGTCGGCCCCGACCCCATTGCCTACTTCAGCTCGCGCGGCGGCGAATTGGCCCGACCCGACATCGTGACCCCCGGCGTCGCCTACTCCACAGTGCCGCGCTGGAACCAGGGCGACGAAGTGAAGGGGGGTACCTCGATGGCCTCGCCCCACGCTGCCGGCCTTGCCGCCCTCCTGGCCTCGGCGCTGGTACAGACCGGCAAGCCGGTCGTGGCGGCGCGGGTGCGGCAGGCGCTCGTCACCACCGCCCAACCCCTCGATGGTCTCTCGATCATCGACCAAGGCGCCGGACTCCCGAATGTCGGGCGCGCGTGGAGCTGGCTCGCGGGGAACTACAACTGGTCGGCGCTCACCGCGTTCGCGATCGGGCGTTCCGGCGAGCGCACCGGGGCGGCGTTCAGGGGCGCGGGACTCGCGCCGGGCGACACGCTCCAGCGCTTCGGCATTGAATGGGCCGGCAGTGGGGCAGCCAGTCCGCTCGATCTCACGACCCGCACCGATGCGCGCTGGCTCCACGTGGCACCGCGAGTCCGCTTTCCTCGCGGGACCGGCGAGATGCTTGTTTCCTACGATGCCACTGCGCTCAAGGTCCCCGGGACCTACATCGGCACGGTCACCCTCTGGGGCGCCGACACGATGGCGGGGCCGGTGGCCCGACTGGTCAACACGATCGTGGTGCCCTCGCCCTCTGGAGCCGACGTCGACGTCATCCCCGTGGCACTCGGCCCCGGCCTCGAGCGGCGATGGAGCTTCGGCGCCGAGGCGGGACGGCCCTTCGCGGTGATGGTGGCTTCCGGCGCGAGCAAGGATGTGATCCGCGCCTATCTCCACGAACCCGGCGGTCAACCGTACCGGGGTGGGCACAAAGAAGAGGGCTCGAGCGGGAGTGCGGCGCCGATGTTCCGCGTCGACGCGCGTGACGTGAGCACGGGCACCTACGAAGTGATCGCGGTCGCGCCCCCGATCTCCTCCAGCACCGCTGGCGTCCACCTGACCCAGGCTCCCTTCACGATGATCGCCGATCTCCGTGGGGACGCCGCCATCCTGGCCCTCCGGAACCTGACCGGTGCTCCGGTGACAGTCACCACCTCGGGCACGATCATCGGTGGGGCGCGGGAAGAGACGCTGAGCGGCGTCGGCGCGGATACCGGCCGCCTCGCGATCGACCTACCGAAGTGGGTCAAGCGGGTGGAGATCGATATCGAGATGCCCCGCGGTGACTGGTCCCGTTTCACCGACTTCGGCGTGACCCTCGAGGACGCCGAGGGCCGCCAGATCGAGAAGGCCCCGCTCAACTACGCCTTCGGACGCCTTTCCGCCGGTATCTCCCGCCAAATCAGAGGCGCGACCGCGAACCTCCGGCTCTATCCGGGCTGGGCCAGCGCTACCCCGGGTCAGCGCTGGACCGTCACCGCGCGGATCCGTCTCTATGGCGATGACACCGTGGGGGTCGCGCTCGCACCCGCCGGCGCCGTGACGATCACACTCGCGCCGGGAACACCCGAAGGGGTGCGCTATGCCACGGCCGCGGGACCCTGGGCGCTCCCGACCGGCTTCGTGGCGCTGGTACGCTGGAGCGCCGCGGTCGGGGGCACCGAGCCCTGGACCCTCGAGGCCCCGCTCGCCCGGGCCCCGACGCCGCTGATGCGCTGATGTCCAAGACCGTCCGCATCGCCGCCGGGCAGGGATTCTGGGGGGACTGGCTCGAAGCGCCGGTCCGTCAGGTCCGGGGCGGCCCGATCGATTACCTGATGATGGACTACCTCGCCGAGGTGACCATGTCCATCATGCAGAAGCAGAAGTCGCGCGACCCGGATCACGGCTATGCGCGCGACTTCGTGCCGCTGATGGAACGGATCCTCCCCGATCTCGCGTCGCAGCGGTTCCGGGTCATCTCGAACGCCGGCGGGGTCAATCCACGCGCCTGCGCCGAGGCGGTCATCGGGGCGGCGCGGAAGCTCGGCCTCTCGGCGCAGGTCAAGGTCGCTCTCGTCTCCGGGGACGACATCCTGCCGCGGCTCGACGAACTCCTGGCCGCCGGCCACGAGATGCGCGACATGGATACCGGCCGTCCTCTGAGCGACATCCGTGACCAGGTGGTCTCGGCCAACGCCTATATCGGGATGGCGCCGGTGGTCGAGGCCTTGGGCCGCGGCGCCGATCTGGTCATCACAGGCCGAGTCACCGATACCGGCCTCACGCTGGGTCCCCTCGTGCACGAGCACGGTTGGGGGAGGGACGACTGGGACAAGATGGCCGCCGGGACGATCGCCGGGCATATCATCGAGTGCGGCGCCCAGGCCTCGGGGGGCAACCTCCTGAAGGACTGGCGGAAGGTGAAAGGGCTGGCCGACCCCGGCTTTCCGATCGTCGAGGTCGCACCCGACGGGAGCTTCGTGGTCACCAAGCACTCGAACACCGGCGGCGTGGTGAGTGTGGCCTCGGTGAGCGAACAGCTGGTGTACGAGATGGGCGACCCCCACAACTACATCACTCCCGACGGCGTCGCCGACTTCACCTCGATCCGGCTCAAGCAGGCGGGGAAGGACCGGGTGGCCGTCTCCGGCATCCGCGGGGGGCCGCGCACCGACAAGCTCAAGGTCTCGATCGCCTATCACTATGGCTGGAAGGCGGTCGGGACGCTGGTGTACAGCTGGCCCGAAGCGTACGACAAGGCGAAAGCCGCGGACAAGATCCTTCGCCAGCGGCTCAAGGACCTCGGGCTCGAGTTCGAGACCATCCTGACGGAATTTGTCGGCGTGAACGCGACGCATGGCCCGCTGGCCGACCGGCCCACTGGCCGCGAAGCGGAGGTGCAGCTGAGGGTGGGGGTGCGGAGCAACGACAAGAAGGCGGTGGAGCGGTTCAGCCGGGAGATCGCACCCCTGGTCCTCACAGGCCCGCCGAGCGTGACCGGGTTTGCCGGTGGCCGCCCGGCGGTAGAGGAGATCGTGGCGTACTGGCCGGCATTGATCGACCGGACCGTGGTGGAACCTCATGTCCACGTCGAGGTTCTCAATGCCTAGCGCTCGGAAGAAGGCCCACCGGCCCACTGGCCCACAGGCCCGCCAGGTGCAGCTTCGGTGGCTTGCCCATGCCCGGAGCGGAGACAAGGGCGACACCGCCAATGTCGGGCTGATCGCGCTCCAGCCGGAGTGGTACGAGCTCATCCGGAAGGAAGTCACGCTGGCGCGCGTGAAGGCGCATTTCAAGGGGATGGTGAGCGGAGTGGAACGCTTCGAGCTCCCCAACCTGTGGGCGCTCAACTTCCTCCTCCACGGCGCGCTCGATGGTGGGGGCACCATCTCGCTCAAGACCGATGCGCAGGGAAAGGTCTATTCCACGGCCCTCCTCCGGATGCGGATCCCCGTCCCGGCGGCGATCTTGAGATCGCTCCCGACCCAGGCCAAGCAGGCGAAGGGTTAAGGGTGGAGGGTGGAGGGTGATGCACCCTCGACCCTCGACCCTTCACCCGGGAACCACGACGAACCCGATGCTTCAAACCGATCTCAACGCTGGCATTCTCACGCTCACTCTGAACCGCCCCGACAAGCGGAACGCGCTGTCGTCGGCGCTCATCGAAGCGCTGCACGAGGGCGTCGCCCGCGCCGACCACGACCCCGCCGTTCGGGTGCTGGTCATCAAGGGGGCGGGGAAGGACTTCTGCGCCGGCGCCGACCTCGACGAGCTCCTCGCCTCGGCCGACAAGGATCCCGCCGACAACGAGCAGAGCGCGCTGCGGTTGGGCGCCCTGTTCCAGGGGCTCCGCGCGCTCCCCAAGCCGGTCGTCGCAGTGGTGCAGGGGAGGGCACTCGCGGGCGGATGCGGCCTCGCCACCGCCTGTGACCTCGTGCTGGCCGCCGACACGGCCCAGTTCGGCTACCCCGAGATCCAGCGCGGCTTCGTCCCCGCGATGGTGATGGCGATGCTGGTGCGCCAGGTCGGCGAGAAGCGAGCGCTTGAGCTCACCGCCACCGGCCGCCTCCTCTCAGCGGCTGAGGCCCAGGCCCTTGGGTTGGTGACCGAGGTCATCCGCACCCCGGACTTCGCACCTCGCACTTCGCACCTCGTGAACCAGCTGACCGGCGTCTCACTCACCGCGTACGCCCTGACGAAGCAGCTCTGCTACGCCCAGGACGGGCTCCCCTTCGATGACGCCATCAGGCTCGGCGCCCGCATCAACGCGATGAGCCGAGCGACCCCCGATTTCCGGACCGCGATCAGCGCCTTCCTCAAGAAATAGGTCATTGGTCGCTGGTCGTTGGTTGTTGGCCCATGTCCAGTAGATCCGTGATGGCGATCGCCGACCCTCCCACGTTCACGACCAATGACCAACGACCAACGACCCCAAGAGATCCAACCGGCCGTTCCCAGGCGCAGATGGCTGCCCAGCTATCAGATGCTCCGCCTCGGCATCCTCATGGCGGCGCTCACTCTTGGCCTTACCGGCATGCTGCAGCACGATGACCGGATGATCCTGGCCGCATTCATTTTTGCCATCATCGGGGTGATCCTGCGGTTCGCCAAGCCGAAAAACAAAGAGGGGGCCTGACCTCGGTCCCCGGGGCGACGGTGTTTTGTACGTTATTGACAAATCGTACAAATTGTACTAATATTTGTCTCGGATGGTGGGGTGGGGCCCTGCCATCAAGTGGCGCATTAATTGGCGTCGCGTACCCCCTGGGTGGGATTGGCTGTCCCATCCGCCGCCAGAGGGGTCGATCTGCCCTTACCGCATGCCCGTCGGTGGTGCCGACGATGCAGTGCCGGTCAGGAGTTCACGATGTCAGTTACACGTGTATCCGCTAGCGCGGCTCGGGAGCGACTATCCGATCTACTGAATGAGGTTTCGGTGCGGGGAGACCGGATCGTCCTTGAGCGGCACGGAAAGCGTGTTGCCGCAATGATCTCGGCCTCCGACCTTGACCTTCTTCAGGCTCTGGAAGACCGTTACGATCTTGAGGAAATGCGCCGCGTCCTCGCCAAGAGCGACAAGCGCGTTCCCTGGGAACAGATCAAGAAGCGGCTCGACCTCTGAGCGATGATCGGAAGGGCGCCCTGCACCTGATGGGAGGAGCAAGGTGGCCTACAGGATCGAGTTCACAGAAGATGCAGAATCGGAATTCGAGCAGCTACCTCGGAAGATCCAACGACAGGTCGGTGCTCGGATCGAGGCGTTGGCCGATGATCCCCGACCTGACGGGGTGAAGAAGCTTAAGGGGAGCCGCAACGAGTACCGGATCCGCTCAGGCGATTTTCGGATCCTCTATCAGGTGTACGACCAACGGGTGCTCGTCGTAGTCGTCCGGGTCGCTGACCGCAAGAATGCCTATTGGGATCGCTGAATGAGCCGCTCCATCCGACATACCCCTATTGCCGGCATCACTACCGCGGGCTCCGACAAGTGGGCCAAGCGGCGCGCCCAGGGCTCGTGGCGGCAGGCGGTGCGCGTGGCGGTCGGCAAGGGCAAGGAAGTCCTCCCGGAACTGCGTGAAGTCTCGAATGTCTGGTCGATGCCGAAGGACGGAAAGCGGTGGTACGGTGTCCGCCGGTGGCCGGAAGTCTTCCGGAAATGATCTCCGAACGCGACCTCAGGGGGCCTGACCCCGGCCCCCGTTTGCACTCAGATCAGGGTCGGTTGTGCGAGGGGGGCGACACCGGTCGTCACCTTGGGCAGTACCCCTCGCTCGTTCTGGGCATCCAATGAGACTGGTGATCCGCCTCACCTCCGTGTCGCTCGCGATCCTCGTCGCCCTCGGGTGCCGTGGAGAGGGCGGAGCCACGGGTCCGGACGGGTATTCCGGACCACCATTGTTCGATCGGATCATCTTCACCAGCATCCATCCCGATTCCCACTACACAGCAAGCGCGGCGTTGTGGACCATGGCAACGGACGGCACCGATCCGCGGCCCCTCCTCGGTCACTTGCACTGGCCTGAGAGCCCCTCCGTCTCGCCTGACGGACGGACGGTGGTCTTCGAGGATTGGTGGGAGCTCTTTCTGGTCGATGCCTCGGGGGAGGGGTTGAGGAAGGTGGTACTCCCAGCTGGCGTACGCGCGACGAATCCCAAATGGGCTCTGGCTGATGACTGGATCCTATTTGACTATCAGGCCACGCCTTCGGCTGATAAGCAGCTCTACCGCATCCGGTCGAACGGGTCAGGATTGCAACGCCTGACCTTCCCCGATGGGGTCAGTGCTTGGGGGGGAAACTGGTCTCCAGATGGCGAACGGATCGCGTTCATCCGTCAGGTCTATGAGCCCGTCCACCACACTGCGATCCGCTGGGTCGTGACGAAGATGCTCGCCACCGGCGACGAGGCGGTGGTAGTGGATAGCACGGCGGGCTTTACGGGGTACCTCCCCTCCTGGTCTCCCGACGGCCAGTCATTGTTCCTTCTCGACGTCAGCGGGAACGACTGGGTGATAGGCCGGTTGGAACTTGCGACCTCCCGGTATGACCTCCTCGGAAGTGCCCGAGGGAACCGTCCGCCCACCTTGTCCCCTGATGGCACGCGGCTTCTCTACGGCACCGGGGACCTCTGGCTTGCGGGCGCCGATAACAGCGACCCCCACGTCGTGCTGAGCAACGGCAGGGAGAACTTCGAGGCGTTCTGGACGCCGACGGCCCCCACCCCCTAGCCGCCCCAATAAATCAACTGGGGCCTGACCGCGGTCCCCAAAGCCTCCAGCCGACAGCCGACAGCCAACAGGCTACAGGCTGTGCCTTTCAATTTGCACCCCGCACTTCGCACTTCGCGCTATCTCTCTAGCAACAACGCACCCACCAGCGCCACCAGCGGCCCCAGCAACAGGAGCCACGGGAGCGTCAGCGCTTCGAGTCGGAGCCGGTCCTGAGCAGTCCCGGGGCGGGGCGCATTGCGTCCGGCATCTTCGAGCCACCCCTTCACCAGCTCCGCTCGGATCGGCGGCGTGCGGGAGAAGACCGGCTCTCCCGCTTCGCGGGTGGCTCGGATACGCACCCGGCGTTCCGCGCCGGTGATGAGCGTGCGCACCAGGAGGCCAAGGGTGAGCGGTAGCGCGGCGATGGCGATCCCGGTCTGGTCGTTGCCCAGGAGACCCGCGCCCAGGGCGCCGGAAAGGAGTCCGGTCCCCGCGATGCCCGCAAGCAGAGTCGCGGCGCCGGCGCGGCGGGCACGGAGCATCGCTCGACGCTGGGCCTCCTGCACCAGCGCGAACACCCCGACGCCGTTCACCAAATCCCCGGCATCGCGCCGTTTGTCGAGCGCCGCGTCGAGCAGCACGTCCCGCGGGTAGCCGGCCTTGAGTCCGCGGAGCATCCCCGTCATGGCGTCGGAGGCGGTCGCACCCGCCATCAGCATCAGAAAGGCGAACGCCACCACGGCGGCGGCCGCGCTGATCACCGACACCTGATGCGGTTCGAGCGTGCGGAGCGACGGCGCCAGCGCCAGCGACAGCAACGCCAGCACCTCGGCCGCGCCCGCGCGCAACAGCGCCCGCCATCCGCGACCGGTGAGGCGGTCCAGCCCCGGGGGCGGCCATTCGATCTGGGTGCCCTGGTCCGGCATCAGGGCGCGGGCGATCGCCTCCGCCGAGGGACGATCGGCCGGCAACTTGGACAGGCAGCGGTCGATGAGGGCGGCGAACTCGGGATCGAGATCGTGCCGCAACTCCATCACCGGGCGCGGCATCTGGTTGAGGTGCGCCGCCGCCATCGCTGTCGGCGTCGGTTCGACGAAGGGAAGCCCTCCGGTCACCAGCTCGAAGGCCAGGACGCCGAGCGAGTAGACATCGCTCTTCGGGGTCACCGGTTCGGTCGCGGCCTGCTCGGGGCTCATGTAGTACGGTGTCCCGATCACCACACCTTCACTGGTGAGGCCGCTCATGATGGTGTGATCGACGATGGTCTGCGGGCCGGTCAGGCGCGCCATGCGACCTGACGACCCCCGCGGCTTCGACGGCGTGAGCACGGCGCTGATGCCGAAGTCGAGCACGATGGCCCGGCCCGTTTCCCGCTCGAGGATCACGTTGGTCGGCTTGATGTCGCGATGGACCAGGCGGCGGGCGTGGGCCGCCGCCAGCGCGCTCGCCACTTCCCCCAGGATCCGGCGGGCTTGGTCCTCGGCCGCGACGGTGCCGTTCGGAAAGGCTTCCGTGAGCGTGGGACCCTCGACGAACTGCATGACCATGTACGAGGTCCCGGTGCGGGGCAGCTCACCGACCTCGTAGATGCTCACCACGTTGGGGTGCGCCACCGCAGCCGCCGACTCCGCTTCCCGCTTGAAGCGGGCGCGGGCGCGGTCGTTCTGCGCCAGGGCCGGGGCCAGCACCTTGACCACCACCAGTCGCTTCAGTGCCGGGTCGCGCGCCAGATAGACCAGCCCCATCCCCCCCTTCGCCAACGGCTTCAAGAGCACGAGTCGTGGCTCGAGCTCCGCCTTGAGCTCCTCGACGATGGGGATCTGCTCCGGGTCATCGAGCGGGGGGGGCGCCGAGGGCTCCACCGGGCTCGCGAGCAGCCCCTCCGCTGTGCGCGCCACCGGCGACGCCGCCCCACAGTGGGGACAGGCGCGAGCGAGATTCGGGAGCGAGGTCCCGCATTCGGGACAGCGAACGGCGACGGTATCGGGCATGGTGGGGGTGACCCTTCGGGAAGCTACCGGTCGGGGGGGGCGCGGCAAGGTCCGAAGTGCGAAGTGCGAGGTGCGAAGTGCTGGGTGCCCTGGCTGGGGGTCGGCTCCGCTCGCGATTTTTGGGTCGGCCCGCGCTTTTCTGGTGACGGAGCGCTCTTCGCAAATCGGTACGTTGGGGCCATGGCCGCTCCGACCTCCCCGGACTTCGCACCTCGCACTTCGCACCCTCTGGCGGAGCGACTGGACACGGCGCGCGCCCTTCTCGCCCGCCACTGGGGGTTTCCCGACTTCCGTCCCGCTCAGCGCCGGGTGGTCCAGTCGATCCTCGCGGGACGTGACACGCTCGCCATCCTCCCGACTGGGGGAGGCAAGTCCCTTTGCTTCCAGGTCCCCGCGCTGGTCCTCGATGGACTCACGCTGGTGGTGTCGCCTCTGCTGGCCCTGATGCAGGACCAGGTGAACGCGCTGCAAGCTCGTGGCATAGCGGCCGCGGCCCTGAACTCTCTGCTCAAGGCGCCCCAACAGGCCGAGGTGATGGAGCGGGTGAAGTCCGGAGAGCTGAAGCTTCTGTACGTCTCGCCCGAGCGTCTCGAGCGCCTGTCCACCGATCTCGCCGCGGCAAAGGTCCGACCAGTGCTCTTGGCCGTGGACGAGGCGCACTGCCTCGTCGAGTGGGGGCACGATTTTCGCCCCGCCTACCGCCGGCTCGGTCGCCTCCGCTGGAAGCTCGGCCGTCCGCCGGTCGTTGCCCTGACCGGCAGCGCCACCCCGGAGGTGCGGGACGACATCGCTGCCACCCTACGCCTCGGCGCGTGGGGCGCCACCCGCGGCAGGTGGGATCTCCATCTTGGATCCTTCGACCGTCCCAACCTCTGGTTCGGCGTGGTCGCGGTGCGTTCGGAACGCGACCGCTGGGATCGCCTCCTCGCGCTCCTCCGGACCGAGGATCGCACCACGCTCGTGTATGTCCCCACCCGAGGACTCGCGGAGGGGATCGCGCGCGGACTCTCGGCCCGGGGCATCGCGGCCGCACCGTTCCACGCAGGCCTTCCCGCCAAGGATCGCAAGGCGACGCTCCGCCGCTTCCTGGAGGATGAGGTCGAGGTCGTCGTGGCCACCTGCGCCTTCGGGATGGGGATCGACAAGCCCACCGTCCGGCTCGTGGTGCACTGGACCCTGCCGCCGACCCCGGAGTCGTACTATCAGGAAGCGGGTCGCGGCGGGCGCGACGGGCGGTCCGCCCGGTGTGTGCTGCTGCACCACCCCGATGACGCGACCCTTCATCGACGCCAGTTGGACGTGACCTTTCCTCCTCGCGACCAATGTGAGCAGATCTGGTCTGACCCGCAGTACGCAGCACGCGCCCCGCGAAACGTGCGCGAGAGCGCCGAGCGCCTACGGCGCGAGTTGCATCCCGAGCGGGGCGGGGTGGACTGGCGCCCTGTCGCCGCTCGGCGGGAACGGGCGCTGGCGCGCCTGTGTGCGATCGAGCGGTACGCCGCCACTCGAGGGTGTCGGCGCGCCGCACTGGTGAAGTATTTCGGCGAGACCCTCCTGAAGTGCGCCGGATGCGCGTCTTGCCGTGGCGAACTTGCAGCGCGCCCGCTCGACCCAGAGGCGCGGAAGCGCTTCCGGGCGTTGCGCTCGGCCCTCGCGCCGGTCAAGACCCCGTGGGGCGGGGCAGTCCTCGAGCCGGAGGTCATGGCGAGGCTGGCGGAGACCCCGCCGTCCAACGCCGCCGCGCTCGCCGCCGAGCCTGGTGTTGGCAGCGAGATCTGCGCCCGACTCGGCGCCAGGATCCTCGAGGCCCTCGGCGTGGTGGCGCTGTCCGCGTCCCCGGTCGAAACGCTCCCGCCCCTCCTCAAGCGGCTCTGGGAATGGCGGGAAGGGCGTGCCCGCGGGGAAGGCGTGGCTCCCTGGCAGGTCATCACCGACCTCGCGCTGCAGCAGATCGCCGAGGCGCCGCCGTCCGATCGCGCCGCCCTGGCCACGGTCGCGGCACTCGGACCCCGCGCGCTTCAGGCGTTCGGCGAGGAGCTGCTCGCACTCCTGCGCTCCCCGCCGGACGACGCGGGGAACGCCGGGTCTGGCGCCTGACCGGACGCTACCCTATTCTCTGAGTGATGCGGACGCCGACTCTCTTCCTGCTCCTCGGCATCACGGCATGCGCCGGCACCGAGTTCGCGCCCCCCGATGGTGGCGGGGGCGAGCAGGTCGCGCTGGTGGCGATCAGCGGCCGGGTGGTCGACTCGGTCACCGCCCGCTCCGTCCCGGGGGTGAAGGTCAACCTCGGGGGCAAGATCGAAGTGACCGATGTCGATGGGATCTTCCGCACGACCGTCCCTTCTGATTCGGTGTCGGTATCAGTGTCGACGATCGGGTTCGAGAAGTACGCCCGGATCATTCGGCCGTCCGCCTCGATCCCGATGATCGTGGCCCTGCGACGGCTCGCCCCGATCCCGGTCAGCTGTGTGCTGCACGATACCGTATTCGTCGCCGTGGTCGTCGATCTGCAGGGCCGCAAGAGTCTTGAGCGCTGGTCCCAGAGCACGCTCACCCTGGTCTCGGCCGGGCGGTCAACGACGATCGGTGCGCTGCATTGGGGGTATCGGCCGCTCGATACCTATCGCTGGGAGGTCGACATCGTCGGCGTCGATCCCGCCCTCGCCCGGATCGACTGGGACCTGTATGACAGTGAAGGCCATGCATACCGCGGCAGTTGCGAACCTGCTGCCCCTCCGCCGGAAATCGACTGAGTCGAGCCGATCCCGCCCGCTCCTTCCACTCGTACCAATCTCGATGGATAACAACCTGTACCTCTCCGACCATCACCATCAGGTTCGTGAAATGGTCGCGGCCTTCGCGCGCGAACACGTGGCGCCGGTGGCGCGTGAACTCGACGCCACTTCGACCTTTCCCTGGGAGAACATCAAACGGATGGGTGAGCTCGGCCTCCTCGGCGTGCCGTGGAGCGAAGAGCTGGGCGGGGCGGGGATGGACCAGATCAGCTACTACGTGGCCATCCACGAGCTGGCCAAGGTGGATGCGAGCCACGCCCTGACCATCAGTGCGCACACCAACTTGGGAACTTCCCCGATCGTCGATTTCGGCACGGCGGCCCAGAAGAAGGCGTACGTCCCGCTCCTGGCCTCCGGCAAGGTGCTCGGCGGCTTCGGCCTGACAGAGCCTGGCGCCGGATCGGACGCCTCGGGCACCGCCACGACCGCGGTGGACAAAGGGGATCATTACGTGCTCAACGGGTCGAAGATCTTCATCACCCACGCCGGCGT